>DXIQ01000071.1 GCA_019112785.1 Candidatus Blautia stercorigallinarum
TAAAGCAGCAGACAATAAGAAAGTACAGGGGCCTGGTAGAATCTCCCACAGCCCGCAAAATAGCAGAGCCTACATTATAAATGAACACAAAAATAATACCTGCAAAATAAATCCGCAGATAAGTGACAGAATCCGGCATAACATCTGCCGGGGTTTTCATCATTTCCAGAAGGACCGGGGCCAGTGCGATTCCTGCTATTGTGGTAAGAATCCCGCCCACGATGGACAGGGCAGCAGCGGTGTGAAGGGTATCGTTGAGATCCTTCTTATTTTTTGCTCCGTAGTATCGGGCGATGATAACGGTAGCGCCGGAGGCCAGGGCAACGAAAAAGTTGACGATCAGGTTGGTGATCTGTCCGGTAGAGCCTCCCACTGCCGCCAGGGCCTTCGTCCCCACAAAACGGCCTACGACTACGGCATCTGCCGTATTATAAAGCTGCTGAAAAAGGGTTCCCAGCATAATGGGAAAGAAAAAGATCAGCAGCTGCTTCCAGATAACCCCTTCCGTAATCTGATTTACGGAGGCGTCTTTCTTTGGCATAGTAAAATTCCCCCCTATAGCTATTAGTATTTGATATAACAATATATATCATAGCTTATGCTAATTGTCGATACGGAAATTTCATGATATGATATATCAGAAGGGTTTTACGGATGGATTACAAAAAGCAGCGATATCAGGGAGAACGGGAGGAGGAGACCCATTGAGGATTAAAATACGCATAGCTGATCCGGCGGGGAATATTACCGTTTTTGTGACTACTCCTGTGGACAGAGAAAAGTATCCTGCTATAGCCAGACAGATTCTTGCCAGAAAAGAATTGAAAGGCGAGCAGGTAGGCTTCATAGAAAAAACAGAGCAGGGCAGTTTTCGAATGGAAATGATGGGAGGAGAATTCTGTGGGAATGCGTCCAGAAGCTTTGCATACCTTCTGTGCCAGATGGCCGGAAAAGATAGACAGGAGCTGGAAGTGGAGGTCAGCGGTTCTCCTGTTCCTTTAAAAGTAATTGCAGACAGGACAGAGGGGACCAGTCAGATCGATATGCCTCTTCCAAAAAGCATAGAATTGGTACAGACCGGATCGAAGGATGTTTTCCATATGGTGATTTTTGATGGAATCTGTCATCTGATCGTGCCTGGAAAGCCCAGAGGAAAGGAATTTGTAGAAAATGCCCTGGCAAGGGCACGGGAAGCCTGCCCCTGCGGCGCCTGGGGGATTATGTTCCTGGAAGAAGACAGGATGGTTCCGGCAGTTTATGTGGAGAGTACAGATTCCCTGATCTGGGAAAGCAGCTGTGCCAGCGGCAGTATGGCGGCGGCAGTCTATTTGTCCAGAGAGGAGAAAGAGGGAGTTTTTGCCTATACTCTGTTCCAGCCGGGAGGAAGGATCCGTGGGGAGGTCCGGAAAAAGGATGGCCGGATTCTCCGGTGTACACTGGGTGGCCCGGTAAAGATATCGGAAGAGATGGAAATAGAATTAGAAAATGGCGGGGTTGACATAATATGAAAATAGTTCGTCTGAAATATCCGTATGTGGCAGTGATGAAAGACGGAAGTCTTTCTTATGGAGGAAATCAGGGCTGGTTTTCTGGAAATGTTCTCAAAAAATATGGCTGTGGAGTAATTGCAGGAACAGATGTCCTGCTGTATTTAAGTTTACATAAAGAATATTGCCGCAGCAAAGAATTCAAAGAGGAAGAAGACAGCGGTATCTGGGAAGAGGAAAGATACCAGCAATTGGTCAGGACCATGCACCACCGGTATTTTCCTTTGATCCCCGGTTTTGGTATGCCAGTGTGGTTTCTGGCCGCAGGCATGAACCATTATTTTCGCAAAAACAGGATTCCTCTGAAAGCTTCTTTTGGAGTTCTGGGAAGAAATATCTGGATCCGAATGGCAGCGATGCTGACTCATGACATTCCGGTGGTCCTGGCTATAGGACCGAATCTGTCTTTATTCCGAAGAAAAAACAAGCTGAATTTTTATGTGAAGAAGGGAGAGATGTATGTCTGTGCCTGCCAGGCGGCCGCTCACTTTGTTACCGTTACTGCTATGGAAGGAAAATATCTGAAAATATCTTCCTGGGGAAAAGAGTACTTCCTGGACATCCAGGAATATATGGATTATGTGAAAGAACACAGCAGTTTTCTGATAAGCAATATCTTTTATATCCGAAAACGATAAAAGATATAAATTAACATTGACAAAGTTTCTGTAAGTGCTATAATGATGACCGTTGTTACAAAGACGGAGTGAGTTCCGTCTGTATATCGTGCCAATTGAAGGGTGCAGGAAAGAGGCCGGAAGGCCCACCGAAGGAGTAATACTCTCAGGGGTTTCCAAAAGGAAACAGGACTGTATCTGGATGGCTCTCTGGAGAATCCCGTTAAGGGTGCCGAAGGTGTAAGCAGATAAAGATTATCTGTGAATCTCTCAGGCAAAAGGACAGTGAGATCAGAAGACCGGACAAGGGTTCAGGTTAAGAAAGCTTCAGAGAGCTATTGCATTGAGATCATGCAGTAGCTCTTTTTTATTTTACAGAACAGTTCTCTCCGGACTGCTCTGCAGAACAAAAAGCCCTCCTGGCAGGGCGCAAAATGTTCAAGTCCCCTAAGATCGAGGGGAAAACACTATTCCCTGTCTTTTCCAGAGAGAAGCATGAAAAAGAATAAGAAAAGAGGGAGACTGTAACATGGAAATTTTATCGCAGATCGTAGAACGGGTGAATTCCTTTTTATGGGACGGAGCCCTGCTGGTATTGCTTCTGGGAACAGGGATTTTTTATACCGTAAACCTGAAGTTTATCCAGGTGAGAAAATTCGGGGAAGGTATGAAGAGGATGTTCGGAAACTTTTCTCTTCATGGAAAAAGCACAGAAAAGGGTCTGAGTTCTTTTCAGGCTCTGGCTACGGCCATCGCGGCCCAGGTAGGAACAGGAAACATTGCCGGGGCGGCCACGGCGATTGCCTCAGGCGGTCCGGGGGCTATCTTCTGGATGTGGGTCAGCGCCTTTTTCGGAATGGCCACAATTTACGGCGAGGCGGTTATGGCCCAGTATACAAGAAAAAAGGAAAACGGCGCTATTGTGGGAGGTCCGGTATACTATATACAATATATCTTTAAAGGCAGATTTGGAAAATTCCTCTCCGGATTCTTTTCAGTGGCTATCATCCTGGCCCTGGGATTTATGGGAAATATGGTCCAGTCTAATTCCATCGGCAGCTCCTTTGATACTGCTTTCGGGATAAAACCCTACATAATGGGAATCATAATTGCTGTGATCTCCGGGGTGATCTTCCTTGGGGGGATAAACAGGATCGCCAGAGTTACAGAAAAGGTGGTCCCTCTGATGGCTCTGATCTATATTGTAGGATGTGTGATCATTCTGGGCATGAACCTGGAAGGTCTGGGCAAGGCCTTTCACGATATTTTTGTGGGAGCTTTTGCGCCTTCTTCCGTATTGGGAGGGGCCGCAGGGGTCACAGTACAGAAAGCTATGCGTTTCGGCGTTGCCAGAGGGCTGTTTTCCAATGAGGCAGGTATGGGTTCTACCCCTCACGCCCATGCCACTGCTGACGTAAAACATCCGGCGGATCAGGGGATCATTGCCATGATGGGTGTTTTCATCGATACTTTTGTAATATTGACCCTTACGGCCCTGGTGATCCTGTCTACAGGGGCTCTTTCCACAGGTGAGACAGGATCGGCCCTTGCGCAGGCGGCTTTTAACTCTTCCTATGGATCTTTTGGAAATGCATTTATTGCCGTCTGTATGCTGTTTTTTGCTTTTACTACGATAATCGGATGGTATTATTTCGGAGAAGTAAATGTCCGTCATCTTTTCGGGAAAAAGGCTGTGAGAGTTTATGCTTTTCTGGTGGTGCTCTTTGTCCTGATAGGTTCTACTCTGAAAGTAGATCTGGTATGGAATATGTCAGATATGTTTAACGGCCTGATGGTGATCCCTAACCTGATCGCTATTCTGGCAGCTGTAGGCATAGTGAAAAAACTGAGCCGGGAGCACGAGGATCTGGCTAAGAAAAGTTAGAAAAAACATAAAAATAGTTGTTGAAATTTAGAGAAATTTGTTTTATCCTAAGGGCTGATAGATTGAAACCCGATTATAAGAAACGACTTAGGAGGAAGTAAATATGAATGAAAAGAAAGTATGTTTTCATCATATCGAAGAGATGAAAGAGTTTGTCAGCGCTGCATGCCGCTGCGACTTTGACATTGATATTGTCAGCGATCGTCTTGTAGTTGATGGAAAATCTATTTTAGGCGTTTTAAGCCTGAGCTGCGATCAGAATCTTCATGTAAGATATGATGGCACAGCACCTCATTTTGAGGAAGTCCTTGGAAAATATGCAGTCGCTTAAACTCACAGAAAAGAGTGTTTACAAATTTTAGGCTATATGTTAACATAACACATAGAAAACACAGTGACGAAGAGAGTACCTGTATTTTGTGTCCACAGAGAAGTCTCCCTGGGCTGAGAGGAGACAGACAGGAATATGGGGAAGATGGCTTCCGAGAGGCGCACCGAAGCACAGGATCGTGCCAAGGCTGCGACAGGATCCGCCTGTTACAGCGGTAAGGTATATCAGAATATAAGAATGTACCTGATGAGGTCTGTGCTGCGAGGCACAGATGAACAGAAGTGGTAACACGGGTTTTAATGGGCTCGTCTTCTTTGGAAACAGAGGAGACGGGCTTTTCTTTTGGAGGGGGGTGAGGGAATCCTGGTATCTTTTATTCCTGCGAGCAACGAGCCAAGCGGACATGCTTGCATGTCCATTTGGCGACTGCCGCAGGGGTCTTTGACCGCTCAGTCTGCGCTGGTTTGAGCCTAAGGTCTCAAACCGTGCTCGACAAATTCGCATAAAAGACAGCAGGATTCCCCTGAACGCTGTGGCCGCTCGAAAAGAAAAAGTCGGCCAGGAGTGCTGGTGTGGGGATGGGCTGGTTTGAGCCCCGGCTCAAACTGCGCTGGGGAAATTTGAATAAAAGATACCAGGATTCCCTTGAACACAGTGGCCGCTCGAAAAGAAAAAGCCGGCAGGGTGCTGGATGTGAAGTTGTGTGTTTGAAGGCTAACAGGGAACTGTAAGTTTATGATGAAGGAAATTAAGGAGGTAAGTGAAATGGATAAGAAGAAGTATTATATTACTACGGCTATTGCCTATACTTCAGGGAAGCCTCATATTGGGAATACTTATGAGGCGGTTCTGGCGGATAGTATTGCCAGGTTTAAGAGGCAGCAGGGGTATGATGTGTTTTTCCAGACAGGAACGGATGAGCATGGACAGAAGATCGAGCTGAAGGCGGAGGAAGCCGGGGTCAGCTGCAAGGAGTTTGTGGATAAGGTATCCGGTGAGATCAGGAATATCTGGGATCTGATGGAGACTTCTTATGATAAGTTTATCAGGACTACAGATGATTATCATGAAAAACAGGTTCAGAAGATCTTTAAAAAGCTTTATGATCAGGGAGATATTTATAAGGGATATTATGAAGGGCTGTATTGCACACCCTGCGAGTCTTTCTTTACCGAGTCTCAGCTGGTAGACGGAAAATGTCCGGACTGCGGCCGTCCGGTAACTCCTGCGAAGGAAGAGGCTTATTTCTTCAGAATGAGCAAATATGCGCCTAAGCTGATCGAATATATTAATGAACATCCGGAATTTATCCAGCCGGTATCCAGGAAGAATGAGATGATGAACAACTTCCTTCTTCCGGGACTTCAGGATCTGTGTGTATCAAGAACCTCCTTTAAATGGGGGATCCCGGTAGACTTTGATCCGAAACATGTGGTTTATGTATGGCTGGACGCTTTGACTAACTATATCACCGGGATCGGTTATGACTGTGATGGAAACAGTACAGAACAGTTTGAAAAATACTGGCCGGCGGATCTTCACCTGATCGGAAAGGACATCATCCGTTTCCATACGATTTACTGGCCCATCTTCCTGATGGCTCTGGGACTGCCTCTGCCGAAAAAGGTATTCGGCCACCCCTGGCTGCTTCAGGGAGACGGAAAGATGAGCAAGTCCAAAGGAAATGTTCTCTATGCCGATCAGCTGGTAGACTTCTTCGGGGTAGACGCTGTCCGCTATTTCGTTCTTCACGAAATGCCTTTTGAAAATGACGGTGTGATCACCTGGGAGCTGATGGTAGAGAGATTAAATTCCGAGCTTGCCAATACTCTGGGAAATCTGGTAAACAGGACCATCTCCATGTCCAATAAATATTTCGGCGGCGTGGTAAAGAGCACCGGAGTGACAGAGCCGGTAGATGAGGAACTGAAAGCTGTTGTCCAGGGAACAAAGGCAAAAGTGGCAGCTAAGATGGAAGACCTTCGGGTGGCTGACGCTATTACTGAGATCTTTACCTTGTTTAAACGCTGCAATAAGTATATCGACGAAACCATGCCATGGGTGCTGGCAAAAGATGAGGAGAAGAAAGACCGTCTGGCAGAAGTACTGTACAACCTGGTAGAGGGAATCTGCGTAGGCGCAACTCTTCTGGAATCCTTTATGCCGGGCACTACAGAGAAAATCCTTACCCAGCTCAATGCTCCAAAGAGAACTTATGAAGAGCTGGATTCTTTCGGACTGTATCCATCTGGAAATAAAGTGACGGAAAAGCCGGAGATCCTCTTCGCCCGTCTGGATATAAAAGAAGTTATGGAAAAGGTAGAAGCCATGAGAGCCCAGGAGGCAAAAGAGCAGGAGCCAAAAGAGGAGGAGACAGCTCCTGTTGTGGACATTGAGGCAAAACCGGAAGTAACCTTTGATGATTTTATGAAAATGCAGTTCCAGGTAGGAGAGATCATTGCTTGTGAAGAAGTGAAAAAATCCAAAAAACTTCTCTG
Source organism: Candidatus Blautia stercorigallinarum (assembly GCA_019112785.1). Lineage (GTDB taxonomy): Bacteria > Bacillota > Clostridia > Lachnospirales > Lachnospiraceae > Blautia > Blautia stercorigallinarum. The sequence goes on from DXIQ01000071.1 coordinate 6,879, forward strand.
TTCCCAGGTAAAGATCGGAAGCCAGGTAAAACAGATCGTTTCAGGGATCAAATCCAACTATAAACCGGAAGATATGGTAGGAAAGAAAGTTATGGTACTGGTAAACCTGAAGCCGGCCAAACTGGCAGGGGTCCTTTCCGAAGGTATGATCCTGTGCGCGGAAGGCCTTGACGGAGAGCTGGCGCTGATGACTCCTGATAAGGATATGCCTGCGGGAGCGGAAATCTGCTAAAAAAACAGCGTGGCCTGCGCCATCTGAAAACCCCCCTTGCTGTGGCAGTTACTGAAAATTTAGGGGTTGACAAGGCTTTTTTAATCGTTTATTATCATTTTTAATGAAAGGGAGTAGCTGGCACCTTTACAGGTGTTTGCGGCATCGTCAATCTCGATGAGAAATCTCTCATCCGTGTCGTGATGAAACAGCGAGACTTTTATTGCATATATCAACTGTGCAGTAAAGGTCTCGCTTTTTGCATATAAAGACCTTTACGAAACAAACTATCAGTAAAGAGTCCGGGAATGAGCGGCTCGGAAAAACGAATGGAGGAAGAAGAATGAAAGAGTATTACCAAATGTCCAGGACAGAGGTACAGAAAGCTGTCAACGGCAGCACCCAGCCTCTGACAGAAGAACAGGTAAAAAAGAATCAGGAAAAATATGGTCCCAATGCTCTGGCTGAAGGCAAGAAAAAGACTGTACCCCAGATTTTCCTGGAACAGTACAAAGACTTCCTGGTAATCATCCTGATCATCGCTGCTATTGTATCAGGTATCCTGGGAGAAACAGAGAGTGCTATTGTTATCCTGATCGTTATTACTATTAATGCGATCCTGGGAACGGTCCAGACTGTAAAGGCGGAACAGTCTCTGAACAGTCTGAAAGCTATGTCGGCCCCTGAGGCAAAGGTTGTCAGAGGAGGAGATGTGATCAAGATCCCTTCTTCTCAGGTTACGATAGGAGATATCGTTATGCTGGAGGCAGGAGATTATGTGCCTGCTGACGGACGTATCCTGGAAAACGCCAGTCTGAAAGTAGACGAAAGCGCCCTGACAGGAGAAAGCCTTGCAGTGGAAAAAATGGAAGATGCCATTGAGGGAGAAGTTCCTCTGGGGGACAGGACCAATATGGTCTTTTCAGGAAGTTTTGTTTCCTATGGAAGGGGTTCCTTCCTGGTAACCGGCATCGGTATGAACACAGAGGTAGGCAAGATTGCCAGTCTGTTAAAGAGCACTTCTGAAAAGAAGACTCCTCTTCAGATGAACCTGGATAATTTCGGACAGAAACTGTCTATCCTCATCCTGGTATTCTGCGCTATCCTTTTCGCTATCAGTGTATTCAGAGGAGAGGGAGTGGCAGACGCGTTCCTTTTTGCCGTAGCACTGGCTGTAGCCGCAATTCCTGAGGCACTTAGTTCTATCGTTACCATCGTCCTCTCCTTCGGTACGCAGAAGATGGCGAAAGAACACGCTATTATCCGTAAGCTTCAGGCTGTAGAAGGTCTGGGAAGTGTGTCTATCATCTGTTCCGATAAAACAGGAACTCTTACACAGAATAAGATGACTGTGGAAGACTACTATGTAGAAGGAAAAGAGATCCCGGCAGATTCTATTGATCTGGAAGACGAGGCTCAGAAGCAGCTTCTCCGCCACAGTATCCTGTGTAACGACTCCACCAACAAAAACGGAGAAGAGATCGGAGATCCTACAGAGACAGCTCTGATCAATCTGGGAGACAAGCTGGGATGCGCAGCAGAAACCATCCGGGAAAAATACCCGAGATGCAGCGAGGTGCCTTTTGACAGTGACAGAAAATTAATGTCCACCTTGCATAATCTGAAAAATGGCTGTACCATGGTAACAAAAGGTGCAGTAGACGTTCTTCTGGGAAGGGTTTCCCATATCCAGAAAAACGGTCAGGTCTGTCCTATCACAGAAGAAGATAAGAAAGCTATTGAAGAACAGAATCAGAAATTTTCCAGAAACGGTCTTCGCGTCCTTGCTTTTGCATATAAGAAATTTGAAGAGCCCAAGTCCATTTCTGTAGAAGACGAATATGATCTGACCTTCCTGGGACTGATCGCTATGATGGATCCCCCGAGGGAAGAGTCAAAGGCTGCAGTTGCCGAATGTATCCGTGCAGGTATTAAGCCGATCATGATCACCGGCGACCATAAGGTAACAGCAGCAGCCATCGCCAAGAGGATCGGTATCCTGAAAGACGAGTCAGAAGCCTGTGAAGGCGCGGTCATTGAAAATATGACAGACGAAGAGCTGCAGGATTTTGTAGAAGGTATTTCTGTTTACGCCCGTGTTTCACCGGAACACAAGATCCGTATTGTGCGGGCATGGCAGGATAAGGGAAATATTGTAGCCATGACCGGTGACGGCGTCAATGACGCTCCGGCTCTGAAACAGGCTAACATCGGCGTTGCCATGGGTATTACCGGAACAGAGGTTGCCAAGGACGCCGCCTCTATGGTACTTACCGATGACAACTTTGCTACTATCGTAAAAGCCGTAGAAAACGGAAGGAATGTATATAAAAACATTAAGAGTTCTATCCAGTTCCTTCTTTCCGGAAACTTTGCAGGTATCCTGGCGGTGCTCTATGCTTCCCTGGCCGGACTTCCCGTACCTTTCGCGCCGGTACACCTGCTGTTTATCAACCTTCTGACAGACAGTCTTCCGGCTATCGCCCTGGGACTGGAACCTCATAATCCGGAGGTTATGAACGATAAACCAAGACCTATGAACGAGTCTATCCTTACCAAAGACTTCCTTTCCAAGATCGGAATTGAAGGTCTGGTCATCGGCATTATGACTATGATCGGTTTCTATATCGGTTATCAGGAAAATACTACTCTGGCTATGACCCTGGCCTTCGGTACTCTGTGTACTTCCCGTCTGGTTCATGGATTTAACTGTAAATCAGACAAACCGGTAATATTTACCAAGAGATTTTTCAATAACCGCTCTTTGATAGGAGCCTTTTTGCTGGGACTGGTGCTGATCACCGGCGTGGTTATGATCCCGGCTCTGGATTCTGTCTTTAAAGTACAGACTTTAAGCTTTACCCAGTTGCTGATCATGTATGGACTGGCTTTAGCTAATCTTCCGGTGATCCAGCTTATCAAATGGATCCGCATGAAGATAAAGAAATAAGCAATTTTTAATGCGCCTCGCAGACCGTCTGCGGGGCGCAGCCTGAAAAAGGGAGGATGTGTATGGATTTGAACAAAAAGGATATGAAGAACATTATGCTGCTGATCGTTTTCGCAGTGCTCTTCTATATTTGCGTACAAAAGATCAACAGCGTGGCGGCGGGAGTGATGTTTGTCTGGCATCTGGTATTCCCCTTTATCCTGGGAGGAGCCATAGCTTTTATCCTGAATGTGCCTATGCATGCCCTGGAAAACAGACTTTTCGGAAAGCTGAAAGAGAGGGGAAAGGCAAAGAAGATCGCAAGACCTGCCAGTCTGGTGCTTTCTATCCTGTTTGTGATCGTTGTTATCTGGATCGTGCTGGTGGTCCTGATCCCGGAGATCGGAAGTACCTTTACCAGCTTAAGCAGACAGCTTGAGATTGCCATTCCCAAAATGGAATTATGGCTTACAGAAACTTTCCAGAATAACGATCTTATTGAGGAGCAGATCAATACCGTATTCAACTCCCTGGAGTTTAACTGGAACAGGATCATAGAAACGGGCATTGATTTCCTGAAAAACGGTGCGGGAAATGTGCTGGGCACTACCTTCAGTGTGGCAATGACTCTGATCAATTCAGTGATGAATTTTGTTATTGCTTTTGTTTTTGCATGCTATGTCCTTCTGCAGAAGGAAAAACTGTCTGTGCAGATCAAGAAAGTCCTCTATGCTTTCTTCCCGGGAAAGGTAGTCCGTCAGGTGTTGAAAGTTGCTTCCTTAAGCTACAAAACTTTTTCCAATTTTGTTACCGGCCAGTGTCTGGAGGCTGTGATCCTTGGAACCATGTTTTTTGTAGTCATGACTATTTTGAAATTCCCTTACGCCCTGCTGGTTGGCGTGGTGATCGCCTGTACGGCTCTGATCCCTATATTTGGAGCATTTATCGGCTGTGTTGTAGGAACTTTTCTGATCCTGGTGGTAAATCCCATGCGGGCAGTGGCTTTCGTGATCCTTTTCCTGGTGCTCCAGCAGATCGAAGGAAACCTGATCTATCCTCACGTGGTGGGAAATTCGGTGGGACTGCCTTCTATCTGGGTTTTGATGGCTGTAACTGTAGGCGGCAACCTTATGGGTGTGGTCGGAATGCTGGTGTTTATCCCGCTGACTTCCATACTTTACGCCTTGTTCCGCCAGATCGTTCATAAGAGACTGAAGGAGAGAAAGATCCATGATATTTGAGACACATGCTCATTATGATGATGAAGCTTTTGATAAGGACAGAGAAAAACTTCTTGAGACCATGCATAGCCATGGAATTGAAAAGATCATAAACGTAGGGGCTTCCTTAAAGGGAGTGAGAGATACCGTAGCCCTCACGGAAAAGTATCCATTTGTTTATGGAGCAGTGGGGATCCATCCGGATGAAGTAGGAAATCTTACGGAAGAGGATATGAAGGAACTGCGGAGTTACTGCGACAGGGAGAAGATTGCCGCCATAGGGGAGATCGGCCTGGATTACTACTGGGATAAAGAAAACCATGAGATCCAGAAAAAATGGTTTGTCCGGCAGATGGATCTGGCGAAAGAAACAGGACTTCCCATTATCGTTCACAGCCGGGACGCTGCCAGAGATACTCTGGATATCATGAAAGCCGAGCGGGCGGATAATCTCAGGGGAGTGATCCACTGCTATTCTTATTCCAAAGAACATGCCCGGGAATACATGAACATGGGTTATTACCTGGGAGTGGGAGGAGTAGTTACTTTTAAGAACGGAAAGCGTCTGAAGGAAGTAGTAGAATATGCTCCTCTGGATTATCTGCTCCTGGAGACAGACGCCCCCTACCTGGCTCCGGAGCCCTACAGAGGGAAGCGGAACTGTTCTCTGTATCTTACTTATGTAGCTCAGACCATTGCTCAGATAAAGGGAGTTTCTTATGAGACTGTAGTGGAGACTACCAGAAAGAATGCAGAGAAGCTTTTTAAGATCTGATAAGAAGAATTTCTAAGGACTGCAATCCGGATTTATGACTGTGATTTCAAAAGTCAGAATATTGCAGTTTTTAATCAAAGAAATGGAGGAATTCGGGATCTGCCTGTAATAAAATGTTAGACAGAAGATTACAGCAGGAGGAATTTTATTATGCCCAAGTGGTTAGATAACGCAATTTTTTATGAGATTTATCCTCAGACTTTTCTGGATACCAACGGGGACGGTATCGGAGACTTTCAGGGGATCATCAGAAAGTTAGACTATATAAAGGAACTGGGATGTAACGCCATCTGGCTGAACCCGTGTTTTGTTTCCCCATTCTCAGATGCGGGATATGACGTGGCAGATTATTACACGGCTGCCCCCAGATATGGGACTAACGAGGACCTAAAGGAGCTTTTCGCTAAGGCCCATGAAAAAGGAATGCATGTGATCCTGGATCTGGTGCCGGGACATACTTCTATTGAACATCCATGGTTTAAGGCTTCTTTAAGTCCGGAAGAAAATGAATTTACCCACCGTTATATCTGGACAGACAAGGCATGGAAGGGCTTTGAAAATGTAGGCAATATTAAAGGCTGTATCCGGGGACTTTCAGACAGAGACGGTTCCTGTGCGGCAAATTATTATACTACCCAGCCGGCTCTGAACTACGGATTTTATAAGGTTACAGAATCCTGGCAGAAAGATATGCACTCTCCAGAGGCTATGGCTACAAGAGAGGCTATTAAAGATATTATGAGGTTCTGGCTGGGAATGGGCTGCGACGGTTTCCGTGTGGATATGGCAGGTTCCCTGGTGAAAAATGACGAGGACGGCAAGGGAACTATTGAACTGTGGCAGGATTTCCGTAAGTTCTTAGATGAAGAATTTCCAGAAGCTGCAATGATCTCTGAATGGGGACAGCCGGACAAGTCCCTGGAAGGAGGATATCATATGGATTTCCTTCTCCACTTCGGTCCTTCCCATTATATGGACCTGTTCCGCAGCGAACATCCATATTTTAAGAGAGAGGGAAAAGGAAGTATTGGTGACTTTGTAAGAACTTATCAGGAAAATTATGGAAAGACCAACGGAAAGGGACTGATCTGTATCCCTTCTGGTGATCATGACATGACCCGTATCAAAGAAAAACTGGATGACGAGGAAGTGAAGATTGCTTTTGCTTTTCTCCTTTCTATGCCTGGTGCCCCCTTCGTCTACTATGGAGATGAGATCGGCATGAATTACCTGGCAGGTATCCGTTCCGTAGAAGGCGGATATGAGAGGACAGGAGCCAGATCTCCCATGCAGTGGGATAAGACTACCAATGCAGGGTTCTCCAGCGCAAAGCCGGAAGACCTGTACATTATGATCGATCCGGACAAAAACCGGCCTACGGTGGAGGCACAGATGGCAGAAGAAAATTCTCTGTTCCATGAGGTGCAGAAGCTGATCCGGGTACGCCTTGCGCATGAGGCTCTTCAGAGCAACGCGCCTTTGGAGTTCCTGTATGCGGAAGATAATGCCTATCCTTTGGTTTATAAGAGGACCGGAGCGACAGAGACTATCATAGTGGCGCTGAATCCTTCAGACAGAGAGGTTATCTGTAAGATTGAAGCTGAGGATGGAAAAGAAGTCCTGTATTCCAACAACGGTGAGGCTGTGCTGAAGGAGGGAACTCTGACAGTTCCTCCAGCAAGCGCAAGCTTTATCAAAATAGAATAAAAGAATAAGCAGGAAAAGCGGCAGGGACAGCTTCGGTAAAAGAGCTGTTTTTGCTACTTTTTCCATTTTCATATGTGAAGCTTTCTTTTTTCAAAAGGAAGTGTTGATTTTTTATATACCGATTGGTATAATAGTCCTATCGTAAACATCATAAGTAAAGGCGGTGGTCCTTATAGACAACAGAGAATTGCTTCTGGATGCCGCGCTGGATCTGTTTTATGCAAAAGGATATGATGCAGTGGGAGTTCAGGAGATCGTAGACAGGGCAGGGGTCACAAAACCTACGCTGTACTACTATTTTGGAAGCAAGATAGGACTTTTACGAAATCTTCTGGAAAGAGGATACAATATTCTGGAGAAAGGTGTTCTGGAAGCGTCCAGGATGAACGCAAATCTTCCGGAAGTCCTTTATAAAGTGGCCAGGGAATTTTTTGACTACGCCGCGTCCCATGAAAAGTTTTATCTTTTTATGCTGGCGCTGTTTTATTCCGGAAGAGAAAATGAAGCTTACAAAACAGTTTCCCCTTTCATCGAAAACTATTATAATATTATTGTAGGGATCTTTGAAAACGCAGCTTCTCAGCTTGGAAATATGCGTGGGAGGCAGAAGCTTTTCGCAGTGGGATTCACAGGAGTTCTGAATCACCATATTATGACAGTAAGCTACGGCCTTTCGGAGAATGAAAAATTCGAGATCTCCAATGAGACTACTTATGAGATCGTACATCAGTTTTTATACGGAATATATTCATAACAGGAGGAAATGAAAATGGCAGCATGGTATGAAGAGGCAGTATTTTATCACATTTACCCTATTGGCATGACCGGGGCACCCAGAGAGAACCGGGAAGAGCAGGTAGTCCACAGATTTGATCTTCTGGACGAATGGCTTCCTCATGTGGCAGAACTGGGATGCACGGCGATCTATATAGGACCTCTTTTTGAATCTACTACTCATGGATACGACACCAGAGATTATAAAATGGTGGACAGAAGACTGGGAGATAATGAGGATTTCGCAGAATTTGTTAAGAAGGCCCATGACCTGGATATCAAGGTGGTGGTAGACGGAGTTTTCAATCATACGGGAAGAGAATTTTTCGCTTTCCAGGATATCCAGAAAAACCGGGAAAATTCTCCTTATTGCGGATGGTATAAGGGAATCAACTTCGGCTGGAACAATCCTTATAATGACGGCTTTGGCTATGAAGCCTGGAGAAATTGTTTTGAACTGGTGAACCTGAACCTTCAGAATCCGGAGGTAAGGAATTATCTTCTGGATGTGATCGATTTCTGGATCGATACTTTTGATATTGACGGCATCCGTCTGGACTGCGCAGACTGCCTGGATTTTTATTTTATGGAGGAGATGCGGCGGCGGACCGGCGAGAAGAAAAAGGATTTCTGGCTTATGGGCGAGGTGATCCATGGGGATTACAGCCGTTATATCCAGGATGGCCAGAAGATGCTCCACAGCGTTACAAACTATGAACTTCACAAAGGACTTTATTCCGGACATAATGATCACAACTATTTTGAAATCGCTCATACCATCCGCCGGGAATTTGATGAGAACGGCGGTATCTATAAAGGTATGAAACTTTACTCTTTTGTAGATAATCATGATGTAGACAGGATCATGAGCAAGCTGAACCAGAAGGATCATATTTATCCGGTGTATACTCTTTTATATACACTTCCGGGAATCCCTTCTCTCTATTACGGATCTGAATGGGGAATCGAAGGGAAAAAAGAGGGAAGCAATGATGACCCGCTGAGACCTGCCCTCACCATGGAGGATCTGGAGAAAGAAAAGGATTCTCCTATCATGGAGTGGGTGAAGAAGCTGGGAGAGATCCATAAGAAATTCAGCCAGTGTCTGGCTTACGGCCGTTACCGGGAACTGCTGCTTACCAACCGGCAGTATGCCTTTGCAAGATTTACAGAGGAGCAGGGGCTTTTGACAGCAGTGAACAATGACGAGCAGGAGGCGGAAATGTTTATACCTGTTCCATTTTCAGATAAAACTTATGTGGATCTGGAGACAGGAGAAGAAGCGGCAGTGGAAAACGGAAAGCTTCATGTATCCGTAAAAGCCGCAGGAAGTCTGTTCCTGGAGATCCGTTAAGGAACAGACAGGGCCGGGAGATGGCGGTGAGAAGGCCTGACTTGAGACAGAGGCCGGAACCCGGACCGGGGCAGGAATGAAGGACATTCCTGAATTTAGCAAAGAAGGGGAAGATTTTTATGGGAAACAATATGAAAATAACGGAACTGGACAGGTATCTTTTCGGACAGGGAACACATTATGAAATCTATAAGCTTCTGGGAGCCCATCCCGGAACGCAGAGAAAAAAAGAGGGAGTTTTCTTCGCAGTGTGGGCTCCCCACGCAAAGGGCGTTTCTGTAGTAGGAAATTTTAACGACTGGGATCCGGAAGCAAATGTGATGAGCTGTGACAATGATATGGGGATTTATCAGCTCTTTATTCCAAAAGTGCGGGTAGGGGATCTCTATAAATTCTGTATCACCACCTATAAAGGAGAAAAGCTTTACAAGGCGGATCCTTATGCCAATTGTTCTGAACTTCGTCCCGGCACGGCTTCCAAAGTAGTGGATATTACTAACTACAAATGGACCGACGCCACATGGATGAAGAAACGGCAGGAGTTCGACGTGAAAAAAGACGCCATGGCTATTTACGAGGTTCATCCGGGTTCCTGGAAAAAACATCCCAGGAAAGACGAAGAGGATAAAGGATTCTATAACTATCGGGAACTGGCCCACGCATTGGCGGACTATGTGAAGGAAATGGGATATACCCATGTGGAACTGATGGGTATCGCAGAACATCCCTTTGACGGTTCCTGGGGATATCAGGTGACAGGATATTATGCACCCACTTCCCGTTACGGAACTCCTGAAGATTTCCGTTATTTTGTCAACTATATGCACCGCAACAAGATCGGGGTCATCCTGGACTGGGTTCCTGCCCATTTCCCGAGAGACGCTCACGGACTGGCAAATTTTGACGGAACCCCCACTTACGAATATGCAGATCCCAGAAAGGGTGAACATCCGGACTGGGGTACAAAAGTCTTCGATTATGGCAAAAATGAAGTGAAAAATTTCCTTATCGCCAATGCTTTATTCTGGATCCAGGAATACCACGTTGACGGCTTAAGAGTAGACGCGGTAGCTTCCATGCTGTATCTGGACTATGGACGGCAGCAGGGTCAATGGGTGCCTAATAAATACGGAGAAAATAAGAACCTGGAGGCCATTGAGTTCTTCCGGCACTTAAATTCCGTGGTCCTTGGAAAGAATAAGGGGGCTGTGATGATCGCTGAAGAATCTACAGCCTGGCCTCTGGTTACCGGAGATCCTAAGGACGGCGGTCTGGGCTTCAGCCTGAAATGGAATATGGGATGGATGCATGACTTCCTGGAGTACATGAAACTGGATCCTTATTTCAGAAAATACAACCATAATAAGATGACTTTCTCCATTACTTACGCTTACAGCGAGAACTTTATCCTGGTCCTTTCTCATGACGAGGTTGTCCATCTGAAATGCTCTATGATCAATAAGATGCCTGGTCTTGGACAGGACAAGTTCGAGAACCTGAAGGCAGGCTATTCCTATATGATCGGCCATCCGGGAAAGAAACTGCTGTTTATGGGACAGGACTTCGGCCAGTATCAGGAGTGGAGCGAGGAGAGAGAACTGGACTGGTATCTTCTGGGTGAGGCGAGCCATCAGCAGCTCCAGAACTATGTGAAACAGCTTTTTGCTCTTTATAAGAAATATCCGGCCCTGTACGCCAACGACGCCAATCCCCAGGGCTTTGAATGGATCAATGCCGACGACGCCACCAGAAGCATTTACAGCTTTATTCGTCTGTCCCCAACAGGAAGAAACAATCTTCTCTTCGTGATCAACTATACCCCTGTGGCCAGAGACGACTACCGGGTAGGCGTGCCGAAACGGAAACAGTACAAGTTGATCCTGAACAGCCGTGAGCCGGAGTTCGGCGGTCATGAGCATAAGGAACAGCTGGTCTATAAGGCAGTAAAGAAAGAGTGTGACGGAAGACCATATTCCTTCGCATATCCGCTGCCGGCTTATGGAGTGGCGGTGTTCCTGTTCTAAAGGAACAAGAGAGAGCAACGGCTCCTGTTGAAAAGGAATATTGAAAAGATAAGGAATCCCTCAGGATCTCTGGAAGGACCATGGTTATTGATCATGGAGACAGAGCTCCTGAGGGATGCTTTTTTAATCTGCAAAAAGGAGGTGTCTGACAGTGAGAGTACTTGTCATACCAGATGTTCATTTAAAGCCATATCTTTTTTATCAGGCCTTGGAACTTATGGAAAAAGGAGAAGCCGATCAGGCGGTATGTCTTATGGATATACCGGATGACTGGGACCGGGAATATGATATCGGACTGTATGTACAGACCTATGATGCGGCTATAGAGTTTGCTAAAAGGTATCCGGATGCTCTCTGGGCATATGGAAATCATGATCTGTGTTATCTGTGGAATGAAAGAGAGAGCGGATACAGCCCTGGGGCGGCTCGGACAGTACAGGAAAAACTGCTGGAGCTTCATAGAGCTCTGCCGGAAGGAAATGAAATAAGATATATCCAGAAAATTGACAATGTATTGTTCTGCCATGGCGGTGTGCTGGATTATTTTGTGAAAAGCCTGGTAAGTCCTTCCGAGTATAAGAATGAAAATAAGGCAATCCGGAAGATCAACGAGTTCCATCATGATCTGATGTGGAATGATATGTCCCCTATATGGCTCAGACCGCAGTATGAAAGGGGAAAAATGTACAAACCCCGTAAGCTCCTTCAGATAGTGGGGCATACCCCGGTGGAGAAGATATACAGAGAGGGGAATGTAATATCCTGTGATGTCTTTTCCACATATAGAGACGGCAGGCCTATTGGGACTCAGGAGTTTCCGGTGATCGATACGGAAACCTGGGAGTTCTGGGGTATCAGGTGTGAGTGATCATTGATATAGATAGTTTATTCCTGCGGGCAACGAGCCAAGCGGACATGCTGGCATGTCCATTTGGCGACTGCCGCAAGGATCTAATACCCCGATGCTTGTATCGCTGCTAGTTTGATGTCCCGCATGCTTGCATCGGGGTCTTTGATTTGTGTAGATAAGTGGCTGCTGATATGTTAAAATTTAAAGTGTTTATACAAAAGATGATGCAATATTAGACCGAGGAAAAAGTATGTTTAAGATAACAGAGGGAGATTTTAAAAAGCAGAAATATGGAAATGAAAACTATTTGTCTAACTGGCCTATGCTTTATATATTAGAAAATGGAAAACAGGCGTATATTGGTCAGTCTAACCATGTAAAAAACCGCATGTCACAACACTATAGTTCTGTTGATAAACGTATTTTTAACAAAGTATGCACGGATTATAAGAAGGCTGTGCAGATCATCAAGGATGGCGGCTATGCGACAAGCCTGACTTATGTGGAGAAGCTTTGCTCCATCATCGAGAAGTGGAACCTGACGCAGTATGACGCGAAAGATTCCGGCGGCGGTGAAGTGATCCGGTGGTACCGCGTCCGCAAGAGCTGGGCTGATAGCAAGAGCCAGAAGGGCGCTTTTAAGATTCTGGACAACGCGAAGAAGTGCGCTGATCAGAATCCGGGATATAAGGTGTTCGATGCTGACGGCAATGTGGTGTATGAGCCGAAGGCGGCGGAGCCTGCGGAGAAGGTGCCGTTTCTGGTGAAGGTCAGTATATCTGATCTGAATATACGGACGGGTACGGGGACGGATTACGGCAGGGTGCAGTTTTGTCCGGTCGGGGTGTACACGATTGTGGAAGTGAAGTCCGGGAAGGGTGCTTCTGCATGGGGAAGGCTGAAGAGCGGGATCGGCTGGATCAGTCTGGATTTTGTGAAGAGAGTTTAACTGAATAACGAATCGTTATTGAGCCTGCAAGTGTTGGGAGAAATCCTGATGCTTGCAGGCTTTTTTTTGATAGTATTCAGCAAAATGCTGTGAGTGGAGAAGCGAATGGAGTTTTCAGCAGTTTTCATATTGCTGTTGTTGCTTGCTGTTGTTGCACTATGATGTCTGGTAGCAGTTATTATTCTTGAAATAACACCATATCGCATCTGGTTGTGAAAAATGCTTGACTAAAGCAGAGAAAATAATTATACTGTAAAATGTAGGCGTTTAACATGTGTTTATGATGGATAGGTGGATAAATGGCTATTTCATACAATAAATTATGGAAGCAACTAATTGACAAAAAAATAAGTGCTGCCGAACTCAGGAAGAAGGCGGATATAGCACCTAATACATTGACGAGGATGAAGAAAGATCAGGAGGTTACGATGCAAGTGTTAGAGAGAATTTGCAAAGTTCTTGATAGTGACTTCGGTGAGATCGTTGAATACATCCCAGACGAAAGAGATGATGGAACAATAAAAAGAAAATAGAAATGGATTTTTTATAGAGACCTCCGTTAGAAGTACTATCAACGATAAAGGAGGTGCCCATTATGGCAGATAAGACAAACAGAGAAAAGCTAAGAGTTATTGTTTCGCATGCACAGACAGATGTGAATTTGTGTGCAGTAGCTTACAAGATGATAAAGGCATGCGAAGACGAGGATCGTACGCAGATCTTTGAGGAATTCATTAAGAGCGTGAGACGTGATGAATCTGATGAATCTATGAAGTTACCGGTTGTAATTACCAAGCGTGAGGAAGCAAATCTCATGAGCAGGTATGGCTCTTATGTTGATCAGAAACTTGAGCAGCTTTTGGCAGAGAATCCGGAAGAAAGGGATTTCTACGCAAAACTTGCGGATTTTATTTTCAACGATGAAATGCTTCAAGATGGTAAAGCAGGAACGATTGCAATCTTTGATTGTGTTATTGATAGAAGACTCCCTTATCATAGGATAGATACTACAAAGGCTATCTCGATGGATGAGGATCAACTTCAAGAAATAATGAACACTGTTGGAGAAGAAACGCTTGAAACGATTGATAGGATTATGCAGTTCGATTTTAAACAGAAAACCGAGATGGCGGGTGTTCTGCTTGATATGATTGAGGAAAGAGGTAGTAGAGAAGAGAAAGCAGTTCTCCTAATCAAAGCATTCAATTATTATGAAAGGATCATTATGACACTTAAGAGACATGAGGAGGAATTAAAGAAAATGCTGTTTCGAGGTTTGATGGAGGATGATTAATATGAATATAGCAGCCATGCCCGAAAGGGGTATGGCTGCTTAATAAGAATTACTTTACACGGTTAATGATATTGGAGATTTTTGATGAAACTGTTTTGGCTTCCGTATCTTTGTTGGAGAGGATTTTTGATAACCCTGTTTTCTTTACGGGGGCAACAATCGGAAACTCATCCGGTTCGATTCTGTAGATGCTGGAAAGTTCATCTTTATACAGAGCTATTGCCTTTGATACGGAGCCGGTGGAAAGAAGAACCTGGGCAATTTCTCTCGGGGTGTCATTAAGTACTTTTGTCGCAATCATGCAGAGAAGAGCATCGGCATTACCGCAGTACTTTTCAAAAAGAGCAAGAACCTCTTCCTTTGCAATTAACCGCGTTTCGGCTGAGGCGCTTTTGTCAGAAAGATAATCCTCGAGAGTTTTAGTTCTCTTGGAGTCATCGTCACCATCATGGCGATCAAGGGTTTCATCCAGGGAAATGACCATGTTATGTTCCTTGATGGTGCTACGGTATGTATCGATTACCTTATTGTTTACGATTGTATAGAGATACGGGATCATCTGATTAAGATCGTTAGCAAGAACGAGATCGAGTTTATCGATACATCTTTCGAGTACATCATAGTGTACATCTTCAGTGTCGACACCAAGGTCCTTAAGTTCGAGAAGACGATTGATGTTAGCGTGACTTCTGAATGCCGTGCCAATGATAAAATTGTCGATGGCGAGAAAAACTTCTGCGTACAGGTCTTCATACTGTGAGAGCTGTTCACGAGTTTTGATACCTAAAGCGTTAACCTTTGAAAATAAGTGAAATAATTTTTTCATAGCGACTACCTCCGTATTATTGGAATTTCAAGGGCTGTTCCCTATGCTTTTATTAGGCCAGATAGGAAATGGTAGTTATACGGGGGTTCGCAATAAATGAAAATAGAAATGTTATAATAGCGATAACCTTTAATAGTAGGTAATAGTGAATAATAGTAATAAGCGAAAGGAGGGTGAAAAGTGGATAGATCGGCAACTGAGAGCCTGTTGAATGCCCTCTTAGAGTGTTTTGAAAAACTAGATATTGACTTTTTAGAAAAAGTGACAATAGATGGAGAAGATGGATATCGTAAAATCACAAACTCAGATGTTGTGACTGTATGGGAAACTTATTTTTGCAGCGCCGTAGTAAAACTATCAGTATCTCCGCGCCGAAATGATGCTAGCCCTAATCCTGATGCTTTACGAGCTTGGCGCAGGGGAGAGGTCAATGATAAGACAAAAAGTACTTTGAGAAAGAAATATATACCTAATATTTCTGCAAAAAATGGCTATACATATATTGACGCCCAGAAAGAACACATCATCCATTTTCTGGAACTTGCAATTTGTGCTGAAGAAAGTACGTGGGATATAGATAAGAAGTCAATCTATAATGAAAAATATTTATTTAAGAAAAAACTTATAGAAAGAGAAAACATATTACCTTATATATATTCAAAGTTTGCAGTGCTTAAAGAATTATTTGAAGGCACTCCAATACAGATAATTGATAGCAGAGATGATATAAGATGGTTTTCCGATACTGTCGCTAACAAGATACCTGTGATAGATAATGACGAGAACGAGCGTAAGTTTGCTGCGGTATTTGCAGCTGCTATGCTTCTAAGCTTAAATATCAAAGATGAAAAAGAAATTCCTACAACGGAGAGCATAAGCGTTGATGAAAGGATAAAAGAATACCTGAATAGATTATTCGGTGATGAACCAAAGAACCCTAAAGGATTGCTGCAGGGTGGATCACCAGCACCCAAGGAATCAAAATTCTCTATTTCGCGGAATTCAAAAAGTGAGAATGAAGATGCCGAAAACAAGAAATCGGAATTGATCGGAGCATTTGATTCATTAAAACTTGCAAAGAATGAAAATGGAATTTTAGAATCAATGATTCGAATTAAGCGATCAATAGACAAATGTTTTCTTTCAGCAGAAGACTTAATTAGAATACTTCCAGATGATGATTCGGAAGAATTGAGTAGAGGCTGGATTGAGTGTGCGTATCGTCTGAAGGATATGATTACAGAAATGGTGGCATACTATAGAGTCGTATTAGAGAGAGATTTGCTGACACAGGATTCGCATGACCAAGAATTGACATCCTTAAAGATAGATATTCTTGATACTTCTGTTGAGATTTACATTATTCTAGGCTTTCTGGAAGCACAGTTAAAAAATGAGTTTGAGGAATTGAATCGCTCTGCAGGCAAAATTGAAAAAGAGCAGATACGTTTCAGAATCAGGAAGACAAAAATGGATCTTACAGATATTAGAAGGCAATATGATTCTGCAGAAATAGATATCACCAATTCGATTGCGGAACATAAGGTTATGTCCAATTATGATATGGGGACGATTTAGGAGGCTGAAAAATGACGAATATTCCCGGATTTGAAAACATAGATAAAATAAGGAAAGAATATCCCTATTTTGACTTGAACACTCGATCATTTTCTGGAAAAAAATCAACAGGGTATTTAGGTGGCATTCCCTTGATGTTTGATTTTGAGTCCAGAAGACTATATATAGACTCAAGCGATACCCATAGCTTGGTGTATGGTTCAACGGGATCTTTAAAAACACGAACGATTGTATCTCCTGGTATAAAAGTTTTAGGGTATGCAGGAGAATCCATGATTATCAATGATCCTAAAGGAGAATTGTTTTCAAGGCATGCAGGAGACCTAAAAAAACAAGGATATAATATTGTTGAAATCAATTTCCGAGATCCAAGTCTAGGCAATTCATGGAATCCATTATATATTCCGTATCAGTTTTATATAAATGGAGATTTGGATAAGTCAGCGGAATTTGTTAATGACATAGCCAATAATTTAATGGTAAGTGATAGGTCTACAGATGACCCGTTTTGGGATTTTTCTGCATCGGATTTGCTATATGGTTTAATACAACTGTTATTTAGGTATTGCAAGGATCATTCTGCACCAATCAATGCAGTAAATATTGGAAATTTGCTTACGCTTAGAAGAACTTTGTTTTCAAGCAAACAGCAGGCTCAGAATACAATCTTGTGGAAATATGCTTCAGAGGATGAACTTGTTGCAGCTAGCTTGTCTGGAAGCGTTTATGCCCCTAAGGACACAATGAATAGTATTTTAAGTGTATTTGATCAAAAGATGCGTTCGTTTACAATTCAACCAACATTGCTTGAAATGTTAGCAAATAATGACTTTGATATTGCCGATATCGGAAAAAAGAAAACGGCTGTGTTCCTGATAACTCCGGATGAAAAAACAAGTTATCATCGTCTTGTATCGATGTTTGTTAAGGAAAGCTATGAGTATCTGATTTTTTTGGCTACACAAACAGAAGAAAACAAGGTCGAAAACCGAATAAATTATATTCTAGATGAATTTTCTTCTCTGCCTAAAATTGCTGATATGCCTTCTATGATAAGTGCTGCGAGAAGTAGAGATATTAGATTTCTGCTTGTTGTTCAAAGTCAGTCATCATTAAAGCAAAGGTATGCAGACGAAGCTGAAACTATCATATCTAATTGTACTAATTGGATTTTCTTTACGAGTAGAGAATTAGGATTGCTTAGGGAACTGTCGGAATTATGTGGAACTCAAAAGAATCACATGCCAAACATAAGTGTTTATGATTTGCAGCACCTAAGTAAGGAAAGAAGAGAAGCTCTTGTTCTTGCGGGACGTTTGAAACCTTGCAAAGTATCTATGTTAGATATAGACCGTTTTGGCGATCGAAGTTATACCTTGCTTGAACATGAGAAAAGGGAAAGAATGGAAAGAAATCACTTGACATTTGAGTTAAGAGAGGACATTAAGAAGAAATACATCCCACAATTGCCAAGCAATCCGTTTGAAAGATCACCATTCACTATTCCTGGAAATCGACCGGGAGAACCTTTTGATATCGATGCAACCATACAGGCCATTGATAAGAAAATTGCAGAGCTTGAGGCGGAAGAAAAGAGGGAAAAAGAAGCGCGTGATCAAAAGGCTGCGGAGAGAATTGATGCAGATAAGAAAGGAGATAACCAATGAGTACGAATAGTGAGAGAGAGATTATTATTGAACAGAGTGCGGATAACATTTCTGAGGAGTCTGTACAGTCGAAAAGAAATGATTTGCTTATGCCTGTAAGTAATGTAAATACAAAAGCACAGGTTTTTCTCGAATATATATACAGCATGGATGATGATGCTGCACGAGAGGATCTATATGATTTGATAGATCAATTCTTGGCTCAGGATCAGCAGTCAGGCGATGCAGATGATTTTCATAATTTCGCTGTGGAGTTAGCTAGAAAAGACGAATATATTTTGGCTTGTAAAGTCGTGGATTGCGGATTGAAGCTGTTTCCAAAGAATGTTGATTTACTTGCAGATTACTTACAGTATGGCGTGAATTGTAACAAAATCGAAGAGTGTAAAAAGGTATATAAGACATTAATCAAAATCCCGAAAAGAAGATGGACATGGAGAGGTTTTGCCTTTTTAGTCGATTACTTACAGTTTTTGATTGATAGGAGTGATTCAGATAAAGAGATTGATGCAAAAGAAAAAGAAATGATAGAGGTGGCATCTGATTTTAGAAATAGATTTCCATATAGCGAAGAGTCATATAGAGTTGAAGCTTCAGTTTATCATATTCTGGATCCGGAAAAGGAAACAAATATTTTGAAAAAGGCTCTTGATAATGTTAAGGTTGCCCCTAAGTGTGCTCTTCGATATGCTGATATTATGTTTGAAAGAGGATTTTATGAAGAGGCTGCCGAAGCGATAGGCAGAGGCATCAGCGATGCAACTCAAACACAAAGTAGCGTTAATGAAGGCTATATTTACTATCTTTCTGCGCTTTGTAAGATCGCTGTTATTCAGAAGAAAAATAAGGACTTTATCATTACTAAGGAAGAAGCTGAAGATATTTATTCTGATTTCAACATTGCCTTGTCAAAGTTTCAAGGAACGAAGAATAGCTATACCGATGTGATTATTACTAAGACAAACACAATAGTGAATAAGTCTGGTGAAACTGTGGATCCAAAGTTCGATTTGCTTTACGATAGTGTGACTCAATGATTTTATTGTGTTTAGGATTTTCTGGACGAACAATTAGGATAAAATAATGGTAGGTGTTATGAGTAAAAAGAATATGCCGGATAGTAATGCCGATATTGAAAAAAATGAAGAAATACATCAGATCGAGAATTGGCTTGAAGAATTGCCAGAATTTGATGAACACGGACATACACCTCTTTCATATGAGGCTCTATTAAGCTTTGTGGGAAATGCAAAAAAAGATAATGAATCTGCCGATGATAGAGTAATCATCGGCAAAGTGACGGATGTATTGTCGCATGAAACTGATTTGGAACGCATTGATACTCTTTTTGCGTTATTAAAAGATCATAATGCAGATAGTTCGGACTATTCAATGATAGGTATGTCCTCATATGAGGTAAAGAACTTTGTTGTATCAGAAAGAGCCTATCGGATGGCTATTGAGCAATGCACAGAAGACTATCTGATGACTGGATATAAGAATAATTTGGCGTATCTGATAAGAAGAAAGGAACTCGCGAATCCTGAAAATCGAATCAAAAAGGAAGCTCCAATACTCCTCAGGGACGGCGTAGCTAATAAGGACACGTTCTCTCTTATTAATATGGCTTTATTTTGGACTTTGGAGTGCGGTAGTGAAGAAAACTGGGATCTTGCTGATAAGCTTATAAGCTATGTAGATAAAAATGATGTGACGGGTGCACTTGAGTGGTGGAAAGGTGTGGCGTTAGCTGATGAGGCTGAAGGATACCTCGTTCATCTGTTATTATTTCGTCACGGAAAGATAGGTAGTAGCCCTTTGGGAAGTATCGGGGAATTGTTTGATAGAGTAAAAAAAGACTACCCAGGGATTCCTGACAAAATGAAGGAAATAGTTACCCCGTTTGATGGTGGTGAGTTTGACAAGTTTCCTACTTTCCCGCCTGTTGATTGGGACTGATAATATAAACAAGTATTAAACATGGTTATGAGTGTGATAAGACATGAGAATTAATCTCGTGTCTTTTTTTTGGATTTTTTTCGACCCCATCCGTTAGTAATACTACAAAACAGATTGAAAGGATGGTGGCACATATGACAGCACAAGACTATATGGTCAGGGAAAACATTGAACTTACCAATATTGCAGGGAGCAATCTTGTCATAGGAAACAAGAAGATAATTCTTCAGGAAAAAGTGGATATTTTTGTGCCCCCAATTGTTAAGAGCAATACAGGCATAATCATTGCTGATGCGAGTACTGATTTGAATCGCATTTATGCAGAAGTTTCAGGAAGAATCAGATAAGGGAGGAAATGAAAATGGCTTTTTTACCGCATATTATTACATCAACAGATGGAAATGATCATAGTACTGATTTGATCAGCTATGACATGATTAAGAATCGCATTATCTATTGTAATGGTGAAGTGAATGGTGATAGTGCGATCTCTATCATAACCCAGCTTAGGTATCTTGCGATGAAATCGGACAAGGATATCTATATGTTTATTAACAGTCCGGGCGGATCAGTAAGCGATGGATTGGCAATTTATGATGTCATGAATGAGATTCCTTGTGATGTTGTGACGATTGCGAACGGTATGGCAGCCAGCATGGGATCTTTTCTTCTGGCTGCAGGAGCAAAAGGGAAAAGGTATGTTACGCCAAGTACTGAGGTTATGATTCATCAGCCTTTAGGCGGGGTCCAGGGACAGGCAACAGATATATCGCTTGTTGCAGATCATATTCAGAAGATTAAAACAAAGCTGGCAACCATAATGGCGAATAATTGTGGAAAAGAACTTGCTGAAGTGATTAATGATATGGAACGTGATCATTGGATGTCCGGTGATCAGGCTAAAAAATATGGAATTGCTGATCATGTCGGTTTTCCGGAAATCGTTTGAGATAGGAGGATGGAACAATGAAGCTTGTAGGTTTAGAAGGTCTTAAGACAACGATGTCTGAAATCGTTAGCAAGGCAGATGCATACAGAAAGGGTGGTGCACAGGTTCCGCATGTAGTAATGAACCTGACGCATGATAACGGGCAGAGCATAGTGGCGGATTATATTACATCTGTGCTCTATGAAAACAACCTCAGAAAATTCTGTGGGCTGGACATTCTCTTAGAGTATAGGGTTGATGGAAGCCTTAGACAGATGAAGCAGATTTTTGAGGATATTGCAAGTAATGCCGTATACACAAATGAATATGAAGGTGTTGTAGCTGTAGATATTTCTGCACTGTCTGAGTTCATAAACGAATTTCAGGTTGATTACTTTGTGGAGCATATCGGGTTTGTTGCCCAAAATGCTACGGTGATTATCTATTATGATGCTTCGCTTGGTAAGAGAATGCAGATCATTAAGGAGAGAGTGGTTAATGCTATCGGAAACTGTATTGATGTACCTGTGACTCCTTATTCGCAGAAGGAATACTCAGAGATAGTTGTCCAGAATATTCTTGATCGAGGGATTGAGGTTGATACTGGGGATGATCTGGAAAACATTTTATGCCGACTTGTGGATACATATCATGTGACAAGTGCTAAACAGGCAGTTGCAGTCGCAGAGGATCTTGTGTTCTGTGCAGACTATAGCAGCTTTACCCCGAGGATTGATTCCAAGATGGTCAGTGAGCACTTCGGCAATGGCAAAGTATGCTTTTAAGGAGGGATAATCATGAGAAGTGAAAGATGGACCACATCAATCGAGAGAGCGAAAACACTGAAGGCAGAAGCGGCCGGACCAGTGCTCGCATATGACAATGGAAAGATTCTCAGTCATGACGGTGAAGGACATGTGATGATTCTGGGTGTAAGCGGTTCTGGAAAAAGCAGAAGAGGAACCATTCCCATGACTATGTCATTCATAAGGAACAGGCAGAGTGCTGTAATTGCAGATGCTAAAGGAGAAATCTATGCAAATACAAAGGATATGATTCCTTCTGATTATGATGTTCATGTTATAGATTTCCGTAATCTTTATGAGGAAGGCGCTGAAGGATGGAACCCTCTTCACGCTCCATATGTTCTTTGGAAGGCCGGAACTCCAGAAAACAGGCATATTGCAGAACAAATGATAGAGGGACTTGCTCATACCATGTATCCGGAAGCCAAGGGCACAGATCCTTTCTGGATTAAAGAAGCAAGGAATGTATTTTTGGCTGCTGTATATGCCTTGTTCGAATTTGCGGAGGCTGATCAGATTAATTTGGCAAGTGTCTATTATTTGATATCGAAAGGTGAGGAACGATTCGGACCATCAACATACCTTAAGGCGTTTGTAGAAATGTCTGAGAGCAATGAGAATGTTGCGATGCAGCTTCAGAGCTACGTTACAACAGCTAACGATACCCGTGCTGGCATTCGTTCAACATTTCTTGACGGTTTGTCAATAGCGACCAAAAGCGTAAGTGTTAGGAACTTCCTCAGTCACGATGAACTTTGCATCAATGAACTGAGTGGTGATAAGCCAACATTGATCTATATCATAGTTCCTGATGAAACTCCAATTTATGATGAACTGACCGGAGTATTGGTAAGCCAGCTGATGAATCACTATGTAAGAATTGCAGAACAGAAATATGCTGGGAAGCTGCCGATCAGAGTAAATGTCCTCCTGGAGGAGCTGGGAAATATCGGTCGGGCTATTACAAATCTTCCTCATCTTATGAGTGCCGGCAGATCAAGAAATATCCGCGTTGAGTTTGTTCTCCAATCTATTTCTCAGCTCGTTGATATTTATGGGGAGAGCAATGCGACGACCATAATGAGTAACTGTGATGTGCGAATTGCTTTCAGAGTCAATCATTGGGATACACTCACTGAATTATCGCGCATTTGCGGCGAAAGGGAAATAAACTGTGAGGGGCATGTTTCGAGGGAACCACTTATCACTCAGAGTCAGCTTGCTGCTATGGAGACCGGTCAGGCGCTTGTGATAGTGTCAGGCAGAATCAAGTTTATTACTTGGATTCCCGACTTTACAGAAATGAATATTTCAAGAAAGACGACTACGACCAGAAAAAAAGAGAAGAAGAGAACAGCAAAAAAGGTTTCGTATTTTGATATTCAAAAATATGTGAAGGAGAAGAAGAAGGAGGCAATGGCAGAACACCCTTTTGGAATTAGAGGAGAGGATAGTTCACCGTCCTTTCCGTTCATAACACCTGGTGAGCCAGATAAATCCGGAATCGATGTTGATGATTTGATTAGCAGGATCGATAAAAAGATAGCAGAACTGGAAGCCGAAGAGGAGAAGGAAAAGAATCCTAAAACAGATAAATGTGATGTGACTATTGTAACGATTGGGGATGCAAGGAAAACTGCCGGCATATTGAGCCGCAGATGTGGGCTGAAAGACGAATCCTTGAAGAAGGCAATGGCTGAAGCAAGAAGAGGAACATATACGATTGAACACATGGATAGACAGAAAGCTACGGAGTTCATTGAAAAGCTTCAGGAAGTTGGAACAATAGCGATTGCAAGTGAATCTGATCCTGATGATGAGTAAAAATGGATTTTTTCTGGATTGCTCCGTTTAAATAAGCAAGAGGAATGAAATATCGATTGCAACGTAATTGATATTTCATTCCCATCAAATACAAGGAGGTAACGGCTATGGCAAGTGAATTTTATGTAGCTGAGGATGGTTCTATCCATCGTCATCCGGTGACAGTGGTAAACAATACAGGGAATCGTACAAACACTTATGCTCCGGCGCCTGCTGTGAATACACAGGCGAGAACCGCGTACAGACCGATTCATCAGGTGAGTGAAGGGCGAAAGGTATGGTTCTGGATTATTTCTATCATCATGTCGCTTCTGATTGCGGTAGGTGTAACCCAGGGATTTGGTGCAGAAGTATATGGCAGTGATGGCGGATTCGCTGCAACGATCGGACCGTTTGTTGTCTTTATCGGGGCACTTGCAGGAAGTATTCTTTACGGAATATTCTGTGCTAAGTCTGTTGATTACAACCTCTGGGCATACATACTTTCGGCATTGTCTTCGGTAGGTGGAATTATTGCTACCGGAATCGCTGTGGCAATCGTGTGTTTTGTTGTGATGATACTGTTTTACATCCTGATCATCGGGTTTGTAATTGCAGTAATATGCGGAATCGCGGGAGGGTCATGATATGCAGAATAAGGGATATACAGAAGCATATGCTGATGCAAGACTTTTTGTTGATTTCATGGGTTCAACGATTGATAAGGTTGAACAGGTTGTCAGAAAATCAAATGTAAAACGACAGCGTATAAATGGTGAGTACCAGCAACTCGAGAGACAGCTTCAGAGTACTAAGAGTGATGCTGACAGGATGTGTTCGGCTGAGAAGCGCAGAAGAGAGAATACTGCAAGACATGCGATAGAACATATGAAAACTGCATTATCTGATATCAAGGATCCGCATTTTCACAGAATGGAATCCAAGTATATCAGGAAGTGCGGCAGAGGAACCTATGTTTTGGATACGGACAATCCTCATACTGTCAAAAGGAAGCTGAAAGAAGCAGTAGATCGTTTTGACGACCTTGTTGCTGACCTTAACCAGGCTTTTATTCCGCCTGCAATCAGTAATGTCGTGGGTGGAGTAGTAAGACCCTATCGGAAGAACAGTTATGTAAGAATAATCAAAGCAAGGGATGAAATCCTGGCTTTGGCGGAAGCATTGATCAGCTTCTCTGATCTGGATTCTCAGCAGAGAGAGTGCGGTGAGGTTTTTAACACACGTATTGAGCGTGAGAAGGCTGGCAGGGATGCAAAACTGCAGGTTATTCCGAATGAGATGAATTCAGGTATTTCGAGAACCTTTGAGCTTTTTTCTCAGGGATTGGAAAGGCTTCATGAGGAAACTGAAGTTCTTAATGAAGTTGATAAATCCATAGTAATAGGTCAGTGCTGGTTCTTCAACAATAATGCTTCTATTCTTGCCGAGGCAGGGCTTTCAGATGAGAATGTTGCGCTCTATGAAGATAAGGTTGGATTCCGTCTGAAGATGGATACCATCAAGGAAAACATGCTGTTTGCCTACGATGGCGGAGAAGGAGTATCGCAGACGTTATGTTCTCTTGCTGCGGATATTGTTTACTCATGTGATCATATTGATCTTGTTCTTATTGATGTTAAGGGGCTTGGAAGCACGTACAGATTGCTTCAGTCGCTTAACGAATACGATACTCTGACACTCCTTAATACTGACAATCAGGTTTCTGAAGGGCTTGAGAGACTTGAGAAATGGATTGCCGATACCTATGAAAAGTGTCTGGGAGAGCGTTACGACTCTATCGAAGATTATAACAGGGTATCGTTGTCAAAGCGAAATAGAAAATGTCTTATCATCGATGACCTGATTGGAAATGTTGAGCCGAAATATTATGATCAGATTCTTCGTATCATGAATAACGGTGTGAAAGCAGGGGTTTATGTACTTTGTTCAATCGAAAACCGGGATTTTGGCAATAACAGGGCCTTAACGGAGTTTGCCGCAAGCGTGCGTGAAGTCGCAACCGTCATCCCGGTGCGCGACAACGGTTGTTTCTACATTAACAATAGTACGGCAGTATTCCTCAAGACTGATACAGACCAGGAGCGCATTGCATCTGTAAGGTGTAAGTTAGGGGCTCACGAGGAACAGTCTGCGATTATTCCTATTGGGAAAGTATTACCTGCAGATGGAAGTTGGCAGAAGAAGAGTTCTGCTAACGGATTGAAGGTTGATTTCGGTGTGGATGAGAATGGAAGGAAGGCTTCCTTTGAGATCTCATCCGAGAGACCGTATGGCCTCATTATTGGCGATGTACGAGTAGGAAAGAGCAGTCTGCTTCATACAATTATCTTCCAGCTTCTTTCAAATTATTCTCCGGAAGAAGTCAGAATTGCAGTAGGTGATTTCAAAGATGGGGCAGATTTTAATGTATATGCGAAGGGTAATCTTAAGTCGGTAGACACAGTTGTTAACGATGAGGATCCGGATGCAATGCTTTCATTCCTCAAATACTATGTCCAGGAAATGCAGGCAAGGCAGAGAGCATTTGAACAGATGGAGGATATAACGGGAGTTATAGTTCAGAAATACGAAGACTTCAGACGTTTGTATGATGCTCACAGAAGCGAGATTCAGCCCATGCCGAGAATTGTGATCCTTATTGACGAGTTTCAGTCGCTTTTCGATGGGGCATCCTGTGCTGCATATATGACAGAACTTGTAAGAAAGGGTGCGACATACGGGATTCATGTGATCCTTTCATCACAGAGGGCGGTTAGTGATAATCCGAGAAATGGATTTACGGCTTCTTTAAAGGATTACTTTACATCGAGATTTGTGTTCAAGACACCGCAGAATGCAGCCAGAAGCATGCTTGCAGAACGGTGTGCCGATACCGGAAGAGAGAATACCGGGATTCAGAGGGCATCGCTTCTGAAGAAGGGGCATACGGTATATAACTCGTACATGGGACAGAATGAAGCCGATAACGCAGTAGTTCAGTGCTACTTTGCTTCCTCAGATGTTATCGCAACATTTATCCAGGTCATTGCAGCTATGAACGGCAGCGGAAATAGTATTCTTCTGAAGCGCAATGCAAAATCTCAGCCGCAGCCGTCGGCAGGTGAATTGATCAGAATTGGCAGATCGGTCGCATTCCATAAGGATGAGTCTGCGGTTGACATTGATACTATCCTGGACGACACAGAGGTATCAATCAATCCGCAGAGAATCAAGAATATGATCCTTACGGGGGCGGATGAGAGAATACTGAATTCAATGGTATCTTCAGTCATTAACTGGCGCAAGGGAGTTAAGGATAAGCAGACGCAGATTCATTTCTTTGGTGAATATGATGCCGTACATAGAAATCATGATGGATCTGTCAGCTACCATTATCACAGGTCGATTCAGGAACAGCTTGATGAGCTGGAGAGGCAAATAAACAATCCGGGTCAGGATTATACCGTAAATGTATTTGTTCAGCCGGATAAGTACACTGAATTAACGCAGTCTGCAGGTTCAATCAGAAGCAATCAGGGCGTTGAAAGCATGAAGCAGCTTCTGGAGATGAGTGGAAGCGACAGAGGATTTGCTCTTGTATACTCAAAATCTTTCAAGAATCTCAGAAGCATTATGTCATATTTGCTTAATGCCGCTCCTATACATATCACTTCAGTCGGAGATATGGAAAACCTTAAGTACGCAATGTCTGATAATGTACGTCTGGTTAGCTGCGACTTTGATGTTCCGAACAAGGATGCAATTAAGGCCTACTACTATAACAAGGATACAGAGAAAGCAGGGAAGGTGATTATGTACAGACCTTAACAAGCAAAGCGGGATATGGATTTTGGAAAGCGGGTCAAGGAGCCCGCTTTTCTTTCAAAGTGGAGCTAAATATGGAGATTTTCTTCTGAATATCGTTAACAACAATAGAAACATGCAGCTGGTCGTTGATCAATAAAGGGTTTGTTTGAATGCGTTAACGATCGGAGGGG
Organism: Candidatus Blautia stercorigallinarum; assembly: GCA_019112785.1. Lineage (GTDB taxonomy): Bacteria > Bacillota > Clostridia > Lachnospirales > Lachnospiraceae > Blautia > Blautia stercorigallinarum. The sequence goes on from DXIQ01000071.1 coordinate 34,531, forward strand.
TCTGATGTCTAAGCTTTTTGGCAAATGGAGTGTTGAGGATATTAGAGAGGTAATTCGCAGTCTGGATTCGAGAACCGGAATGAATGGAGCGTCTATTTCTATCCATCTCAGCAAATCTCTGGGCGACGGTTCTACGCTTGGAACGTATCGTCCCAGCAAAGATAATTGCTGGCGTTCTTTTTCCTTTTCCCTGAAATACTTCAATGACAGTAATTTTAATGATCTGGCTGCTATTGACGTCATTAGGCATGAATACTGTCATTACCTTGTGGATGCTCTGGGGCTTAAGGAATTGTTCAATGATGAAAGCGATCATGGAATTGCATGGAAGACGGCCTGCGGTCTTCTCAATACTGATCAGCACGGAACATATCGCGCATGGTATTTTCCGAGAGCAACAGACGATTCATTTATGAATGCTTATATGTCTGAGGATATTCAGTCGGTTGATATTCTCGAACAGGTGGATCGCTGGGGGCTTTCCCTTCCGTCGCTGAATAGACGCAGATATCTTGAAAAAGCCTTGATTAAGAAATATACAAAGCTTCGTGTGTTTTCGACAGGGGACTATGTTTTTCATGACAAGTTTGGTTATGGGAAGGTCTTGGATACGCTTCCAGCTGTCAATAAGCAGTATCTCTACGTGCAGTTTGAACAGGAGGAAACGCGTATTGTCCAGAACCGTAAGGTATACAAGGTTGTCAATGGCGAAGTGAAGAAACCGATGTCTAAAGCAGTGTAAAGGAGATGGTTACATGGAAGAGGAAACAAAACGGTGGTATGAAGAGAATCCGGAACTTATGGAAGTGGACAGGGCAACAACGGAAGATTTGGAAATTGAGAGAATGAGAAAACTGCTTTCATCTGGAATAGCGGAGCCGGATTTTGACAAGGGAACCATTGAAAGACCGTGAAAAGGATTTGTCTATCAAAAAGTGGATAAAGCGGTGATGGAATCGTTAACAGTTATAGAACCACAGAAGTGGTCATTAAATTATAAGGCAAAGGAGATAAAAACCATGAAGAGACATGTACCTTTTACAAGAGTATCAGTTGATCCTGAAATCCAGAGAATGAGAGATATCCTTGCCAATGGCGGATATGTTGATGACGATGGAAGCCTTTACAATGATAGGGAGGCTGCTGCAATGAATATGGATTCTGGAGTTAAGGCAAAGGCGGTACCTAAGACAGTGGTGTCAATCTTTGATTATAAGAATGACGAAAAGAAAATCGGTGTTTTTTATGGAGATTCTGAGGAACCTATCGTTAATAGTAATAGAACCACAGAAGTGGGCAAAGAATATAAAGAAAAGGAGAACAAAGCCATGAAGAAGATGTATGTACCTTTTACAAGCGTATCAGTTGACCCGGAGATCCAGAGAATGAGAGACATGCTCACATCAGGAGAAAATCTTGTTATCGATGATGATGGGACTATCGGAAGAGCTGGAGATCCTCAGTTTGAAGATGCGGGCAATGGAACGAAAGCAAAGACTGTACCAAAGGCAATCGTGTCTATTCCGGAGAATGGCGGCAGTGTACGTGATCTTATCAATGAGATTCGCGGCGAGGACGCTGAGGAAGATGGTGCAGAACCGGAAGCCGCTGCAGAGCATGAGGAAGCTACGAGTCCGAAGAAGCCCGGTGCGGTGCCTAAGAGTATTCTGTCCACAAGAAGTGTAAGCGACCTTATCAATGAGATGAGGGGCGGTGAAGACTCTGAGAGCGAAGAGGAAGACAATGATGACGTTGAGTCATACATTGATGAACCTCAGGCATCAGCCAATCCTAAGCTTGTTCCGAAGACGGTTGTTTCTGCCGATCAGTGGTATGAGAAGAATCCGGATCTCCTTACAGCCGAAAAGGCGGCAATGTATGATTTTCAGGGAAAGAAGGCCAGATTCTGTATCCTGAAGGACGGAAGAGCATGTTGGATGGTCCATTGTCAGCCTTCTATTGCAGGAAGAGATAAGCGTTACTGCAGGGCATATGATATTGCCCTCATCTATGACAATGATCATCCGCAGGCAAGGTACGGGAGTTCGGTTAAAGCTTATCTGCTTAATCCGACGGTAGACCAGCTTCAGGATATTGTTAACAGAACCAGCGGTGTATCACCCAAGAACATTCCTCATCTTCTCAGGGACGGCAACGGAGAACTTTATCTTTGCTCTGCAGATACCCGTGATGTATCTACAAGCCTGGATTCTAAAGGCGGTATCACATCAGCGGCAACGTCTCTCAGATTTGCTCTTCGCTGGATCAATATCTTTGAACTTGGACTGATTGATCCTGTAACCTGGGGCAAATTCCAGAGATATGGTGAAATCTAAAAGGAGGGCTGGATTATGGCAATGAATGCTTATGAAGCCTACAAGATGCAGAGTAACTGCAAAAAGGTGATCGTAGAAGCGCCCGGTCATGCAGTTGGGACGGTAGTTGACATTATGGTGGATGGTTTCGACAAGGTGGAACGCATCACGGAAAATGTCTGCGAGTCAATCAAGAAAGAGACAGATACAGCTATTGTCCCTGATTCTGTTGTTACGCCATCGAAGGTACAGACGTTGGCTGATCTCTTTGGAGAGGAGTTGGATGAGAAATTCCGCCGCACAGAATCTGGTGACGGAATGTACTCAGGCATCAGCATGGAAGCAGAGGGAATGAAGCAGCAGTACCTTGTTTTTATCTCGACAGCGGATAATGCAGCAGTGCCGATTAAGGTAATTCCGGTAGTTCCTTCAGGGTTTGAACTTTTCGGCTATTCAAAAAAGAAGCCATTTAAGAAGGCTTCTACCGTTGATGTAAAACCTGACAAGGATAATCCCGGTGAAGTCTACCTGGAAACCATGCGGATGAAGAGGATCATTCAGAAATATAAGCCCGGTGAGGTTTGGAGCAGAAGTGATATCAAGGAGTATATCCAGGAGATTGGTGACTGGACGCAGAAAATGTCACCGCAGAGAAAGGAAGCTCTGGAAAAGAAAAGTCTGCATAAGAGAACTGAACTCATAGGAAGATCGAGGACCAGATTCGATTATCTTAAAGGTTCATGCAAAAAATGCAGGAAGATCGTAATCAGTGACAGGGCATATACATCGATCATCGCAGAGGCATTATCCAGAGATCCGGACGAGACGGGCGGAATCCTTCTGGGGATTATTGATAAGGATACATGGTATGTGGTTGAGGCTACAGACCCTGGACTTTCAACATTCCACAATCGTGTTCACCATGAGATGGATGAGAAGTATCACAATCATATTTATCCGGTGATATCAAGACTTTATGAGAAAGATCTGTGCCTGCTTGGGTTATGGCACAGGCATCCCGGAACCTTGAATACATTTTCTGGTGATGATAACAGAACCAATACAAGCTATTCGGAAGCAATCGGTAACGGAACCCTTTCTTTTCTCTTGAATTTTGTCCCTGATGCGCAGCTCACATGCTATTACCTGGATGATAAGGGAACAGGTTCGTATTACAAGCCGGAAGTAAAGATAGGTGACAAATATTTCAAGGGAACGGATTATCTGGTTCTGGCAGATGAGAAAACACTGATTGCAAGGAAGCGGCAGATGCAGCGAGAGATAAAGGAAGTTGGATGAAGAGGGATGCTCCACAAATCAGTCAGCAGATTGATTTGTGGAGAATTCATAAGAAGCATCGTTAACATAGATATAAAAGGGAGGTTTCAATCATGATTAGCAGGACTGAGATTAACAATAAGATGAACAGTAATTCAGAGGGTCATATCACTTTGACAGAGGTGTTGACTGATCTGCTCACCGATGTCGAATCCGTGGAGTTTAATACGGAGGTAGCTGCCGATGCCAATGATGAAGCGATTGAAGCGGCAAGAAATGAGCTTACAGAGGGCGGCTTTGGAGATGATGAGACAGAAGAGACCTTTGAAGTGGATACAAATCTTCTAGAAGGATTCTTCTCTGGCAGAGTTAAGAAGAACTATCAGATGCTTGCAAATGCCGATATCCTGAAGACGGATGGGACGGAATACGAAGCGTTCGGCATTTACAGAGACGAGACGGAAAAGTACTACCTTCTGTCTGATGGCGTCAGCTTTAATGAGGCGGTAGACCAGTTTAATGCGGTTGGGCTGATTGTTTCGAATGATCATTTCACGAAGCTTCTGAATAAGGAAGTTGATATTGAGGGATACGATTTCTTCGGGAGCTTTATCAATGATGGATGGGTATTCTTCAGGACAGATGAGAAACGGTCGCATATCACGCTGAACTTCTTTGATATGGTTACACGACTCTTTTCCAGAAATACAGGTCTTCTTGAATCCTCAGTAATGAACGCTAAATCAGCCCTGATCGTGGGATGCGGCAGCGTTGGATCGTTTATCGCACTCGAACTTGCCAGAGCCGGTGTCGGCAGTTTTATTCTGGTTGACAGTGATACGCTTGAAATCCATAACATCTGCCGTCATCAGCTTGGATTCAGAGACCTTGGGCGCTATAAGGTGGATGCTGTTGCGGATGCAATCCGAAATATCAATCCGTCTGCCAGGATTACCAAGTACAGGGGTATTCTTCAGGATATGCCAACTGAGTACCTTGATGGATTTGAGGACGGAATTGTTATTGGAACCGGCGATAATCGTGAGTCCAGTGCATTTGGTAATGATCTTGCAAAAGCACTGCAGGTGCCTTTCGTATCGACAGGATGTTGGCAGCGTGCACACGCCGGAGAGTGCTTCTACTGGTATCCGAACGCAGGTCTTCCTTTGTACAGGGAGGCATTTGCAAATCTGATTTCAGATGAGAGGCCGACTGCGCATCAGAATTATTTCGCTGATGATAATGATGAAGAGACATTAAACTTTGAACCCGGTGTATCTACTGACATTGAGTTTGTAACTCTCGTTGCGGTAAAGATTATCTATGATCTGCTGAACAGAGATACTGACAATTACACTAAGCGTGTAATCGGATACCTCAAGAATTATACACTCGTCTGCAATACGAATGAGACTGTCATTGGCGGAAAGAATGCAGAGATCTTCCCTCATCCGCTCTATATCAGCAATACAATTACTGCCGGAAAGATGAGGAAGGAGGCTGTATGAATGAGAAAGACATGTTTAGAGGCTCATAATCAGCTTCAGAGATGGAATTCTATTCGCAGCGAGTGGGAAGATAAAAAGAGCCGTGAGATAGAAGCTGATTATATCGGACCAATGCAGAACGTTTTGACTCATATGAGCGAAAAGCTTTTCGAGATTAACAGCTTTATAGATGAGACAGAAGAGAGAATAAACGATATTAAGGAGGAAAACTGTTATGGCTAATGGAAGTGTTGTTGTTCATGATATTGATTCGCTGGAAACCTATATGGGTGTTTTACAGGCTAAAAGAGATGAACTTGAAGGGCTGTATGGTGTTCTTAGCGCTGAAACGAGTAACCAGGGCGGGAACTGGCAGGATCCCCAGTATGATTACCTGAAAGAACTGGTTGATAACTATTCTTCTTCGGCGCAGGGACAGCTTAGTGAACTGGATGATTCTATCAACTATATAAGCGGACTGATAGCTAAGCTTAGGGATCTGTAGAGGAGGTGTCGGCATGAGCGATGTCAATGTCATTATTACAGCCGTTGACAAGGGGATGGATATTATAGACGGCTATGAAAGAGAAGTCGAGGATCTCCGCGCTCATGTCGTCTTTGATATTCATTCTGTGATTGCAGCTGTAGAACGTGAAAAATCCTTTGTTGAACAGAAAATGGATGATTTGTGTTATTCATCGTATGAAGATACAGGGGACGATTCCGGGGATAAGGCTGATATGTTGAGCAGACAGAGGGAATTGTATGATAGCTTGCTATATCAGACAAGCGCCAGGGGAGAAGAACTGGAATCAGAGTGGAGAGGTCTCTGCGGACAAACTTTTGATCTTGCCGCGGACAGTAAAAGATTGATGGCGGATTACATAAGAAAACTCAACCGGATAAACTATTCCGGCGGAGCAACAGGCTATTCAAGCAGTGGGCATGGACCTGAATACTATGTGGTAATTGTGGATTCTCAAAAATACCCGCAAACTGCTGAGCATATCAAAATGGCGCAGACAATGGGCTTTCCTGAATTCGTGACTTTAGGCAGGGCGGATGCGGCAGAACGGCGCAAGGCCTCTTTGGCAGACGTGAAAGCCAGTCCGATCTACGATCGAGATGAGTGGCCTATGGCTGTATTTGAAGAAGGTGGACAGGGAGCCGATGTGGCGTATATTGAAGGCTGTGATAATAGAGGTGCAGGCTCGTCGATCGGATGGCAGATGAGAGGATTTCCTGACGGATCCAAAGTTAGAGTCAGAGTGATATAAGGAGGACGGCTATGTCGGAACATACTAATGCAGAATTTCAGATAAATGAATGGTTTAATAATACACCGGAAGCGATTGAGTTTGAAAGGAATACCGAAAGAGATTCTTATTCTATGACTAAACTTCATGTGTATGCTGGTTCGTATCTTGGAGAGGTCGTAGGGAACTATTCTAAGGTAACATTGTGTGCTGGATATTTCGGACTCCTTTGTGGTATGGGCGAGAACTCGATTGTTGACATTAATGCGCTTAATAAAAATGGAATGCCGGAACTGTTTCCCGGAGCGTTGATTATTGCTTATGACATGAACGGAAATATCTTTGCACTTAATTCCGGGGCATGTAAGGAAGCAGGTATAGGCAGGGTACTTTATCTTCCTAAGGAAAGCTTTGCGTGGGAGAATTTAGACTTAAGTTACGCTCAGTTTTTGAAATGGTTATCCGGGCTTACAGAAAGCGAGCTTATCATTAACGGCTGGAAGCCCGATGCTGAGTATAAACCGATAGACAATATCGCAGAGTATTTAATGGGAAAGGCCGCGGCATATAACATGTTCCTAAGGCAAAGGGGATGATACGATGAATCAGATAATAGAAATGAATGTATCTACACCTGAACAGTTCATCAGAGCAGTCAGATTATCACGGAATGTCTTTGAAAACCAGACAGTTATCAATGTGATAAACAGAGGAGAAAGCTTTGCCAGAGCATCTGAGCTGACATCTGATATACAGTATGGGGTTACTTCACTTTATAAGAATACCGTTGGTTCTTTTGCCGGAGCACAATTATCTCAATTCTCCATTCAAATGGTATCTGATCCGTTTGGGAGATTCTCGAAATTGCTTATAAATGCCAGATATTTCAGCAGCCCCAAAGAACTTAATGACCTGATATGTGTATCAGCTGAAATAGCCGGTCTGCTTAATAAGAAAGTAAGAAACCGCAGTGATGATCTCGAAAAAATATACATCTTTGATCGGTGGGTGAGAAAAAACTTTGAGTACAAGAGCACAAGCCAGATGGAGGATCATACGGCAATAAATCTCCTGAAGAGTCGGAGCGGTGTCTGCCAGGCGATAGCGGCGATAGCAGTGTTGGTATTATCATACATGGGGGTTAAAGTCCTTTATGTATCAGGCGAAGGAAAAGGAAACAGAGGATGGGGGCCGCATGCATGGAATTCAGCATATATTAACGGACAATGGATACATATGGATTTTACATTTTCCATGAATTCCTTAAGATTGCCATGCACAAAATCCGGAATAGAAGAGAAATTCTTTGTTAAAACACATCGGTGGGACAAAAAAGAGTATAGCAGCCGATCGATGGATTCTAAGTGGAAGAGTATCTGTTGGAATAAAGAGAAAGGGGTAAATATTATTGTTAATGCTGAAAGCTGCCGCATCAATGGAGTTGAGGTAAAGTTTTCTTCTAAATTGCTCGTAAAAGATGGAAACAGGATTCTTGTTGATCTTGCCAGCATAATAAGGCTTATGGGCGGGGGCATAGAGTTGATTCCCAATACGGGCACTATAAATGTTTGTGTTTGCAACAAAAGGATTATTCTTAAAGGCGCTCTGAAGCATTTTCATGATGGTTTTTTTGATCAGATTGTGCTCAATCATATCTGGAAGAACGAATGCATCAATGATTCTGAACTTAGAATCGCAATTTAAGGTGGTGATGTTATGGTCAATGTGGTGTCAGCGGGAAGGTTTAAGGGAAAAAGAATAAAAGCTGACTGTGAAGGGGTGTTTATTCCGTTTGGAAGAGAGCATCTTGATATAACGCCAGAGATTGTTGACCATATTAGGATGATGAGTATGACACAAAACAGGAGCTTTCTCAGCGGATTTCTTAGAGGCTTTTTTTCTAAATGGCTTGGCAGCACGGCATGGTTATCGGCGATTCAGAGTGCGCAGGGCAAAAGCCAATTCCGAATAAGAATAGCCTATAGAGATGGGACGGCGAGTGTTTGTGTTATTGATGATTGTGTACTTGATCAGCTGGCGGTAACATTCGACTTAATCTGAGACCTTCACTTTGAAAAGTGGAGGTTTTCTTATCTGTATCGTTAATATAAATAAACGGATGGAGGAGGTGCCGGGAATGATATATGTTACGGGAGATACACATGGAGATCAGATCCTTTGGGATGCATGTATAGGTAATTTCCTAAAGGAAGGGGATACCATAATTGTTCTCGGAGACTTTGGAATTGGTTTCTTCGATGGCAGATACTGGCCTGAGGAAATGTTTTATGATTACCTGTCAGAACAGAAATATACGGTTCTGTTTATCGATGGCAATCATGAGAACTTTGAAAAATTAAATTCTTTTCCGGTGGATCAATGGAATGGCGGGCGTGTCCGGTTTATACGGGATAACGTGATTCACCTTATGAGAGGTGAAATATATGACATTGACGGGAAAAAGGTTTTCTGCTTTGGCGGCGGGTACTCATTGGACAAAGATTATCGTGTTCCGGGGAGAACGTGGTGGCCACAGGAGATGCCGAACGATGGAGAATACAGGAATGCAACAAAGAATTTGGAAGAGTGCGGATTTAAGGTTGACTATATCCTGACTCATACCGCTCCGGCAGATACAGTGGAATATATGTCCAGATTAAGTCTTGGAATTAAAAATACTGTTGTTGAAGAACTTCCTCTGACCAGTTATCTTCAGTGGATTGTTGAGAAGGCGCAATACGACAAGTGGTTTTTCGGTCACTTTCATATAGATGCTGAGCTTTGGAAAAATCAGTATGCAGTACTTGACGGTATAAGAGAATTGCATACAGGTAACTTGATCAAAATTAGATGTTAAAGGAAGGAGATGATTCTATGCCGATTATTTTTATTGCAGAAAACAATGAGTACAATCCATTGGAACTCGAACCATACAAATCGTTCAATAAAAAGTTCGAGGACAGAGAGGATGATCTCGAAGGGGCGCTGATAAAAATTAGTATTCCCAATCATAGAAAAGGGTTTGTTGATGGATTCAGTATTGACCGATATTACTGTGATGATATCACCCTAAAGTTCATGTTCTCGCATATCCATGGATCCAGCAGCGAGAACAGTATCTTAATACATCATACGATTGAATATGATTTTGATACATCGTTTGTAGAGATTCAGCAGGACATGGCAGAAGAGTTTAAATCAAGAGCGGAACATATTTATATTCCGGGTGTCAAGCAGCTTGAATTGTCATATCGCCTGACATCAAAAAGCGTTCAGCTGATATTTGATGTAGTGACGGAAGAAAAAAGTCTTCAAACAATCTGTAATCAGCTGATCAGCCATGATGTAGCGATATTTTCGAGAGGGTGGTAGGAACATGATTTATGAGATGAATCTTAATGCGTCGCCATTTGAAAAGATTGCTTCTGGGAGCAAGACCTTTGAACTAAGGCTTTTTGATGCGAAGCGCAGAAGAATCGATATAGGAGACAGGATAGTTTTTACGAATCTTGATAATCCTATGAAGAAGATTGCTGTTACCGTGAGATCTTTACATAGGTATGCGTCTTTTGAGGATCTGTTTGCAGATATTCCTATTGAAAAGTGCGGCAATAGCAGTACAGATACTCCGGATATGGCTGCCGCAGGGATGAGTAAATACTATACAGCTGATCAGATTCGGAAATATGGGGTACTTGGTATCGAGATAGTAATTACGGATACGTCGAAGGTACTGAAACAACTGGAAGAACAAAAAGAGGCTGAATTCGATAGGCTTTTTCCAGATGGAATGAAGTAAAAAGTACAAAATATGAAATGGAAGGAGGGTAGCATATGATTTCGATGACAGAGCTTGAAAGGATGCTTTTCCGCTGCCCTGAAGTAAACATTTCAAAATATCCTCAGGCTTCGTATGAGGAATTCCTGCTGATGGATCATGATTTTTCCGGAGAGTATGTATGTGTCTACCCTTTTGTCAAAATGGATGAATCAGGAACACCGTATGTAGAAATATATGTTTGGGATTCGATGCTTTATCCGGACATATATGAGAGCTTTATTATTTGCGAGGGAATGAGGCTTACAGACGTATTGGAAGAAAAGCTGCTTAATTATTGCAGAGAACCTCTTCTCCGTATTGGTTATCAGCGCATGGACAGTTTTAATTCTGCTTTGCTTGAGTGCTTCCCGCGATGGCATTGTATAGAATATTCTGCCGAGAACATTGGAAGATGTATTGAACACATCTATTATGCAAGCCACCATTCCGGTCCCAGGGAGATATTATACAAAGCCGGGCTCGGAAACATCGCATATAACATAAAACAACTGCCTATGGTTAATCTTGTTGGATCGACTGTATCAGCAATAGTAGGTCATAATCTGCCGATAAAACTTCTGCGCATTTTGGATAAGCCGGAATTAATCGATGTCCTGTATGAAGAAGATAGTACTGAACATGCACTTGGCGTATATAGGGCATATTCAAGTCATATTGGAAAGGCTATTCCTTCAGCTAATCAGTGGAGATATCTGGATGAATTGTATTCCAATGGCGGAAAGTTCGCAGGTATGGTTTTCAATCGTTCTTTATATAAACGTTTGAGTCATACTGATAACGAATATATCCTCGAACGTTACAAGAGATATTTTGAATTGTATGAAGAGTTAAAAATTAACAGGCGCATTAGAATACCAAAAGCTGATGAGTTGTGGGAAGCTACTGAGCGGCTTGAGTACCTTCAAGAATACAGCGACGAAAGAGAAGCTATAGACGCACAGTTTAGAAGCAGAAAGCACTGTGGACGTCCGGTATATGAGTATTCTGATAACTCCTATCTGGTGATTTTGCCAGAATCGTGTGCTGATATATGCAGAGAAGCAATTTCCCAAGAGAATTGTCTTATGGATTATATCTGCAGGCATGCATCGGGGGAAACAACTATATTGTTTTTAAGGAAAAAAGATAAACCGGACGAATCTTTTGTGACAATGGAAGTGAAGGACTGGCAGATCAAACAGGTATACGGATGTTGCAATACAATACCGGGAAAAGATGTTTTTCAGTTCCTTGTTGAAAAGTATTCAAGGAAGAAAGCTTTATTCATGGATTTGGATTCAATGGTAGATAACTGTCTGGATCAAGAGTATGAACCGGATGATGAGTTAATGGAATACTTAAGTGGTCTTCTGAGAAGCAACAATGCAAATAGCATGGCGGCATGCAATCAAGATGAGAATGAATACATACAGCTTACATTGGCAGATATGTTTCCTGATGTTTTTGATGGTTGAAAATGGATATCGTGGCAGTCTCATCGTTTGTAAGAGTATAGATATAAGGAGGAGCAGAGCATGGGGTATTTTTCTGAACTGGATATAAATAATGCCTGTTATGAGGATCACAGTTATCCATCTCCTGAAATGGAATTGAGATGGAGAATAGAAGATCTGAGAAGCAGATTAGATGAAATAACAAACGGCGAGTATGGAATTACTGCACACTATTTTATGGGATGTCAATTTTCTAAAGATGATCTTGCATTTACTCCGCCTGAATACTTTTCCAGAGTATCAGATATATTAGATGCTATTGCTATTGCAGAGGAAGAATTAGCCATGTCTGATTGCGAAGAGCCTGAAAACGCAATTAAGGATACTTCAATCGAGATTGGCATTGAAGAGATTCCAGGGCAGCTAACTATTTGGGATATTCCTATAGATGACCTTATAGATTGTCCTGAAGAGAGAATGGAAGCTGCTGCGTAGAGAAATTTAGGGATTCCGCTGAAATAAAATGTTTCTTGTGCAAAAATGGAGATTCGGCTTGGCTTATCGTTTATATACATAGAAATCCAAAAGAAACGGAGGGCGAAGCCATGAAGAGAAATACATTGTGTAGAAGAGATTATGTTTTGGAGACTGTATTCTGGGGCATCATTGCATTCATTTGGTATCAGAATTTGTTCTTTATTAACATTCCGGGGAAGACGGTGCCGGAATCCAACCTGATTCTAATCGCAATGGTTGGGGTAAGCGTTACCGTTAATCTTGTCTTCACAATCCGATGGAGCAGAAATACGGTTTCTGCAATTACAGCAACCCTGCTTCCGTATGGTGCTTATGCATATATTACATATGCAAAATACATGGCTAAAACCTATAGAATTACCTATAGAATTGTCTTGTGGGCGGCGATTGGAATCTGCGTGCTGACAGCGCTTTATATTGCTGTTGTAAAAATGAATGCGAGGAGTAAGCGCAGACTTGTCTTTAGAAAAGTAAGAATGACATACTCAGCCGTCAGATTTGTAGGAGCCGCTGCAAGTGTCACCCTTATAATCTGCCTGTTTTGCAGATCATATATAGGAGGGGCGTTGATTACACCGGGTGAAAAAGCAGCATCTTCGTATGGAGAGCAATATACAATAGCGGCAAATATCGATACAGTTCTCTTACTTCAGGAAGAAGAGTGGGAAAAACTCAATCTTGATGAACGCATGGATGTTCTGCAATGTATATGCAATATCGAAGGGAATTATCTCGGGCTGGATCGCGGAGTACATATATATGCTTCCAAATTAGATGATAATCTTTTGGGCTATTACAATGACTCGGCATCATCTATACAGATTTCAATTGATTTAGTTGAGTCAGGAGATCCATATGAAACCCTTGATTGCGTCTGCCATGAAATGTTTCATGCCGGGCAGGCCAGATATGTTGAGATATATGAAGGGTTAGATGATGAGGCTAAGAGGTCGTACTTCCTTTATAACGCCTCCGTTTATGCAGAAGAGTTCCATGATTACAAGAATGCAAGAATGAGTGATGACGTGTCAGATTATCTTGAGTATTATGGCCAGTGGTGCGAACAGGATGCCAGAGAGTACGCTTACAAAGCAGTCTTGGACTATTACGAAAGAATAGATGAGTATCTCGAACAACACGGTAATAGTTTGGATGAGTAGAGGTGAGAGCATGAAATATCCCTTTTTTTCAAATTGGATAGCCTATAAAAGAATACCAGGTCAGGATGCGTATTACGTCAAGGATTTTGTTCTGGATACGGAAAGCATTATTACGTCAGAAATGATGGCGTTTGCAAAAAAGCTGGATGGAAAAACGGATCCTTATTCTATCAGAGGTAAGAGAAGTTTATCAGAGACTAGGAAGCTGATTGATGAACTTGCTTATATGGGTGTTATCAGAAAGGATCATGGCATTGTCTCAGATGGTGAAGGGTTCTATATGAGGACGCTGATCAGAACGAGGAATACAAAAGCCAAAAGGGTTTTATCGAAAATCCTAAATGTTGCGCTGATGTTTGCATTCATACCGATTCTGGTTTCAGGGATACTTGTTTATTTGAATGCTGATGAATTTGGATATCTTGAACAGAGCATACTGGGAAGAATTGTGTATGACCATCCTGTATTGTGCGTATGGTTTTTTAACATCTTTTCCCTGCTTCTTGGAGCCGTGATTCATGAAATATGCCACGGTATTGCGTGCAGAGCTTATGGCGGGCGCGTTTTCGAGTATGGAGCCATGATTAATATACTTCCAGGATTTTATACATTGATGGATGAATCAAAAGTACGATCAAGGTTAAAGAAGATTCAAGTTCTGGCGGTTGGCGTAGAAGGAAATCTGTTATTGGCAGGCTGTCTGCTGCTCCTTACAGGTGTTCTCCCGGAACTGAAATATGTTTTTTCTGTAGGGGCACTTATAAACATCATAATGACATTCATCAACATGCTGGCAATTGACGGGACAGATGGTATGAAAATACTTCTTCTTTTGATAGGTATGGAAGAGAAGGATATAGATGATATCAAATGTATGACAAAGGGGAAAAATAAGAGGGAGATGCTTGCAAACGATGGTTATTATGGTGTGGCGAAGCTGACAGCATGTCATATAATCATCTGGCTTCAGCGGATATATCCGATAGTTATTTTGTTAGATGTCATAGCAGTGATAGGAGCCTTTTTATGAAAGATGGAATCAAGACAAAACTGATATTGTTAAGTCCCGTAATAACAACTATGTTTTCATGGTGTGCGAACAGGTTTCTGTTGACATTTCTATCAGTTGTTGCAGTTTTCTTCTGTATAAGTATATGTCCTCCATGCAGAAAACATGAAAATCTTTGGCTGTTTGTTCTTGCTGGTATTTCAACAATCCCTGCCAATATAGAAATAAGCATATTTGCTTGCGGCTGCTTTTCTTATCTGTGGGGAGAATCCCCGGTGCTTAGGATAATATACTTTCCGTTGGCATACGCCATTTTGCTCTGCATAGAAGAAATAATACTTGGCATTATCGGAAGGTTTATCTGGAAAAATCAAGATCCTATATTCGATGAAGAGTGAGGATTTTTTATGGAGAAATATTACTGGGATTCATTAATATAATCAAGAAGAAAACCTACCTGATGAGTGTCGTTTGGTAATCGATCGAAACAGTATTGAGCGTACTGTCGTGGGAAACCGCAAATATAATTAAGGAGGTAACGAGTATGGGTTTCTTTGATCCAAGAAGCAGATCAGATGAGGATTATCAGAAGGATGTGGACAGCGGGAAGTATGATGCTTTTCGTCGATTCGATGTCGGTGGCGTTTATACCTATCAGACAACATCAGACGGAGCCACATTGATTAAGGATGTCGAACCTGCAGATAATGACAAAGGGCATCAGCAGACAGATTTCTTGGTTGAAAATGGCTATATTACATCTATTCATTCTCATAATGATTGAGATGGCATCAGCAGAACAAGAATCTGAACAGCATCCGGTGGCTGCTAGAGACGAAGCTCCGAGTGGTCACTGGATTATATGCTTTTGTTCGATAGTAAGCAGATGAGGGAAGGCGGTGATAATATGATTGATTCACATATCCATTTGTCTTGTAAATGCTATAACCAGACTTTTCCGTATATTGGCTATGATGGGACAAAATTCACAATAGTTGCAGATGGGCGGCGTGATGCATTGATTGACGAGATGAAAAGCCGAGGCATTTCATGCTGTATAGAGCCTGCGATTGATGTTGATTCGAACGAGCTGCTCCTTAAACTGAGTAAAGAATGCGATGGCTTCATTTATCCGGCGGTAGGCAATCATCCTACTCGCTGTATTAACTCAAAGCTTATGGATTTCAAAAGGGTAAGGAAATTCTCTGAAGGAGATGGAATCATAGCAATCGGTGAAACGGGACTTGATTATCACTATGAAAGAAAAGATCAGCATCGCTTAAAGCAGAAGATCTGGTTTCAATGGCAAATCAATCTGGCAGATAAACTGGGTTTTCCGCTGATTCTGCATATCAGGCAGGCTGATGAAGATGCTGTTAAAATTCTTCGCAAAAACCAGAAAAAACTGCATGGTGGTGTTTGCCATTGCTTCTGCGGCGGAGCGGATATCGCCAAGATATACACGGAAGAGTTTGGACTGTGTCTGGGTATCGGCGGAACATTGCTTATGAAGCCTGAGTATATGAGACAGTTGGAAGAAGCGGTAATTGCAACTCCAATAGAATACCTGCTTCTTGAGACTGACGGTCCGTATGTTAAACCGGAAAGACCGGATGATGTCACGGGAAAAAGGTGGACAAAGGCTCGCAATACAAGTCTGATTCTTCCGGCTGTTGCTGAGAAGATAGCATACCTGAAAGGGATTCCTGTTGAAGAAGTTTTGAGGATAACAGAAGAGAATACAAAGAGAGTATTTAAAATTGAATGCGTCGGATGTGGAAGCTGCTGTGTATGCGGTCATTCAAGAACAGCTGAAGCAGGCGGCTGACATGGAAGAGGTCATGGAGCGGCTGAAGGGCGGCAGCGGTGAACGGAATCGTCTGGAACCCTTCAATGCACGGATCAGTAATATCATGCAGGAAATCACAAAGACGAATACCAGACGGCAGGGGTTATATGAGAATTTCGTTTCCGGGATGCTGGATGAATCGGAATACCAGTATGCGAAGAAGGAATATGATGACCGAATCGGAAAGCTGAACAGGGAGCTTGATGAAGCGCGGAAGGAAAAGGAACAGTTTGAATCTGTGTTTTCCAAAGATAACGGCTGGCTTCAGTGGATCCATATGGCGGACGATGCGCAGGAACTTACGGATGATATGATTGGCAGGCTTGTCGAAGTTGTGAAGATCTATGAGGATTGCCGCGTGGAGGTTGTGCTGAATTATTCGGATGACAGGGACAGGCAGGCAACGCTTTTGAAGGAGATGGAGGCAGATCATGGTAATTGCTAAATATATCCGTCTGTCGCAGGCAGACCAGGACGTGATGAAAAAAGAGAACAAGACGGAGAGTGAGAGCATTGCACACCAGAGGGATCTGATCCAGCGGTACATCAATTCGCATTCCGACCTGAAGGGCTGTGAGGTCAGGGAGTTTTATGATGACGGGTACAGCGGAACTAATTTTAAGCGGCCTTCATTTGAAAGACTCCTGGAGCAGATCAAAAAGGGTGAGATTGGCTGTGTAATCGTGAAGGACTTCTCACGCTTTGGACGTGATTATATTGAACTGGGCGACTATCTGGAACGAATCTTTCCGTTTCTGGGCGTACGGTTTATCTCCGTCAATGACAGTTATGACAGCAACGATTATAAGGGAACCACGGGTGGGCTGGATGTGGTGTTGAAGAATATCGTTTATGATTTCTACAGTAAAGATCTGTCCGTGAAGGTGACAACGGCGAAACGGGCTAAAATGAAGCGTGGAGAATATATTGGTGGCCATGTACCATATGGATTGCTCAGGGATCCTGCGGATAAACACAAGCTGATCATCGATCCAGAGGCTGCTCCTGTTGTCAGAGAGATATTTGAGTGCGCTATCAGCGGAATGAGACTGATTGATATTGCAAGGCAGCTCAATGAGAAGGGATATGAGACACCGGCCAGATACTTCCAGCGGAAGCATCCTGATAAGAACATTTACAAAAATACTTCCAGAATGGATTGTTGGAATGATAATTCTGTAAGAAGGCTGCTGAAGCAGGAAATGTATTATGGGGCTGTGGTTCAGCACAAGCGTGAAGGCATTGGTGTTGGATGGAAACATTCCGTGGCGGTTCCGAAGGAAGACCAGATGATCGTGGAAGGAAAGCATCCGGGGATTGTTACAAAGGAAGAGTTCCTGCGGGCACAGAAGATTTTCAGAAAGCGCAGAGAGACAAAGCGTGTGGTGGAAAAGACGTATCCTCTGTGGAGAAAGGTCAAGTGCGGAACCTGCGGACGGGCTATGCCGATGAAGAGCGGCGTGGTCAGAGGGGTGGATTACCGGTATTTCTATTGTCCTCATGCTACGGTCCAGACGGGGGAAGGCGGATGCACGAAAGAGTTTATGCGTGAGGATGTCCTGAATGATGTGGTCTGGGGTTCCGTAAAGGGGTTGCTTTCGGCAGCAGGTGACGCAAAGAAGAGGATTGGAAAGAAGCAGACTGCGGCAGAGAAGAACAACGCCGGCATGGTGAAAAAGCTGGCTGACCTGCAGAAGAAAAAGGCAAAGTGCGAAGCGGAACGGTTCACGAATATGGATCAGTTCATGGCGGGCAATCTGGATAAGGAAGTGTACCAGAAAAAGCGCAGTGAGTTGACGCAGGAAGCGGAGCGCCTGGATGGAATGATCGCTGATTTGGAAGCCAAGCTTCAGGAAATGGAGATTGTCCGGGATGACGGGACAAAAGCCCTGATGGAGACCGTGGAACACTTTTCCGAGGCAACGGAGCTTGACCAGAAGATTGTCGATGCACTGATTGAAAAGGTGATGGTATATGACCTTGAGCATGTGGAGATTCAGTGGAAGTTCTCGGATGATGTGCGGAAGCTTTTGAAGGGCTGATGATATGGAGCCGGTTGGAGAAATCTGACCGGCTTCTTTTTTTAATTTCCGGCTGTTCAGACCGATGATTCTGTGCTATACTGAATTGAGTTATAAGTCAAGTAATTGAGATAAGCGGCGAGGAAGAATATGCTGAAGAATAATATTGAAATGGATGTGAAGATGCGGTGCATAGAGAAATCGACCACTCAGGCGAAGATAGCGGAGAACATCGGCACATCACCGTCGTATGTGAATAAGATCGTTCGCAGTAAAGAGCAGATCATGAACAAGACCTTCCTGGCCATGATGGAGGATCTGGGCTTTGATGTGGAACTGCATTATGTGGAGAGGGAGGAATGAGAGAAACGCTGAATCAGAGACGGGCTAGAAGAATTGCGAACAAACTGCAAACTTTTTATTGTCCCTATTGACAATACGCTGATGAGGCACACCGATTGCACCAGTACAAGAACATTTCATATATGGGAGCATTTAAAAAGAGCTGTGAACGGATCGGATTAACTACAGAAAACGATGAGCTGGATTGGATCCTGCATCAATGTAAATGTCCGGTACTGTTTTATGATGAAATGCAAGTAGTCGGTCCATCTGGTATTGATGTAAAAAGATTTCAAAATAAAATGCGAAGAGAACAGTCAAAAAGGATACTATCTTATTACAATCTTCTTACACAAATGCGGGTAAAAGGCGGAAACGATTATATAACCTATGTGAAAGATCTTTTAAAAGGGTGTGTGAAAGAGAAAAAAACTTTTGTAGATTATGAGCTGAAATTAGTGACAGATTTCGAAAAGTTTAATAACCTGATGTACCGAAAAGAAAAAGAAGTTCAATTGGTAAGAATGGCGGCCGGATATGCATGGGACTGGATCAGTAAAAAGAACAAATCTTTGTACGATATCGAAATCCAGGGAATAAAAAAACAGTGGAATCATTGTACTGAAGGCTGGGTGCTTTCTGAAGGGGCAATTGATGAAGTAGGCTGTATCCATTCTGTTCAGGGCTATGACTTAAATTATGGATTTATTATTATAGGCAACGAGATTGGATATGATGCTGTTAAGAAAAAAATAATAATTAGACCTGAAAACTATTTTGACCAAAACGGAAAAAGAACAGCAGAATATGAAGAACTTAGGGAATATGTCCAGCATATTTACTATGTACTGATGACCAGAGGCATCCACGGCACATACCTTTATGTGTGCGATCCTGCTTTAAAAGAATATATTTCACAATATGTAGATACAGAGTAACCGGGAAAGGGGACAAAAATCATGAAACAGGAAACAATTCACGAAGTATTGAAGTTTCGGGATGAACGGAACTGGAAACAGTTTCATAATCCGAAAGACCTGGCAATTTCTATCAGTTTGGAGGCGGCAGAACTGCTAGAAATCTTTCAGTGGAGCGCAGATGATGTCTGGTGCAAGGACAAAATGGAAAAAATCAGGGAAGAGCTGGCAGACGTATTAAATTATTGTATTCTAATGGCGGATACATGCGGACTGGATATGGATGAGATCATTCAGGAAAAAGTCAGAAAAAACGGAGAAAAATATCCGGTGGAAAAAGCATACGGGCATAAAGAAAAGTATACAGAGTTGGGAAAGTAGATATTACAATGGGAGAGACTAGGGCGAATATGACATGGGATGAAAATAAGATTGCAACAGTGAGTGAGTATGATTTTCTGCTGAAAGACAATAGCCTGGAATTGTAGTATGTATTTGCTTACACCGGAGGAAATTTTTATGAGTGACTGGAAAGACTTGTTTCAGGAGCATATTCTTGATCGTGGAGAGTCGTATTACTTTGATGGCGCAGTTCTGGAACTCCATAAAACAGAACATGGATATCATGGGGTTGTAGAGGGGACGGAGGATTACGAAGTCGATATTGAGATGGAAGGGGGACGGATCTGTGAGATGTACTGCTCCTGCCCCTACGCAGAAGGTGGAAATAATTGTAAGCATATGGCAGCCGTTCTCTTTGAGATTGAGGAACAGAGTGAAGAGGATATTCTGACAGAAGAGACTTGTCAGGATGATCAGGAACAAGAAGTGGAAGAAATTATTGAAAGGATTCCGGAAGAGGAATTACGCTCCTTTGTAAAGGAGATTGCTGCGCAGAATAGTGAGATACGGAATATACTTATGACCAGATATGCGGTAAAGATAGATGAGAAACAGATGGATCTGTTGAAACAGGGCGTAAACCAGCACGTATGGGAGTACGGCGACAGGAGCGGTTATATTGATTACCGGAATGCCTGGGATTTTTGCTGGGCGCTGGAGAATTATCTGGAAGATAAAGTAGATACATTGATTGATCGAAAATGCTATCGGCAGGCATTTGAACTGACAAACTATGTTTTCAGAACCATCGGAAATATAGATATCGATGATTCCGACGGCGGCACATCCCAGGTCGCAAATGCATGTTATGATAAATGGAAAGAAATACTGGAGAATTGCAGTGAAGAAGAAAAAAACGAAATGTTTTCCTGGTTTATGAGCCATCTGTCATGCAATTACGTGATAGATTACCTGGAAGATTATATGGAAGATTTCCTGACTCATGAATTTCAGAACAGGGAAATGTTAGAAAAAATGCTGAAGGATCTGGATGAAAGGATAGAAATGCAGGCGTTGTCCACGGACTGTGGAAGTACATGGAGCGTTCGCCACGGCTATGAAAATAATATTATAAAGCGGTTGGAACTCATGGAACGGCTGGATTTTCCGGAGGAAGAAATCAGAGAATACCGCAGGCGACATTGGAGATTTTCGGCGGTAAGAGAGCTGGAAATACAGGAGAACCTTGACAATGGCAATCTGGATGAGGCAATCCGGATATTGCAGGAAAGTAAAACTCTGGATAAAGAGTATCCGGGGCTGGTTGCCCGGTACAGCGAGCAATTGATTTCTATATATGAAACACAGCCGGATAAAGAAGGGTACAAAAAAGAACTGCTGTATTATGTCTTTGAGTGTCCGCAAAATAATCTGGTACATATTTATAAACTCAAAGAGGTCTGCACAGATAAGGAGTGGGAGGATTATAGGGAACAGATTCTGAAAAATCCTAAAAATTATAATATCCTGTATCCATTTATGGAGAAAGAAGGAATGTACGAATCCATGCTGGAGTGTATTAGAAAAGAAACGTTCATTTATAATCTGGATAAATATGAAAAAGTGCTGAAAGAGAAATTTCCGGATCAGGTACGGGATATCTATATTTCTTATCTGCGCCATGAAGCGGAAAGGGCAGGTAATCGAAAACGGTACAGAGAATTAATGAAATATTTGAAAAAGATCCGAAGATATCCGGGTGGGAAAGAAAAAGCGTCTGAGATTGCAGAGAACTGGCGGGGAATGTATTACCGAAGGACGGCTATGATGGATGAAATGCGGAAAGCGGGGTTTTAAGAATAGAGATACGGGAGTCCTGGAAGGGAAAAATTGTAGTTAGAGACATTATCACTGATCTGCAGACAGGACTTGTGAGTAAGTCTTGAAATGAGAAGGATTACGAAAAGGGGAATGAAAATGATCGCACCTAGAAAGATAAGGTATGAAGCGAAGAAAAAAAGAGATGAAAATTATGAATTCCGCATTTACCTGAAAGGGAATGCTGATGAAAGGGAATTAGACGAACAGTTTCACAGGCTGCATAAAGAGTTATTTGACGTATATGACTGCAGCAGATGTAGAAACTGCTGCAAGATGTACCATGGGAGTATCCCGGAAGAAGATCTTGCTAGAGATGCGGAATATATGAAACTTACAAAAGAGCAATTTATGGAAAAATATTTGATGGAAGGTGACAGTGAAGACGGATATCAGACAAAAAACGTACCCTGTGATTTCCTGGAAGAGAATGGAAATTGTCGTTTGGGTGATTGCAGGCCGGAAAGCTGCAAAAAATATCCGTATACGGATCAGCCGGACAGGTGGGCGAGTCTTTACAGCGTGCTGGATGTGATCGAGGTCTGTCCGGTGGCATTTGAGATATATGAGAGGCTGAAAAAAGAATATAACTGGATGTATAGAAGATGAAGTAATGCCTTCGAAGTATAGGGGCATGACCCGGAACTATTTTGCATAGATTGTAAAAAGTAGAGATTTCGGGGGATTTTCCTTGAAAGATTATATCGAAGAGCGTGCTATAGAGATTGCAAATTTCATTATTGAGGAGAAAGCTACGGTAAGGCAGACGGCGAAGAAATTTGGAGTGTCGAAATCTACGGTACATAAGGATGTTACTGAGCGCCTTCTCCAGATCAATCCTTCCTTGGCTGCCCGTGCCCGTATAGTATTAGACGTGAATAAATCGGAACGGCATATCCGGGGAGGACTGGCTACCAGGGAGAAGTATCTGCATCAGCATGGATAAAACAGGAAAATGTAAAGCGGAAGCAGACTGTACACGGGATGTGCAGCTGCTTTCGC
>DXIQ01000072.1 GCA_019112785.1 Candidatus Blautia stercorigallinarum
GACGTGAATAAATCGGAACGGCATATCCGGGGAGGACTGGCTACCAGGGAGAAGTATCTGCATCAGCATGGATAAAACAGGAAAATGTAAAGCGGAAGCAGACTGTACACGGGATGTGCAGCTGCTTTCGCTTTTTGAGAGAAACCTAAACTATCATAACTGCCGCATCATATTGAAACAAAACATATATTATATTTCAAATATGTTCCTACAATTAAAGAAAACGCAAATAAATTGTTGCCACTGGATTAGTCTATTCAGCCTGGATAGTGGTATACTATAAAATAATAAAGAAATGAGGCGTTATCATGACATTATGGCATGTACAAAAATTGTATAGAGATAACGTTCCCGGATATGTTGTATTACCATATAATTTCAGGGGGGAATATAAAAATAGAAAATAGTTATAAAGCTACAATAAGGTTCTTATGGAACAGCCGACTATTTAAAACCTTTGCTGATAAGCTGTATGAAAAATGGAATAAAAAACTACAGATAGAATAAGCCAGGCAGTTCTTTTTTATGATTTGATATACAAATTTTACGGCATAAGATATAATGAAAGTAATATAGAGGGAAAGAAATATTTTAATTATCGTTAAGAAAGTGGTGAGGTTGTATGCCAGTTTATATTTCAAATATAATACAGGATTTCGCAAAGAATGTAAGAAAAATCCTGGGCAATTCGCTTGATAGTGTCATTGTGTATGGTTCCTATGTAAGGGGCGATTATTCCGAACTTTCGGATATCGATGTAATGCTTCTGGTCTATTTGGGAGAAGAAGAAATAAAGAAGATTTCAGATCAGATCAGTGATCTTGCTTTTGATTTT
Organism: Candidatus Blautia stercorigallinarum; assembly: GCA_019112785.1. GTDB lineage: Bacteria > Bacillota > Clostridia > Lachnospirales > Lachnospiraceae > Blautia > Blautia stercorigallinarum. Next base: position 836 of record DXIQ01000072.1, read on the forward strand.
ATGATGAAGTATGGAGTTGATATTTCCCCGGTAATAACTAATATAGATCATTTTAACTATTGGGTAGATAATTTGCCTTATTATCGTAATGTTAGAGATGAGGGGGTAAGGCTTAGTGCATGATATGAATAAGGATATGGAATTATCGAAATACAGATTTTCTCTTGCTGAGGAAACTTACAAAAGTGCAAAAATGTGTTTTGATAATGGATTTTACAGAGACTGTATTAATCGCTCCTATTATGCGGTGTTTTACGGAGTTCGTGCTGTTCTTGCATTGGAAAGTATTGATTTCAAACGTCATAAAGACGTTGTGGCATATTTCAATAAAGAGTTCGTTGCCACTGGAAAGTTTCCGGGAGAAATGGGCAGACGTTTGGCAAGATTAAAAATGAAAAGAGAAGAAAGCGATTATAATGATTTCTTCATAGCATCAGTGGATGAAGCAAAAACACAGTTGGAGTCTGTAGAATATATGCTGCCATTAATAAAGGAATATTTGGAAGGGTATAGTTCAAATTTTTAAAGAAAAGGTAATTGGTGAAAAATATTAGAGTGACGAACGAGGAGTGAAAATTATATGAACTGGATACCCATATTTGGTGATTTTACTCTAAATGACAGTAAAATTGTATTTAATGGGAGTATAGATAACAATTTATGAAATGTACAGATAAAACAGGGACTTATATTATCTGATCAGAAGATGCTTGCCGGAAAAATAAAAGTTGATATTGAGTTTGGAACAAAAGAATTACAGAGAAATAAAGAGGCAGAATTAATTTTTGATTACATTGATGAACACAACTTTAAGTGTGTTGGAATTACTGGAAATGCATATAAATTATGAAGTGAAATCATGTATAAACGGGACATGGCAATATTTGAGAACTATAGGAAAGGAAGTAATTCTTTTGTGTGAAAGGGACAAGAGAGCAGGCTTACCTTTTGATATATACAAAAATCTAGCATTTATTATCTGTTTCAGTATTTATAATGGGAAAGTATCTACATCAGCATAGAAGATAAAGGCGAACTCAGAAGTCATAAAACAGGACAGGAAGGCAGTATCCCAACCGGTCCTGTTTTTTAGGATACAGCCCAACCGACAAAACAGATATACTGAAGAAAAGGAAAGCAAGATAAGATTTCCTGTTATACTTGATAAAAATTATATCCCAATGGCCTGGCCGTGAACTAACATATATGGGAAAACCAAAGAAAATTTGCAAGAGAAGAGGAGTATAAAAACATGAAAGAAGTAGTACTTGGAAAAAACGGGAAGAAGGTCCCATCTGTGATCGTGGGCTGTATGAGGCTTGGAGAGAAGGACCCAGCTTCTATGAACCGGTTTATCCATACAGCAATGGAACAGGGCGCGTGGTATTTTGATCACGCGGATATTTATGCAGGGGGAGCAAGTGAAGAAATTTTCGGCGAAGCCTGGAGCAAAGACTCCACGCTTCACAGGGAAGATATGTTCCTCCAGTCTAAATGCGGGATCCGAAAAGGATATTATGACCTTTCAAAAGACTATATCCTGGAGTCTGTGGACGGCATTCTCAGACGTCTGCAGACAGACTATCTGGATATGCTGCTGCTCCACCGGCCGGACGCCCTGGTGGATCCGGAAGAAGTGGCAGCTGCTTTTGATATCCTGGAACAGAGTGGAAAGGTCCGGCTCTTCGGCGTTTCCAATCATAAGCCTATGCAGATCGAACTCCTGAAGAAATATGTCCGGCAGGATATCATAGCTGATCAGCTCCAGTTCAGCATCCCCGCCTCCAATCTGGTGGCCAATGGGCTGGAAGTAAATATGGAAACAGCAGGATCTGCAGATAGAGACGGAAGTGCGCTGGATTACTGCCGGGTACAGGATATTACAATCCAGGCATGGTCGCCCTTCCAGATGCCCGGATGGAAAGGATGTTTTCTTGGAAGTGAGGACTATGCCGATCTTAATAAAGAACTTGAGCGTCTTGCAGAGCAGTATGGGGTAACGCCTACGACTATTGCTGCTGCATGGATCCTGAGTCATCCGGCGCAGATGCAGATCGTAGCCGGGACGGCAAAAGAAAGCCGTCTGTCGGAGATCATTGCCGGAGGAGACATCTGTCTTAGCAGGGAAGAGTGGTACAGGTTGTACCTTGCTGCGGGACATATTCTGCCTTGATGCTATTGTTTTTTATTTCTACAGTATGAAAAAGGGTCTGTGAAAAGGCAAATGCCGGGAACACAGGCTCTTTTTTCTATATATGGATGTCTGTATCAGTAAATCTTTTCTTATAAAATAAAACCACTGGAAGAAGTAAAGAATAGCATTTGCTCATGTGGTAAAAATAGATAAAAAACGAAAAAGAAAATTGTGAAAAGTCACGTAAATACATAAAAAGGGACTCAAGTCCTTTTTGAAATGGTAAATTATAGGTAAGATGCAGGTAGAATAAAGAACGAAGAGAAAGAAGGTATGATTATGCATTATTCAGAGGACGCTAATAAACAGTATCATATTCAGGTAGGCAAGGGAGATGTGGGACGTTATGTGATCCTTCCGGGAGACCCCAAACGTTGTGCGAAGATCGCCAAATATTTTGACAATCCGGTCCTGGTGGCTGACAGCAGAGAATATGTCACCTATACCGGATACCTGGATGGGGTGAAGGTAAGCGTTACTTCTACAGGAATCGGCGGACCTTCCGCTTCTATCGCAATGGAAGAGCTGACCATGTCCGGGGCGGATACTTTTATCCGGATCGGAACCTGCGGGGGCATGCAGCTGGATGTGAAAAGCGGAGATGTTGTCATTGCAAACGGCGCCATCCGTATGGAAGGAACCAGCAAGGAATATGCGCCTATTGAGTTCCCGGCAGTGGCGGATATCCAGGTGACCAATGCGCTGATCCAGGCAGCCCAGGAACTGGAAAGTCCTTATCATGTAGGGGTTGTCCAGTGCAAAGATTCTTTTTATGGACAGCATTCCCCGGAACGGATGCCGGTGAGCTACGAACTGCTGAATAAATGGGAAGCCTGGAAACGGCTGGGATGTCTTGCCTCAGAAATGGAATCAGCAGCCCTTTTTGTGGTAGCCAGTCATCTGAGAGTGCGGGCAGGCTCCTGTTTCCTGGTCATGGCTAATCAGGAGAGAGAGAAAGAAGGACTGGAGAACCCGGTAGTCCATGATACAGATATGGCCATCCGGGTGGCAGTACAGGCAATACGGAACCTGATCAAGGCAGATCAGAAGGCAGAGAAGTAGAGGAGGGATTACAATGGAAAAAGCAAAGATCCAGGAATTAATCGATATAGCTATCGCTCAGCTTTCCTATTCTTATACGCCATATTCTCACTTTAAGGTAGGGGCTGCTCTCCTTGGAAAGAACGGGCAGATCTATACAGGATGTAACATTGAAAATGCAGCCTATACTCCTACAAACTGTGCGGAAAGAACAGCGTTTTTTAAAGCTGTCAGTGAAGGTGAGAGAGAGTTTGAGGCCATCTGTATTGTAGGCGGTCCGGAAGGAAAGCTTACGGATTATGCGTCTCCCTGCGGAGTCTGCAGACAGGTGATGATGGAATTCTGCAGCCCGAAAGAATTTCAGATCATACTGGCAAAGGGAAAAGAAGACTATAAGATATACAGGCTGGAAGAGCTGCTTCCCCAGGGATTCGGCCCTGGAAATCTGGAAGAGTAAAGGCGAGGAGGATGGATATGAAGGAGTATAAACGGGTATTTGTGATTGTGATCGATTCCCTGGGGATCGGAGTTATGCCTGACGGGGAAAAATTCGGAGATATAGGGGTAAATACCCTTGGACATATAGCAGAGTCTGTGGAGACTTTCCGGATCCCCACACTGCAGAAGCTGGGGATGGCGAATCTGACGCCTCTTAAGCAGGTGCCCGCTGTAGAAAATCCCCTTGGTTACCAGGCTGCCCTGAGAGAACGGAGCAACGGGAAAGACACCATGACCGGCCACTGGGAGATCATGGGAATTGAGACGAAAAAGCCTTTTAAAACCTTTACAGAACATGGTTTCCCAAAAGAATTGATCGAAGAGCTGGAAAAGCGGACGGGACATAAGGTGATTGGAAATAAAAGTGCCAGCGGAACAGAGATCATAGATGAGCTGGGAGAAGAGGAGATCGCCACCGGCCATATGATCGTGTACACTTCTGCGGACTCTGTGCTCCAGATCTGCGGAAATGAAGAGACCTTCGGCCTGGAGGAGCTGTACCGCTGCTGTGAGATTGCAAGAGAGCTGACCATGAAAGAAGAATGGAGAGTGGGAAGGGTTATTGCAAGGCCTTATATCGGAAAGAAGAAAGGGGAGTTTGAGCGGACCAGCAACCGTCACGACTACGCCCTGAAGCCGCCGATGAAAACGGCCCTGGATGTGCTGAAGGATCATGGCCTGGATGTGATCTCTGTAGGAAAGATCAAGGATATCTTTGACGGAGAGGGGATCACAGAAGCCTATAAATCCAAGTCTTCTGTCCATGGTATGGAGCAGACTATTGAACTGGCAGATAAAGATTTCCAGGGGCTGTGTTTTGTAAATCTGGTAGATTTTGACGCAAAATGGGGACACAGAAGAAACCCGGCAGGCTATGCAAAAGAGCTGGAAATGTTTGATGAAAAACTGGAAGTTTTACTGGAAAAATTAAGGGAAGATGACCTTCTCATCATTACCGCAGACCATGGCAATGATCCCACCTATACAGGAACTGACCACACAAGAGAAAAGGTACCTTTCCTTGCCTATGGAAAGGCTATGGAGGGGAATGGAATGCTGCCAGAACAGGATACTTTTGCGGTGATCGGCGCTACTATTGTTGACAATTTTGGACTTCATATGCCGGAAAATACCATCGGAACTTCATTGCTTTCCTATTTAAAATAAAAAATTTTGACAAAGGAGGAACGAAGAAATGAAAAAACTGAAAAGGCTTGCCGCTTTTCTTCTGGCAGTGTGCGTAGTAGTTTCTGCCCTGGGCTGCGGACCTTCGGGAACTAAAGAAAGCACCAATGATTCAGACTATCGTGTAGCCATGATCACAGACAGCGGCGACATTACAGACCAGTCTTTTAACCAGACTACTTATGAAGCCTGTCTTGAATACTGCACGGAAAACAACATTGATTTTACCTACAAAAAGCCGGATGGGGACACAGATTACGCCCGTATCGCCATGATCGATGTGGCTGTGGCGGAAGGTTATAATATCATTGTTATGCCGGGATATATCTTTGCTCCGGCCCTGGTGGAAGTGACCTACAAATATCCGGATGTGAAGTTTATCGCCCTGGATATGACTGCGGGAGACATTATCGCTGCGGCAGTAGGTAATAAGTATTATGAAGATCCGGATGCCTATGAGGCTTCCGACTATTACAACACGGAAAACACATACTGCGCAGTTTACCAGGAGGAGATTCCCGGGTATATGGCAGGATATGCAGCAGTAAAATTAGGCTACCGGAATCTGGGATTCCTGGGCGGCCAGGCAGTGCCGGCAGTTATGCGCTTTGGATTCGGATATGTACAGGGAATCAATGATGCGGCAGAAGAGCTGGGTATTGTAGACCAGGTGGAAGTAGAGTATGCATACGGAGGACAGTTTTATGGTTCCACGGAGATTACAGCAGCCATGGATACCTGGTACAGCCAGGGAACAGAGATCGTATTTGCCTGCGGCGGAGGAATCTTTACTTCTGCGGCAGAAGCCGCCGCGAAAGTAGGGGGCAAAATGATCGGAGTAGACAGTGATCAGTCTCCCACCATTGACGCATACGGAGAAGGAATGACAGTGACCTCTGCCATGAAAGGCCTGGGAGCTACGGTAAAGGCTATGCTGGATTCTATTATTGTAGACGGCACATGGGAAGAGCATGTAGGAAAGATCGAGAATCTGGGACTGGTATCAGGAACAGATACATCTGTGAATTATGTAGGACTTCCCGAGGATACCACACAGTGGAACGAAAACTTTACAGTAGAGGATTACCATGAACTGGTACAGAAGATTTTTGACGGGGAGATCCAGATCGACAATTCCATTGACCAGATGCCGGAGGTATCTGTGACGGTAAATGAAAGACAAGGATCGATCATGTAAGAGAAGGGAAAGGAGGAAGCAAAATGGGAGAATACGCAGTTGAAATGCTGAATATAACTAAGAGATTTCCCGGTATTGTGGCAAATGATAACATTACGCTCCAGCTGAAAAAAGGAGAGATCCATGCCCTTCTGGGTGAAAACGGCGCGGGAAAATCTACGCTGATGAGTGTGCTGTTCGGACTGTATCAGCCGGAGGAAGGAGAGATTCGGAAAGACGGGAAAACCGTACATATCAAGAATCCCAATGACGCAAACGCTCTTGGGATCGGTATGGTACATCAGCATTTTAAGCTGGTAGAATGTTTTTCTGTACTGGACAATATCATCCTGGGCGCGGAACCGGTCCAGGGAGGATTCCTGAAGAAAGAGGAAGCCAGAAAAAAGGTTATGGAGCTGTCTAAAAGATACCATCTTCAGATCGATCCGGACGCTATTGTAGAGAACATTACCGTAGGTATGCAGCAGAGAACGGAAATCTTAAAAATGCTGTACCGGGATAATGAGATCCTGATCTTTGACGAGCCTACAGCGGTGCTGACTGTACAGGAGATCGAAGAACTGATGCAGATCATGAAGGGGCTTGCAAAAGAGGGAAAAAGCATCCTCTTTATTTCTCATAAGCTAAACGAGATCATGGAAGTATCTGACCGCTGCACAGTCCTTCGGAAGGGAAAATATGTTGGTACGGTGGAGACAAAAGATACTACTCCGGAGAAACTGTCTGCTATGATGGTGGGAAGAAATGTAAGCTTTAAAGTGGAAAAGAAACCTGCAAAACCGGGAGAGGTAGTTCTGGATGTGAAGCATATGACCGTTGAGGGTCAGAATAAGAAAGACGCAGTCCAGGATGTGAACTTCCAGGTGCGAAAAGGAGAGATCGTCTGTATTACAGGAATCGACGGAAACGGACAGACGGAACTGGTTTACGGACTGTCAGGCCTGGAACCTCTGAAAAGCGGAAGCATTACCATGAAGGGGAAAGACATTACCCATACATCCATCCGTCAGCGTTCTGTTATGGGAATGAGTCATATACCGGAAGACCGGCATAAACATGGATTGATCCTGGATTATTCTCTGGAAGATAACCTGGTGCTCCAAAGGTATTTTGAGCCTCAGTTTACTAATAAGTTCGGAGTGCTTAAGAGGAAAGAGATCCGGGAATATGCAGACCGTCTCATTGAAGAGTACGATATCCGTTCCGGCCAGGGATCGGCCACTACTGTCCGGTCTATGTCCGGAGGAAATCAGCAGAAAGCTATTATTGCCCGGGAGATTGACAAGGATCCGGATCTTCTGATCGCTGTACAGCCTACACGAGGAGTGGATATCGGAGCTATCGAATTCATCCACAAACAGCTTATTGAACAACGGGATGCAGGAAAGGCTGTGCTCTTAGTCAGTCTGGAACTGGATGAAGTTATGGATGTGCCGGATCGGATCCTGGTAATGTACGAAGGAAAACTGGTCGGGGAATTCAAACCGGACGAAGTGACGGTTGAGGAATTGGGACTTTATATGACTGGTGCCAAAAAACAGGAGGTGTAGGATATGAATACGAAAAACGAAAAGAAAGGATTCCTGGAAATCGCCGGCGTACAGACTGTGATCGCCTCTCTGGTCTGTATCATTCTGGGACTTCTGGTGGGCTATATTGTGCTTTTGTGTATCAATCCCTCAGAAGCCTGGAGCGCAATGAGCGCGATCCTGAAGAACTTTTTATACTTCCCCAGACCTGAGGTTGCTCTGGAATATTTCGGAAGTACCCTTGCCAAAACTGCGCCTCTTCTTATGTGTACCCTGTCCATCTTATTTGCCTATAAGGTAGGACTTTTCAATATCGGCGCTTCCGGACAGTACGCAGTGGGAGCGGGACTTGCCCTTTATCTGGGACTGGCCTATCAGATGCCCTGGTATGTCTGCATGATCGCAGCTATGATCGGCGGCGGTATCCTCGGCGGGATCGTGGGTATTTTAAAGGCATACTTAAATGTAAATGAAGTTATCGCAGGAATTATGCTGAACTGGATCAGCCTTTACGGTGTGAACATGCTGCTGACCAATGTAAAGGAATCCAGCACCACTTATACTATGGCACTGAAGACTAACGCACCTGGGGCCCTGATCCCAAGCCTGGGACTGGACAAGCTGTTTTCTGATAACCGGTATGTGACCATCGCCATTCCTCTGGCAGTTATTATCGCCGTTCTGGTGTGGTTCCTGATGAGCAAAACAAAACTGGGATATGAACTCAAGGCTACAGGATTAAATAAAAACGCTGCAAAATATGCAGGTATGAAAGAAAAGAGAAATATGATCCTTACCATGGTGATCGCAGGCTGCCTTTCCGGACTTGGCGCTGCATTCCTTTATTTAAGCGGGATCGAGCAGTGGTCCTGCGCTCAGACTGCAGTGCCGGCCATGGGCTTTAACGGGATCGCGGCAGCTTTCCTTGGAGGATTGAATCCTATCGGAAGTATCTTCTCCGCATTCTTTATCCAGCACATTACAAGCGGCGGGTCTTACGTGGACAAGATGGTATACTGCGCCCAGATTTCAGACCTGATCTCAGCGATCATCATTTACTTCTGCGGTTTTGTATTATTCTTTAAATACTGTATGAGCAGAAAAGGGAAAAAGTAGGAAAGGAGGAAGAAAAGGATGGCACTATTATTACAATATACATTAATCTACGCATCAGTACTTATGCTTGTTGCCCTGGGGGGATGTTTTTCCGAGCGGAGCGGTGTGATCAACCTGGGCTTAGAAGGAACTATGGTCATCGGCGCCTTGGGCGGCGCTTTGGTAATGAAATATATGGGAAGCCTGCCGGCTGCCCTTATGATCCTGGCAGTTGTGATCGGAAGTATTCTCTTCGGTATGGTCTACTCCCTTCTGCTGGCAGTATCGGCAATTAATTTTAAGGCAGACCAGACCCTGATCGGAACAGCCATGAACCTCCTTGGTACAGCGGCAGCTACAGTATTTGTAAAAGCGATCAACATGGCAGAAAATGTAAATAACGTTTCTTCCTCGATCCAGTACATTGAACAGAGAAAAGCATTTTCCGCTTTTAAGATCGGAAACTTTGAGGTCAGCTGGTTTATGATCCTGGCAGTTGTTCTTTTGATCATTGCACATATTGTTCTTTATAAAACACGGTTTGGCCTTCGCCTGAGAGCCTGCGGCGAGCATCCTCAGGCAGCGGATTCTGTAGGTATCAACGTATACAAAATGCGCTATGCAGGCGTTCTGATCTCCGGCCTTTTCGGCGGCCTTGGGGGGATCGTTTATATCACTGCAGGAGTCAGTGAGTGGAAGTTTGAAAACGGTGTGGCAGGCTTCGGATTCCTGGCCCTGGCGGTTATGATCTTCGGTCAGTGGGAGCCGAAATTCATCGGACTGGCAGCCCTTCTTTTCGGATTGTTCCGGGCCCTGTCCAATGTATATTCCGGATTCGATATCCTGGAGGCATTAAATATCCCAAGTGCGGTTTATAACATGCTTCCGTATATTATTTCCCTTGTGGTGCTGGCACTGTTTTCAAAGAATTCCAGGGCGCCTAAGGCAGAGGGTATCCCTTACGACAAGGGACAGCGATAAAAAATATTGGAATGACAGAACAAGGAGACAAGAACATGGAAAGATTTGCTATCAGAGGCCATATCTGTTACAGTGAGGATCAGAAAAAAATACGGACTGTGGACCGTGGCTATGTAGTATGCGAAGAAGGAAAAAGCCGGGGAGTTTTTGAAACTCTCCCGGAAGAATGGAGAGGGATCCCCTGCAGGGATTATGGGGATAAGCTGATCATTCCGGGGCTTGTGGATCTGCACGTTCACGCTCCCCAGTACACTTTCCGGGGACTGGGCATGGACCGGGAACTGATCGACTGGCTGAACACCCACACTTTTCCTGAGGAAGAGAAATATAAGGATACAGCGTATGCTAAAAAGGCGTATAATATATTCATAGAAGATCTGCTCCATAGCGCAACCACAAGAGCCTGTGTTTTCGCCACCTGTCATAAGGAAGCTACTCTCTGGCTGATGAAGAAGATGGAAGAGGCAGGGCTGGCAGGATATGTGGGAAAGGTAAATATGGATCGGAACAGCTCCCAGGGCCTGCAGGAAGAAAGCGCCCAAAAGTCTGCCCAAGATACGGAAGCCTGGATCCTGGCAGTTGCGGGTCTTACCAATGTAAGACCTATCCTGACACCAAGATTTATCCCTACATGCTCTGATGAACTGATGGAGAAACTTTCAGAGCTTCAGAAGAAATACAGGCTGCCGGCACAGTCTCATCTTTCTGAAAATCTCAGTGAGATAGAATGGGTCCGCCAGCTTTGTCCCCAAGCTTCCTGCTATGGAGACGCCTACCGTCTCCATGGGCTGTTTGGGGGAGAGTGTCCTACGATTATGGCACATTGCGTGTACAGTGACGAGGAAGAAACCCGGATGATGAAGGAACAGGGAGTGTTTATTGCCCATTGCCCGGAGTCCAATGTAAATCTGGCTTCGGGGATCGCCCCGGCCAGGAGATTTCTTGACCAGGGACTGAAGATGGGCCTTGGCACAGATGTGGCTGCCGGCACATCTCTTTCCATGTTCCGGGCCATGGCTATGGCTGTCCAGTGTTCCAAGCTTCGGTGGAGGATCCAGGATGAGAGCCTTGCACCGCTGACTGTGGAAGAAGTTTTCTACCTGGCTACTAAAGGCGGAGGAGAATTCTTTGGAAGGGTGGGAAGTCTGGAACCCGGGTATGAATTCGACGTAGTAGTCATTGACGATACAATGCTCCGTCATGCCAGAAAACTTTCTGCAAAAGAGAGGCTGGAGCGGCTGATCTACCTGGGGGAAGACAGACACATACAGGCAAAATATATCAAAGGGAAACAGGTGCTTCCTATAGAAAAGAACTGCAGGTGACGAAAGATGGAAAATAATTATCTGGCCCAGATTTTACCTTTTCTGAATGAGATCGAAGAAGAGAGAAGAAAACAGTTTGAGGAATATTTCCGCACAGCTCCCATGTGGCTGATGGATACTTTTGTGGTGGAAGAACTGGAAAAAGGAACCATCTTTGTCCAGGAAGGAGAGCCGGCGGACACCGTGTTCCTGATCGGAAAAGGGCTTATTAAAGCCACAGATTACAGAATTTACGGTATTAATTATGACTTTACGGTATTTGATAAAGTCTATGCATTCGGCGGGATGGAAGTAATCATTGATCTGGACAAGTACCAGACCACACTCCAGACAGTGACAAAATGCACAGTATTGAAAATACCCAAAGAGGGCTTTAAAAAATGGCTGGATTCGGATATTACCGCCCTTCAGCAGGAAAGCAGGCTGATGGGAGAATATCTGCTGGAACAGGCCCGGGACAGCCGGATGCTGTTGTTCCTTCAGGGAGCGGACCGGGTGGCTTTCCTGCTGATGAAACGGTATCGAAAATATGCGGAGAATGGAGTCATGAAGATGAAAGGAGACCGCCAGGAGCTGTCGGATTTTACAGGACTTTGTGTAAAGACCATCAGCCGTTCTATCAAAAAGTTTAAAGAGAGCGGTCTGATCACCACTCAGGGAAGCTATATCCTGATCAATTATGAGCAATACTGCCGGATGGAAAAGATGATCTCGGAAATCCTGGCGGAAACTTTGTGAGAGGAGTGACAAAATGGAAAATAAATTAAAGACTTGTCTGGCAAGTATCAGAGAAAAAACCGATTTCAAACCAGAGGTGGCTCTGATCCTTGGAAGCGGACTGGGAGATTATGCGGAAGGTATTAAGATAGAGGCCACTGTGGATTATTCAGATATTGAAGGATTTCCTGTATCCACAGTAAAGGGCCATAAAGGGCGGTTTGTCTTCGGATATGTAGGAGAAGTCCCGGTGGTGATCATGCAGGGAAGAGTCCACTATTACGAAGGATATCCTATGTCAGATGTGGTCCTGCCGACCAGGCTTATGGGCCTTTTAGGAGCTAAAAAGCTGATCCTCACCAATGCGGCAGGAGGTGTCAATGAGAACTTTCATCCGGGAGATTTTATGATGATCACCGACCAGATCGCAGTGGGCGTACCGAATCCTCTGATCGGACCAAACCTGGAGGAACTTGGAGACCGGTTCCCGGATATGAGTGAAGTATACAGCAAAAGGATCCGGGAAGTGATCCGCAAAGCAGCCGGGGAATGCGGGATCAATCTTCAGGAAGGGGTCTATGTACAGCTGACAGGACCAAGCTATGAGACTCCCGCGGAAGTCCGGATGTGCCGGATCTGGGGCGGAGACGCAGTGGGAATGAGCACCGCCTGCGAAGCCATGGCTGCCCGCCATATGGGAATGGAGATCGGCGGGATCTCCTGTATCACCAACCTGGCAGCAGGACTGTCAGACCAAAAACTGGACCACAAAGAAGTACAGGAAACTGCCGACAGAGTCTCTGTTCAGTTCAAAGAACTGGTTACTAAAATCATAGAAAAGGTGTGATTATATGGATATAGAACAGCTTCCAAAACTTGACCTCCACTGTCATCTGGACGGCTCTCTTACAAAGGCCATGATAGAGAGACACCTGGGGAAAAAAGTGACCGGGGAGGCGCTGACTGTATCCCAGGACTGCCGGAGCCTTACGGAATATCTGGAGAAATTTGACCTGCCGCTGCAGTGCCTGCAGGATGAGAAAGGACTGGAAGAAGGGGCCTATACCTTTGTGGAAGAGATCGCAAAAGAGAAAGTGGAATACATAGAAGTCCGGTTTGCTCCTATGCTTTCCGTACATGAAAATTTAAGCTGCAGACAGGTGATCGAGGCAGTGAGGAAAGGAATGGAACGGGGAAAAGAAGATTTCCAGGTACATTATGGGATTATTGTGTGCGCTATGAGAAACCACAGTGAAGAACAGAACCTGGCAATGCTGAAATGCGCCAGAGAATACCTGGGAGAAGGGGTATGTGCTCTGGATCTGGCAGGGGATGAATCCGCTTATCCTACGGCCTGTTTCCGGAATATTTTCCAGGAGGCAAAACGCCTGGGTATGCCTTATACCATCCACTCCGGGGAGACCGGAAACCTGGAAAATGTCCGGGAAGCCTGGGAGCTGGGCGCTGCCAGGATCGGCCACGGGATTGCCCTGAAAAAAGATCCGGAGCTGATGAAGGCATATGCCAAGACTGGTATCGGCGTAGAAATGTGCCCTACAAGCAACTTCCAGACAAAAGCAGTCCAGACCTGGCAGGATTATCCTCTTCGCCAGTTTCTGGATGCGGGGATCAAGGTTTCTGTAAACACAGATAACCGGACCGTCAGCGGGACGACTATGACTCAGGAATTAGCGAAAGTTTACGAACAATACGGCCGGGACGAGGAACTGATCTTTACCCTCCTAAAGAACGCTGCAGATACAGCTTTTGATACGGAGATCAAAGAAATATTTGAGAAAAAATGGAAAGGAATCTGAGATGGATAAAAAAGAAATTTTAAAATATGTGGACCATACTTTACTGACACAGACTGCAACATGGGAGGAGATCCGGCAGATCCTGGATGACGCTATAAAATACGGAACAGCCTCTGCCTGTATTCCGGCTTCTTATGTGAAACAGGCCGCTGAATATGTAGAGGGAAAACTGCCTATCTGTACGGTGATCGGTTTTCCAAATGGCTACAGCACCACAGCCACTAAGGTATTTGAGACAAAGGATGCTGTTGCAAACGGAGCTTCCGAGATCGATATGGTCATTAATATCGGTAAGCTGAAAGATAAGAAGTACGAAGAAATCGAAGAGGAGATCCGGCAGATCCATCAGGCTTGCGGCGGCAGGATCCTGAAGGTGATCATTGAGACCTGTCTGCTCACAGAAGAAGAAAAAATAAAAATGTGCGAGATCGTCACAAAAGCAGGGGCAGAATACATTAAAACTTCTACGGGATTTTCTACCGGCGGGGCTACCTTTGCAGATGTGGAACTGATGAGAAAACATGTAGGAAAAGATGTGAAGGTAAAGGCTGCGGGAGGCATTTCTTCCTTTGACGACGCAGAAGAATTTATCCGTCTGGGGGCAGAGAGACTTGGTACCAGCAGACTGGTCAAGATCATGAAAAACAGCCCGGACGCCGGAAAGGGATATTAAAGGGATCTGCAAAATGATCTTTACAGGAACGCCGGGTCCTCACGAATCTTACCTGCAGACAATGGGGTTTGAAAAAGTAAATGGAGTTTATGTAAAAGAACTGGTCTGAAATTTTTGTCAGAGTTATGATTGCATATCAGAAAAACACGAGGTATAATAGGGCTGTTTGTCCTGAACCGGAACCGGGATCCCGGGATTTCCGGCAGAGGACGGCATAAAAATTTCGTGATATGCAGGGAGACCATTATATGAAAACTCTGAAAGATTTTTTTAGAAAAGAGACGGTTTTCTGCGTCTCTTTTCTTCTTGCCCTTATTTCTGCAGCGGCGGTGAGGCCGGATTCGGATTATCTGACTTACCCGGATTACCGGACTCTTGCCCTGCTGTTTTGTTTTATGATCATTGTGGCTGGTTTCCGGTGGCTGGGAGTATTTTCTCTTTTAGGAGAGACGTTATTAAAGAAAGCCAGCAGTCTGCGGAACCTGTCTGTGCTTATGGTGCTTTTGTGTTTCTTCTCCAGTATGATCATTACAAATGACGTAACTCTGATCACCTTTGTACCATTTACTATATTGGTATATCAGATGATCGGCCGGGAAGACCGGATCCTGAGGATCGTGGTGCTGGAGACCATTGCCGCAAATCTGGGAAGTATGGCTACGCCCATAGGCAATCCCCAGAATCTTTATTTATATTCTATGTCAGGAGTCACCCTGGGGGAATTTGCCCGGGCAGTTCTGCCTTACGCAGGCCTTTCGCTGATCCTTCTGGTGTGCATTCTTTTTACAGAAAAAAATGAAGCTCTGGAGAGTATCTCCGTAAAGGAAGAGAAGGAGGTCCAGATAGGGAAATCTCTTCCCCAGCTTCTGGCATTTGCCGCTCTGCTGGTACTTTGCCTGCTGGTAGTATTTCGGATTTTTCCATATATTCCAGTTCTGATCTGTGTGGCAGCAGCAGTGCTGGCAGTAAATCGGAGATTATTCGGAAAAGTAGACTATTTCCTCTTGCTGACTTTTCTCTGCTTTTTTGTTTTTATCGGAAATATGAAGCGTATACCGGAGATCAGCGATACTCTGGCTTCCCTTGTCCAGGGAAAGGAACTGTGGGCAGGAATCCTTACCAGCCAGATCATCAGCAATGTACCTGCAGCGATCCTGCTGTCAGGATTTGCGGGGAACTTTTCCCTTCTTCTTACAGCAGTCAATCTGGGAGGTCTGGGAACCCTGGTGGCCTCACTGGCAAGCCTGATCTCATTTAAATTTTATACGGTGGAATATCCACGGAGAAAGGGAAGGTTTATGAAAGTCTTTACAGGGTGGAATCTTATTTTCCTGGGTATCCTTACCTGTGAAGCTCTTATCATTACATAGTTATATAGCGGAAGTCTCTCTCAAGGGAGAAGGCTTCCGTTTTTTTATGGTATTCCTCTGCAAAGTAAAGAAAAAGTTAAGAATCTCTCTTGTACACCAGAATCCGGGGGCGTATAATGTGGGATATCAAAAAGATACGGAGGAGAAAATAAAGAAAAATGGACGGAAAAAAGCTCTTTTTTTCCAATGCAGACCTGCGGAAACTGATCCTTCCTCTGGTGGTGGATCAGTTCCTTCAGGCCTTTGTAGGACTTGCAGATTCTGTTATGGTGTCCAGTGTAGGGGAGGCTGCGGTATCCGGTGTTTCTCTTATTGATACCGTCATGGTGCTGGTCATCAATATCTTTACGGCACTTGCCACAGGAGGAGCAGTCATTACCGGACAGTTCCTGGGGAAGAAGAGGTCGGAAATGGCCTGCAAGGCTACAAACCAGCTGCTGGCTTTTACCCTGAAAGCTTCTCTGGCGGTAATGATCCTGGGCTATCTGGGACGGAATCTGATCACTCGTGTGATCTTTGGCAATATCGAAGCAGATGTTCTTTATAACTGCAATGTTTATATGCTGATCGTTTTTGCTTCTATTCCCATGATCGCCTTGTATAATGCAGGAGCGGCGGCTTTCCGGGCAATGGGAAATTCCTCTATTGCAATGAAGACTTCTTTGCTGATGAATGCGATCAACATCTGCGGAAATGCCATTTTGATCTATGGGCTTCACAGAGGAGTAGAGGGAGTTGCAATCCCCACTTTAGTTTCCAGGACCGTGGCCTGTATTGTCATGCTGAGCATGTTGAACGATCAGAAGCATATGGTCCATATTTATCACCCGTTTTCCTTTAAAACAGACTGGTCTCTCCTGAAAAAAATCCTGTATATCGGGATTCCCAATGGACTGGAGAACAGTATGTTCCAGCTTGGTAAGATCATGGTGCTGAGCATTGTGACAGGATTCGGAACCGCGTCTATTGCCGCTAATGCGGTTTCCAACAATGTAGCCACTTTTGCCACCCTTCCAGGAATGGCCATCGGTTTTGCCATGCTCACCGTGGTGTCACAGTGTGTAGGGGCCGGGGACTTTGAACAGGTAAAATATTATACCAAGAAGCTGATCAAGATCATTTATATTTCCGCTCTGGCAATAAACATTCTTGTGGTGCTGGCAGTGCCTTTTGTGGTGAGTATTTATGGACTTTCAGAGGAAGCCAGCAGCTATGCACGACAGATCCTGTTTTATCATTCTGCCTGTGTAGTGACAATATGGCCCCTGTCCTTCTCTCTGCCGAATACTCTGAGGGCGGCGGCAGATGTTAAGTTTACCATGGGTCTGTCTATCATCTCTATGTGGATATTCCGGATCGGTTTCAGCGCAGTGCTGGGTGTTTATTTCCACATGGGTGTGTTCGGCGTATGGGTGGCTATGACCATTGACTGGCTGTTCAGGTCTATATGCTTTGTCACCAGATACATAAGAGGAAAATGGAAACATGCAGCATTGGTATAGGATGAATGAAAACTATGAATAAAAAAGCATTTAAAGAACCGCAGATCCCCTCGGAACTGGCGGAAGTCAAAGACGCGCCGGGGCTTATACAAGGGGCCAGAGAAGAAGAGGGAGAGATTTTCAGAAGGCAGTTTACGGGAACCTTTCTGTCCCGGATCGACGGGAGTCATATTTCTTTTCAGCAGGTGATGTTTCAAAACTGTAAATTTCTAAGTTGCTGTTTTGACAGAGCCAGCTTTACGGACGTAAAGTTTGTAAACTGTGATTTTTCTAATTCCAGTATGAACGATATCAATTTCAGAAGCTGTGCCTTTGAAAACTGTAAGGCTCTTGGAACGGATTTTTACGGAAGCAATATCCGCCATGTTTCTATTGAAAAGTGTAATTTCAGAGACGCAGGCATGGATGCGGTGCGTATGAGCTATGTAAAAGCCTATCACACGGATTTTACCGAGGCCAGCATGAGTAAATGCAATATCACTAACGTAGACTGGAAGGACGATTGCTTTAAAAATGTCAGTTTCTTCAAAACCTGGCTGAAGGATATCGATTTTACAGAGTGCGATATTACAGGTATTGTGATCTCCGATGGAAAAGATGAACTGCGGGAAGTGGTCGTAAACCTGGAACAGGCCATTATGCTGGCTAAGAGGCTGGGGATCGTGATCAAAGAGCTGGAGAGATAGGACCAGACGCCCCAGACAGTTTTATACTGTAAATGGGGGGATTTTGTCCTTGTAAAATGGAGGGGGATACTCTATAATTAAGTGGATGATCCAGCCTGGAGACAATAAGCCGGATCAGAAATTTTCAAATGATGATAAAAAAGAACAGGAGGGCACTTTCTTGAAGAGAGAAACCGTTATTGTACTTGACTTCGGCGGTCAGTATAATCAGCTGATCGCAAGACGTGTACGTGAATGTAATGTTTACTGCGAAATCTATTCTTATAAAACAGATATTGAAAAGATCAAAGAAATCCAGCCGAAAGGTATTATTTTTACCGGCGGCCCTAACAGCGCCTATCTGCCGGATTCTCCCACATACACAAAAGAAATTTTTGAACTGGGCGTGCCTATTCTGGGAATCTGCTATGGTTCTCAGCTGATGATGCACCTGCTGGGAGGAACTGTGGAAAAGGCTCCTGTGAGAGAGTATGGAAAGATCGAGGTAACGGTAGATCGGAACTCCAAACTCTTTGAGAATGTGTCTGAGAAGACTATCTGCTGGATGAGCCATAACGACTATATTTCCAAACCGGCTCCCGGATTTGAGATTATTGCTCACACAGCAGACTGTCCTGTGGCAGCAGTAGAAAATACAGAAAAGAAGCTTTACGCAACCCAGTTCCATCCGGAAGTCCTTCATACAAAAGAAGGAAAGAAGATGCTTTCCAACTTTGTCTATAATGTATGTCAGTGCGCCGGAGACTGGAAGATGGATTCCTTCGTAGAAGAAACTATCAAAGCCATCCGCGAAAAAGTAGGAGACGGAAAAGTATTATGCGCACTTTCCGGCGGCGTGGACTCTTCTGTGGCAGCTGTCCTTCTTTCCAAAGCAGTAGGAAATCAGCTGACCTGTGTGTTCGTAGACCACGGCCTTCTCCGTAAAAACGAAGGAGACGAGGTTGAGGCAGTCTTCGGTCCGGAAGGCCCCTATGACCTGAACTTCATCCGTGTAAACGCTCAGGAAAGATTTTACAGCAAATTAAAAGGGGTAACAGAGCCTGAGAAAAAACGTAAGATCATCGGCGAAGAATTCATCCGTGTATTTGAAGAAGAAGCGAAGAAGATCGGCGCTGTAGACTTCCTGGTACAGGGAACCATCTATCCAGACGTGGTAGAAAGCGGTGTCGGAGGAGAATCTACAGTGATCAAATCCCACCACAACGTAGGAGGACTGCCCGACTATGTTGATTTCAAAGAAATCATCGAGCCCCTCAGAGATCTGTTTAAAGACGAGGTACGCCAGGCAGGTCTGGAGCTGGGCATTCCGGATTACCTTGTATTCCGTCAGCCATTCCCCGGCCCGGGACTGGGAATCCGTATCATCGGCGAAGTAACTGCCGAGAAGGTGAAAATGGTCCAGGATGCAGACGCTATCTGGAGAGAAGAGATCGCCAAGGCAGGTATCGACAGAGAAATCGGCCAGTACTTTGCAGCACTGACCAATATGCAGTCTGTAGGCGTTATGGGAGACGAGAGAACCTATGACTACGCCATCGCACTGAGAGCAGTGACCACAACAGACTTCATGACAGCAGAGAGCGCAGAGATCCCATGGGAGGTAATTGGAAAAACAACCAGCAGGATCGTAAATGAAGTGAAACATATTAATAGGGTACTTTACGATTGCACGGGGAAACCACCGGCAACGATTGAGTTCGAATAAGTAAAAGAATTTGAGAACCCGCATAAACAGGGCGTTTGAAGTCTATCAAGGTTCTATTTGATAACAAAATGATAACACTGGCTGAAAAGCATTTATTCACTTTTGTCAGAGGTTATCAGGTAAAATCCAACTGAAACCAGTAGAAAAGGTCTTACTGAATTGAGTAAAATCAATTTGGCAAGACCTTTTCTATTGGTATTATGTAAATTATTTGTAGTCTTTAAGGTTTTTTCGACGTATTTTTGATAAGTATTTTCCGAGTTTCTCTATACGGTCGATATTGTAGTAAGCACAATCCCATATTTCAGAATACATGTGACCTTCATATTTATAGCATATAAGATCATCGTAGTATGCAATAAAGAAGTCTGCGTTTGGGTTATCATATAGTCTAGAGAATTTAGCAATTGTAGGTATATGCATATAAATATCAATTCATTTTTTGCTCCCATTGTTATCCTTCATTAGGATGAGAAGAGGTATTTAATGGATGTGTTACGATAAAAGAACGAATTGCTTTAAACTTATCATTGGCAAGTTTTCGAGAATTGTTTTCTTTGTTTCACGAACCGGACGGCTTCGTTCTGATCTACAAGCGGTTGTCTGTCCGCGGCGGCTATCAATGGCCCAGGAAGCAGTCGGAGGTCCGGAATCTTTCCTGGCGGGAGTTTGACTGGCTGATGTCCGGGATTGATATTGACCAGCCCAAAGCCCTCAAAGCAGAGTGAAAAGCATCTGGATTCCAATAAAAATCCTGCATAGAAAAATCCGGAAATGCCCTGTAAATTCGGCACTTTTCGGGAGTCATTTTTCTTTAGTAACAGCTCCGTTTCTGGTATAATAAAAGTATGAAATCCGAGGAGAGAAACGATGGCTTCCAGTGCGAAAGATATCCAGCTTCGAGAGCTGAAAGATACATTATCACAACTGAAAACAATGATATCTGAACAGACTGAGCTGATCCGATCTCTCCGTCTTATGCTTGATGAAAAATCCAGTCACGAGAAAGCGCTCCAGGAACAGGTAGACTATCTGACCAAAAAGCTTTTCGGCTCATCCAGCGAAAAGAGATCCGATGACATTCCGGGACAACAAAATCTCTTTGATGAAGCGGAAATGGAACAGGCTCCCTCTTTGCCGGAAGAAGAGACCGTGATCCGGGAGCATACTCGTAAAAAGAAGGCAACCCATGAGGATCTCTTCAAAGGCCTGAAGGTTGAAAAAGTCGTGATCCCTCTTCCGGAAGAAAATCAGATTTGCCCGATCTGCGGTACGCAGATGGTCCTGATTGGTGAGGAGTATGTCCGCCGGGAACTGGAATTCATTCCTGCTACCTGTAAAGTGATCGAATACTACAGCCAGAGTTATGGTTGCCCATCCTGCAAGGAAGGATTCGGCGATACGGAAAAGCCTGTGATCGTAAAGTCTCAGGTGCCGGCGGCTCTGGTTGGGAAAGGTCCTGCCTCAGCATCCGCTGTTGCATGGACTATGTATCAGAAGTATGCCAACGGGCTTCCACTTTATCGACAGGAGAAGGACTGGAAACAGTATGGGGTCCAGATCAGCCGCACCACTCTTGCCAACTGGATCATCTACTGTTCGCAGAACTATTTTCAGCCGATGTATGAATACTTCCACTGTGAGCTGCTGAAACGCAGCTTTACAATGGCAGATGAAACCCGAGTTCAGGTATTGAACGAGGAAGGGCGCCGAGCCCAGACCCAATCATTCATGTGGCTGTTCCG
>DXIQ01000073.1 GCA_019112785.1 Candidatus Blautia stercorigallinarum
AGTCGATCTTTGCTTTGTACTTTCCGTACTGTTCCAGATATTTCTCATCAATACCTGCTTTTTCTGCAATCTTTGTGATTGGCTCCATGACACATTCCTGTGCGATTTCGATGTCTGATTTGAATCCCATAGTTCAACATCCTCCTTAAAAATAATGATTTCTCTCGCCCCTTTTCCAAGTCCTTTTCAGGGTTGAAAAAAGGGCAACATTTGTTCTTCACAAATGCTGCCCAGACGGTCGGCTTTCATTATAATTCTGATTCCCCTGTGGTACTCCACATTTATCCGTCAGTAATCAGAACCTTTATTTTCGGTAAGTTCTTATTTCTTACCCTGGGTTTAATTTATCACAAACAATAGCGCTTGTCAATGAATAATTTAAAGTTTGTGATTTTTTTACCAATATTTTTTGTGTTCTTTACACAATTTAACGAAGACTATTTCACTCCATTTTAGATATACTTAACAATTTTAGTCGGTTTTACTTGTTAATAAAGGCTTCAACCTCTGCTCTCTCAGGCATCACACGCAGAGCGCCTTTTTTGGTAGTCACGATAGAAGAAGCGCCATTGGCAAACCGAAGCATTTCCTGAAGGTTGTCTTCTGTCAGTCCCTGGATCCCATGTTCCAGCACATAGTTCAGGGCACAGGCTCCGAATGTGTCCCCTGCGCCTGTAGTCTCTATGGTATTCTCCTGGATAAAAGGTGCCTGGAACACTTCTTTTCCTTCATGGAAAGCCATGCTGCCTTCCTTACCCATAGTTACATTCATCAGTTTCAGATTCGGATACTGAGCCAGCAGTTTATGAGCACCTTCCTTAATGTCTTTTGTACCGGTCATAAATTCCAGCTCTTCCTCTGATATTTTCAGAAGATCACACTGAGATAATCCATAGCTGATCTGTTCCTTTGCCTCTTCCATAGTCTTCCACAGAGGAGGACGAAGGTTAGGATCAAAGGAGATGAGAAGCCCTGCCTTTTTTGCGATGTCAATAGCTTTTCTGGTAGCTTTTCTTACTCCCTCATGAGTCATAGACAAGGTTCCATAATGAAAAGCTCTGGCAGAAGTGATATAGTCTTCATCGATCTGATCTTCACTGAGCATCATATCTGCTCCCGGATTTCTGTAGAAAGCAAAGTCTCTGTCTCCGTCTTCAAAAGTATGGACAAAAGCCAGGGTAGTATGTACCTCCGGATCTTCATACAGATGACTGGTATCAATGTTCTGTTCTTCCAGAGCCGCTCTTAAAGAAACGCCGAACTGATCCTTTCCCACAACCCCCAGAAAAGAAGTTTTCTTTCCCAGTTTATTCAGCATAGCCAGAACATTACATGGCGCCCCTCCGGGATTTGCCTCAAAGATCGGATTGCCCTGACCGCTGACGCCGTTTTCTGTAAAATCGATCAGCAGTTCCCCAAGTGCGATAACATCAAATTTTTTACTCATAATCTTAGCTCCTTGATTGATTTATTCCTGCCGGCAGCCAGCCAAGCGGACATACCTGCATGTCCATTTGGCGACTGCCGCAAAGGTCTTTGACTGCCATAAATTATAGTTTTTTTTTCCTGTTTTCGCAAGCTTTATCGGAAATCTTCCTTTATTATAGCAATTATTTCTCAGATTTTTTCATATTATACTGGCAGACGGAAACTTCTGCTTCTCCTCTGGCTTCAAAAGCAATCCCCTCTGCTTCCAGCCCTGTGTAGATCAAAGAGGACATTGCCTTTTCACCGTCATTAACAAAAATCTCCACAGAATATTTATCTACCAGGATCCGCAGTTTAAGTTTTCCTTCTTTTTCCTCTACTGTCATTTCCCTGGTATGTATCCTGTCTCTCCTGTCTCCGCAGTATCTTCTGTCAAAAGTAAGGATGCCTTCTCTTCTGTCATAGATAACAGCGGTATAATGCTTTTCGTCCATTGCCAGATAAATTTTGAACTTGTCATAATCTTCCCCCTGAATCTCCACAGTAAGGTCCATCTGACGTCCCCGGATTCCTTCCAATGACTGTTTTTCCCGGATTTTTACACCTTCATGCTGTATCTTTCCAGTACGGTACTGTTCCAGCTCCCGGACAGGATTCTGATAAAGTCTTCCTTCTTTTATCTGAAGTTCTCTGGGTATAGTCATCATCCCTCCCCAGGCCAAAGATTCCGGAGAAAGATAGTTGTCCCAGGACTGAAGCCAGGCGATCATGACTCTTCTGCCATCGGGAGTAAGCGTCGTCTGAGGAGCATAAAAGTCCAATCCGTAATCAATTGCCTGAACCTTCTCCCTGTGAAGGATAAAATCCTCCTTACTGCAGTTTCCTATGATGCAGAGAGTTCCGTTTCCGCTGTGAAATTCCAAGCCTTCTGACTCCATATCCTGAGGGGAGGTCAGCAGCACAGCCTTGCCGTCAAGGAAGAAAAAGTCCGGGCACTCCCACATTTTTCCATATTGATTTTCACATTTATCCAGGATACTTACCAGGCTCCAGTTTTGCAGATCCTTTGAAGAATAGACCGGTATCTGACCGCTGCCATCGCTGCTCCTGCTTCCCATAACTGCATAGAAGGTATCTCCCTCCTGCCAGATCTTGGGATCCCGGAAGTCTTCCAGACTGCTTCCCTGTGGAAGCCCATCCGGATAGATCACCGGATTGTCTTCTAGTTTCTCATAGTCCACTCCGTCTCCTATAGCCAGACACTGGGTCTGCCGGATCAGCTTTCCATCTTCTGTCTCTTTTTCCTCCACACCTGTATACAGCAATACATGCTGTCCTTTATACTCCAGGGCGCTTCCGGAAAAGCAGCCTGCGTGATCATAGTCTTTATCCGGAGCCAGAGCCACCGGAAGATTTTTCCAATTTACCAAATCCTTAGATACACTGTGTCCCCAATGCATAGGTCCCCAGACCTTCGCATAAGGATAATACTGATAAAAAAGATGGTATTCTCCTTTATATATGGAAAATCCATTGGGGTCATTGATCCATCCGATAGGTGCGCATACATGGAAAGAAGGTTTCTGCCGGTTTACTTCTTCTGTTATATTTTTCTGTTCATATTCTCTTGCTTTTTTTAAAGCTTCGCTGACTTCTGTTCTGCTTTCCATACTCATATTCTACTTTTCCTCCTATATTGCCCTAGATTTTTTTCAGGACTGGGTATCCTGGGCGGCTGCTGTATTTTCCTGAGTCAGAGACTCCTGGTACTGGTCAAAATACTTCTGTTTAATAGCCAGATAGTCTGACAGGCCGTAGTCTTCCATTTTTTCCAGATAGCTGTCCCATTCTTCTTCAATACCGCCGTTCAGTATCCAGTCGGCCTTTTTCTGTTCTGCGTATTTTTTAATATCTGTATCATACTGTGATACTTTATTCGTATCATCAATACTCATAAATACATTTGGATATACATACTGGCTGTGCATATCATCCAGATAAGTTGCATGCATGTTATCAAGGCGCCATTTGGCATCATCCGGCTGGGTTACATACACATCATAATAGTCGTTCAGTACTGCCAGAGGACCGTTTACAGACTGGGATTCCCGGACTTCTACCGGAGAGTTGTCCCCCAGATCTTCATGTTTTAACATTTCTCCGCCTTCAGCATTTGTACTCATTTCAAAGATGTTTGGCTTGCCTTCTTCACCGTAGGTTCCCCAGTTGTTCTGCACAGACTGGAGAGGCGCATACATCTGGTCGATCCAGGCTGCTGCCAGTGCTGTATCTCTGCAGCTGGTGGTCAGTACACACCGGCCTCTTTCAAAACCGCTGGTCTCACTGTTGTTCTGTCTGGTAATGTTCACCAGGCCATCCGGCCCGGCCAGAGCCGGGAGCATTACATAATCATCATAGTTATCAATATTTGCGATATCCCAGGTAAAGCAAAGACCATATCTGTGATTTTTTCCTTTTGCCACATAGGTAGACCATTCCTGGGTAAAGGCTTCAGGGTCAACAAGATCTTCTTCTACCAGTTTGTGGAGCCATTCAATTCCTTCTTTATAGCCTTCCTGAACGGCTGTATAGATAACTTCACCTTCATCTGTCACTGCGAAATGGTCTGCAGTATCTCCGGATCCTTCTCCAAAGCCGTTGATCAGGATCGCCGGATCCTGGTCCCCGTTATTAATAATAAAGGACATGGGGATCACATCACCCTCCACTCCGCATTCTTCCTGGATCTTATCGGCATTATCCCTGAAAGCGATGAGCACCTGTTCCAGCTCATCTACAGTCGTAGGGATATCCAGTCCCAGGCAGTCCAGCCATTTCTTGTTGATATATGGGATATCACCAATAGCCTGTATGGCTTCCTTGCCTTCGCCAAGCTGTTCGATCCAGGGGAAGGAATAAATATGGCCGTCTGGGGCCGTACACATAGTCCTGTATTCCGGATATTTTTCAAAAACCGCCTGAAGATTGGGCATATATTTATCAATCAGATTCTCCAGGGGAATGATGATTCCCTGTTTTGCATACCGAAGCAGGTCATAATCACTCATACCGGCGTTGAAAAGCCCGTCAGGAAGATTTCCAAACTGGGCCAGGGCCAGGTTCTTTTTATCTGCGAACTGATCTGCCACAAAACAGGTCCAGTCTATATGTACATTTGTCTGTTCTTCCAGTCTTTTAAATATCATTCTCTCATTAGGATCCTGGGTGCTGGTAGCCGGAGCACTGGTGATAAAAGAAAGTTCCGCCTGCTCTTCCAGGGGAAAGGTCACTTCGCTGACCGGTGTATCCGGATCCACATCAGCGGCCTGATGGCCGCTGCCTCCGCAGCCTGCCAGGGAAAGTACAGAAGCTGCGGAAACACATAATGCCGCTAATTTTCTTATTTTTTTATTCATCATGCCATATCCCTCCATCAACCTTTTACAGAGCCAACCATGATGCCGCTGTCAAAATACTTCTGGAAGAAGGGATACATGATCAGCAATGGAAGGCTGGACACTACTATAGTAGCATATTTTAAAAGTTCTGCAACCTTTGCCATCTCCGCAGTGCTCTGAATATCTGCGATCATACCAGGCTGCGGTGTATTCTGCACCAGGATAGAACGAAGCACCAACTGAAGAGGCTGAAGATTAGCATCATTTAAGTAAATCATTGCGTCAAAGTAACTGTTCCACATTCCTACAAAGGAATACAGGGCCAGTACGGCGATGATCGGTTTGCATACCGGCATTAATATTTTAAAGAAATGCTGGATCTCATTGGCTCCGTCTATAGCGGAGGCCTCTCTCAGCTCTTTGGGCGTGGACTGGTAATAGGTCCTTGCCAGGATCAGATTCCATACGTTTACCGCTCCCGGAAGGAGGATCGCCCATATAGTATTTACCATATGCAGCTGATTGATCAGGATAAAGGTAGGGATCATACCGCCGTTAAAGAACATGGTAATGACAAAGATCACATTAAAGAAACCTCTTCCCACAAATTCCTTCTTAGACATAGGATAAGCTGCCAGCAAAGTAATAAATACAGAAATCAGCGTAAAGGCAGCTGAATAAAAAAGAGAATTAGCAAACCCCCGCCAGATCATATCATTTTCAAGAACACGCCGGTAGGCGTCGATGGTCCAGTCTTTAAAATTAAAACTGATCCCCTGGTTGTTCAGCACATTAGGATCCATAAAGGAAGCGATCACTACATATACAAGGGGGATCGCTATAGCCAGAACAAATAATCCCAGCAATGTATAACCTATACCCAGGATCACCTTGTCTGTGGTTCCCAGTTTGATTTTAATACGGTTTTCCATTTTCACCCCTCCTACAGTCCTTCGCCTTCGTTAAGCTTGGACACAACAAAATTTACAACGATCAGCAGAATCACATTGATCACTGAGTTAAAAAGCCCTACTGCGGTGGAATATCCATAATCTCCGTTTAACAGACCGATACGATATACATATGTAGAAAGAATCTCAGAAGCAGGAAGGTTCATATCTGTCTGCAGGGCATAAGCTTTTTCAAATCCGATACTCATAATATTTCCGGCCTGAAGGATAAACTGGATCACGACAATATTTTTAATCGCCGGCAATTCCACATACCAGATCTGCTGGAGAACATTAGCACCGTCTACAATAGCCGCTTCTTCCAGATCCTTGCTGGCATTGGATAAAGCTGCTGTATACATAATTGAAGACCATCCTGCTGCCTGCCAGATACCGCTGGCAATATAGATCGTTCTGAAAGCGGAGGGCATGGTCATCCAGTTAGTATCAATCCCAAGCACCTGGTTGATAGGTCCAACCGGTGAAAGGAACATCCTCACCATACCACAAAGTACGATAACAGAGATAAAATTCGGTGCGTAGATCAAAAGCTGGATCTTTTTCTGTATCCCTTTTCTTTTGATCCTGTTCAACAGAAGCGCCAGGATGATTGGTATGGGAAATCCCCACAAGAGACCGTATACACTCAGCTTCAGAGTGTTCATCAAATAGCTCATAAAGTCCGGGGAAGATAAAAATCTTCGGAAGTATTCCAGCCCTACCCAGGGACTTCCTAAAACACCGTCAATAACATTGTAGTCTTCAAATGCGATCAATACTCCACCCATAGGCAGGTATTTAAAAATGATAGTGAGCAGCAGCGCCGGTAATAAGAAGATCAGATATAACTGCCAGTTTTTCTTTACATACTTCAGTTTTCCCGACATCTTTTCTCCAAATGTCTGCTGCGGCTTTCTGTAAGTCTGTGCTTTCATAAAAAGCTCTCCTTTCTTTTCCTGCTCCTTTGTCTTTGTAATATGAAACGTTTCATTTTTTGTGATTTAACTATAGTATTTTCACCCTTTTTAGTCAATAGTTTTTGGATATTTTTTAGATATTTAGTACATATTTACAGTTTTTATATGCATTTTTTGTATATATTTCATGTTGTAACGTTTCACGCAATACCGTATACTAGAGTTAGTTTATTGTAATATATTTTATAAAGGAGGCGATATATCTTGACCCCTTCTCACACTCCCACCATGAAAGACGTTGCCGCCAAAGCCGGAGTGTCTCTGGGAACAGTTTCTAAAGTGATCAACCATATAACTGTAGGAGAAAAAAACCGAGTAAAGGTAGAAAAGGCAATACAGGAACTGGGATATGAAGTAAATACTTATGCCAGAGGCCTTAAAACCCAGGAGACTAAACTGATCACTCTGATCGTTCCGGATACTATGAATCCTTTCTTTGCAGCCTTCACCCAGTATGTAGAGCGGACCCTTTACGAGCACGAATATAAATTGATTCTCTGTTGCGCCAATGGTATTCCCGAAAAAGAAATCGGTTATCTGAATCTGGCATCACAAAGTAAAACCGACGGGATTATCGCTCTGACATACACAGATGTAAGCAGCGCTATTCCCGCCAGGATTCCTCTAGTCTCTTTTGACCGCTACTTTGAAGACCACGACGTACCTATGATCGCTTCTGATAACTTCCAGGGAGGGTACACAGGTACAAAAAAACTGATGGAACTGGGATGTCATCATCCGGTATTTATCCGTTTCCGCTCAAAATTCCCCAGCGAGGCAGATAAAAGAATGGAGGGCTATCTCAGCGCATGTCAGGAATTGGGAATCCGGCCAGATTATCTGGATCAGATAGACGCCATAAAAGAAAGAGAGATCCTGGAAGATTTTATCCAGGATCATACAGATTCCCATGGAAGATTAACCTTCGACGGTGTCTTTGCCAATACAGACCGTCAGGCGTATATGGTTATGAAAATTTTAAAAGAAAGAGGGATCCGCATTCCCGAAGACGTACAGATCCTGGGCTTTGACGGAATCCGGAAATACGGCATTGACGAAGGTGCCTTATTTGTCTCTTCCATGTGTCAGCCAGTGGAGGCCCTTGGTAGGCTCTGTGTGGAAACACTGCTGAAAAAAAGACAGGGGATCGTTGTCCCCACACTTTCTCTTCTTCCTGTCACCTATTGTTATGGAGGCACTACCCGACGGGAACCGTAGAAATATATCTCTGGTTTTCAAGAACCGGACACTGAGTTTCCAGCGTCCGGTTCTTTTTTTACAAAAATTTAGAATTTCTTTCGGATTCCATGGAAGAATCTTTAATGTATCCATGTTTAAATAACGTATGATATTTAAAAACTCAAGAGGGGGACTTACATTTTGTATCTGATCCAATATCTGCCTTATGCCATCACATTGCTTTTTCTTCTGCTGCCGGCCGTATTTCTGGGATTTCAGCAGAGAAGCCTGAATTTCTATGGACTTTCCGGTTCTTTTCTGATCCTGCTCATTGTCTTCGGTTCCAGACCCAGACAGCTTTTCTACTTTCTGGGGTCCTTCTTTTTGTCCGTATTACTGATCAAAGCCGCCTTGCTCCTGAGAAAGAGAGAAAGATCCGGCGTCTGGATCTTTCTTCCTTTCTTTTTTGCTGCTCTTCTTCCCGTACTCCTGAAAAATTTTGTCCTTATTCCAGGGCAGCAGCTTCCCCTTTACGGGGCAGAAGTCTGTCTTTCTCTGAAAACTATTCAGATACTGGTATATATTTACAGAGACAGGATCCGGGAATATCCTACCGGAGAGTGTGCCGGATTCCTTCTTTTCTTTCCCAGTCTTTTCCTGGGGCCATTAGACAACTGCCTGGAGTTCCACCGTTCCTGGACCTGCGCGCCCTCTGTGAAAGAATACCGCCGGATCCTTGGCAAGGGACTTAAGGAAATTTTATTGGGTATCTTCTATCTTCTTTTTATTGCCCATATTCTTTCTATCTTTCTTCAAGAACTGGAATCCCGGATACTGGAAGGGTCTGCCCTCTGGTATCTTCTTTTCCTCTATTCTATTCTTTACGGATCCCGTCTCTTTTTCTTCCTGGCCGGCTGTTCCAGGATTGCTGCCGGCTGTTCCTGTCTTCTTGGTGTCGGCTCGAAAGAAAATTTTCGCAAACCGTTCTTTTGCACCGACATCCAGGATTTCTGGGACAGATGGCAGATCACCTTTACCTGCTGGCTGAAAGAATTTATCTTTTGT
>DXIQ01000074.1 GCA_019112785.1 Candidatus Blautia stercorigallinarum
CATTGAAAATATTGGGCTATCGCCAAATGGTAAGGCAACGGACTCTGACTCCGTCATTTCAAGGTTCGAATCCTTGTAGCCCAGCTACGAATATCCCAGACAAGTGTCTGGGATATTTTCGTATATAAAGAACTGAAGGAAGGGTGGATTATGGGATTTTCTTTTGACAGCAGGGTGCGGTACAGTGAGACAGGAGAAGACAGAAAGCTGACTTTAAACGGTATTTTGAATTATTTTCAGGATTGCTGTACCTTTCATTCGGAAAGCGCGGGAGTTGGAATGGACTATCTGGAGAAAAAAGGCCAGGTCTGGGTGCTTTCTTCCTGGCAGATCATAGTGAAAAGATATCCGGCTTTGTTTGAGAAAATCAGGATTTCCACCTGGCCCTATGCTTTTAAAAGATTTCTTGGAAACAGAAATTTTACTATGGAGGATGAGAATGGAGAACTGATCGCTTACGCCAACAGTCTCTGGACTTTTCTGGATATTGCTTCAGGAAGGCCGGTGAATGTGGATGAAAAGCAGATACAGGCCTATACTCTTGGAGAAAAGCTGGATATGGACTATTCTTCCAGAAAAATTGCAATACCTGAAGATATGAAGGACTATCCCTCCTTCCAGGTAAGACCTCATCATCTGGACACCAATCATCATGTAAATAACGGACAGTATGTGCTCATAGCCCAGGAATATCTTCCAAAAGATTTTAAAGTGGGCCAGATGCGGGCAGAATATAAGAAACAGGCAGTGTTAAATGATGTGATCCTGCCAAAGGTAAAAGAAGAAGGGGATATTTATACAGTGGTGCTGGAAAGCCCGGAAAAAGAAGTTTATGCAGCGGTGGAGCTGCGCAGATAAAAGGAGATAATATGATCGAATTAGGAAAAGTACAGGAATTAACAGTGGTAAAGAAGGTAGATTTCGGCGTTTATCTGGGAGAGAAGATGGATGCCGGACAGGAGGAGCGGGTGCTCCTTCCCGGGAAAAAAGTACCGGCCGGAACAAAAGAAGGGGACAAGTTTCAGGTGTTTATCTATAAGGATTCTTCTGACCGCATTATCGCCACTACAGACAGACCAAAGGCAGTCCTGGGAGAACTGGCGGTAATGAAGGTGGCCCAGGTAACCAGGATCGGAGCTTTTCTGGACTGGGGTCTGGAAAAAGATCTGTTCCTTCCTTATAAAGAGCAGACCAAGAAACTTCACGAAGGCGAAGAAGTCCTGGCAGCCGTATATATTGACAAAAGCAGCAGATTGTGCGGAACTATGAAAGTATACCATTATCTCTCTACAGACGCCCCTTATGAAAAAGAAGATACAGTTACAGGCGTTGTATATGAGATCAGCAATAACTTCGGTGTTTTTGTAGCTGTGGATTATAAATATTCCGCAATGATACCGAGGCAGGAGGCCCAGGGAGGCTATAAAGTAGGAGAAGAAGTTACCTGCCGGGTAAGCGCTGTGAGAGAAGACGGAAAACTGACTTTGAGCCCCAAGAAGAAAGCTTATCTTCAGATATATGAAGATGCGGAAAATGTTCTGGAGACTATCAAAGAATTTGACGGTGTGCTGCCTTTTGATGATAAAGCGGCGCCGGAACTGATCCAGAGAGAATTCGGCCTGAGCAAGAACGCCTTTAAAAGAGCGGTAGGCCATCTCCTGAAAGAGAAAAAAATTGAACTGAAAGAGGGAAAAATCTGTATAAAGTAAGGCTTTTCCCTAAAAAAAGATTATGTTATAATCATGATAGCTTATGTGTTTATGTCCAAAAGGAGGAAAATCAGTGGACTCGATAGATTATTATGACCGATATGCCGTGCCATATTATGAAGAGACTGTAGATTTAAGCATGGAAGACCAGCTGGAACGTTTTGTAGAACTTCTGCCGGAAAGCGCGGATGTTCTGGATCTGGGCTGCGGTTCCGGAAGAGACACCGTGTTTCTGGAAGATGAAGGCTGTGTGGTGACACCTATGGACGGGTCTGAGAAAATGTGCAACCTGGCAAGTATCCATACGGGAAAGGAGGTCCTTCATCTCCGGATAGAAGAGATGGAGTTTCAGAATGTTTTTCATGGAATCTGGGCCTGCGCTGTCCTGGGACATTTTCCGCCGGAGAAGATCCATGATGTGATGGAGCGGATCCTGGCAGCTCTGAAAGAAGAGGGTATCCTTTATTTTTCCGTGAGAAGAGGAGATCGGAAGGGCCGATACAATGGCAGGTATTTTTACGATTATAACAGAGAATCCCTGGATGATCTTTTGGATTCCTTTCCCCAGATCCAGGTTCTTGACATATGGAAGACCAGTGATGTAAGGGAAGACCGGAATAACAAATGGTTTAATGTTCTGCTGAAAAAGCGGAAAAATGAAGAATAAAGCAGCTGCGATATACGAGATATAAGGAGAGAAAGACAGTGGATTTTGCTCATTTACATGTACATACGGAATACAGTCTGCTGGACGGTTCCAATAAAATAAATGAATATGTAGCCCGAGTAAAGGAGCTGGGAATGAACAGTGCAGCCATAACAGACCATGGAGTCATGTTTGGCTGCATTGATTTTTATAAGGCGGCAAAAGCGGCAGGAATCAAGCCCATCATGGGCTGTGAGGTGTATGTTGCCCCCGGCTCCCGTTTTGACAAAGAAACGGGACATTCTGACGACCGGTATTATCATCTGGTCCTTCTGGCAGAGAATAACCAGGGATATCAGAATCTGATGAAGATCGTGTCTAAAGGATTTATCGACGGATTTTATTATAAGCCAAGGGTAGATCTGGAGCTTTTACAGGAATATCATGAAGGAATTATTGCATTAAGCGCCTGCCTTGCAGGAGAAGTTGCAAGAAATCTTGTAAGAAGCATGTATGAAGAGGCAAAAAGCGCCGCCCTTCGTTATGAGGAAATCTTTGGAAAAGGAAACTTCTTCCTGGAGCTTCAGGATCATGGTCTGCCTCAGCAGAAACTGGTAAACCAGCAGCTCCTGCGCATGAGCCAGGAGACCGGGATCGAACTGGTGGCTACCAACGATATCCATTATACCTATGCAGAGGATGCTCAGGCTCACGATATCCTTCTGTGCGTCCAGACAGGAAAACGTCTCCAGGACGAAGACCGGATGCGGTATGAAGGGGGACAGTATTATGTGAAATCCCCTGAGGAAATGGAAGAATTGTTTCCCTATGCCTTGGAAGCTCTTTCCAATACTCAGAAGATCGCTGACCGGTGTAATGTGGAAATCGAGTTCGGCGTGACCAAGCTGCCGAAATTTGACGTGCCGGCTCCCTATACTTCCTGGGAGTATCTGAACAAACTGTGTTACGAAGGCCTGGAAGAGCGGTATACCGATAATATGGATCAGCTTAAGGAACGGTTGGAATATGAGCTGGGCGTTATCAAGAAAATGGGATATGTGGACTACTTTCTCATTGTGTGGGACTTCATCAAATATGCCAGAGACCATGACATTATGGTGGGGCCGGGACGAGGTTCCGCTGCAGGAAGTCTGGTATCCTATACCCTGGGGATCACAAAACTGGATCCTATCAAGTATGATCTTCTTTTTGAGCGTTTCCTCAATCCGGAGCGTGTATCCATGCCGGATATTGATGTGGATTTCTGCTTTGAACGCCGTCAGGAGGTTATCGACTATGTGGTGAGAAAGTATGGAAAAGACCGGGTGGTGCAGATCGTTACCTTCGGTACCATGGCAGCCAGAGGCGTTATCCGGGATGTGGGAAGAGTTATGGATCTTCCCTATGCCCAGTGTGACGCTATCGCAAAAATGATCCCTAATGAATTGAATATCACCATAGATAAAGCCCTGACCATGAATCCGGAACTGCGGAATCTTTATGAGTCAGACGAGACGGTGAAGACTTTAATTGATATGAGCAAGAGGCTGGAGGGCCTTCCCAGACATACTTCCATGCATGCGGCGGGAGTTGTCATCAGCCAGAAGGCAGTAGATGAGTATGTGCCTCTTTCCAGGGCTTCTGACGGGTCTATTGTCACCCAGTTTACCATGACCACTCTGGAAGAACTGGGGCTTCTGAAGATGGATTTCCTGGGGCTTAGGACTCTGACTGTGATCCAGAACGCTGTGAAACTGGCGGAAAGGGATAAGGGTATCACCCTGGATATCGACCACATTGATTATGATGATAAGAATGTATATGAGATGCTGGGGGCAGGAAAGACAGACGGCGTCTTCCAGCTAGAAAGTGCCGGGATGACCAGTTTCATGAAAGAGCTGAAACCGCAGAATCTGGAAGATATCATTGCGGGGATCTCCCTGTACCGCCCCGGTCCTATGGACTTTATCCCGCAGTATATCAAAGGAAAAAATAATGCAGACAGTATCCATTATGATTGTCCGGAACTGGAGCCTATCCTGAAGCCTACCTACGGATGTATCGTGTATCAGGAGCAGGTTATGCAGATCGTAAGGTCACTGGGCGGATATACCCTGGGACGAAGCGATCTGGTACGCCGTGCCATGAGTAAGAAAAAAGCGGCGGTTATGGAGAAAGAACGGCAGAATTTCGTCTACGGCAATGAAGAAGAGGGAGTTCCGGGCTGTATTAACAGAGGCATTTCAGAAGAGGTGGCAAATAAGATCTATGATGAGATGATCGATTTTGCAAAGTATGCCTTTAATAAATCCCATGCGGCGGCTTATGCGGTGGTCTCTTATCAGACAGCCTATCTGAAGTATTATTTCCCGGTAGAGTTTATGGCTGCTCTTATGACTTCTGTCATCGATAACCCTTCTAAGGTATCGGAATATATCCTTTCCAGCAGGAAGATGGGGATTTCCATTCTTCCTCCGGATATCAACAAAGGAGAGAGTCAGTTTTCTGTGGATAACGGGGCTATCCGCTATGGGCTGTCCGCTATTAAAAGTATCGGAAGACCTGTGATAAAATCCATTGTAGAAGAGCGTCAGGAAAGAGGAGAATTTAAAAATCTCCAGGATTTTATTGAACGTATGTCGGGAAAAGACGTAAATAAAAAGGCTATTGAAAACTTTATCAAAGCCGGAGCTTTTGACAGTCTTCCCGGTAACAGACGGCAGAAAATGATGATCTATGCCCAGATACTGGACTCCGTAAATCAGGAGAAAAAGAATGTCATGGCAGGGCAGATGAGTCTGTTTGATCTGGTCTCTGATGAAGAAAAGGAAGCCTTTGAGATCCGTATGCCGGAGGTGGAGGAATACCCCAAAGAGGCCAAGCTGGCTTTTGAAAAAGAGGTTCTGGGCGTGTATATAAGCGGACATCCTCTGGAAGAATATACAGAGAGATGGAAGAAGAACATTACTGCGGTGACCGCGGATTTCCAGCCGGATGAAGAGACCGGCATGCCCAAAGTAAGAGATGGAGCCAGGGCTGTGGTGGGCGGCATGATTACCGCAAAGACCATTAAATATACCAAGACAAACAAGATCATGGCTTTCCTTACTCTGGAGGATCTGGTGGGAACTGTGGAGATCGTGGTATTTCCCAGGGACTATGAGAAGAATGTCCGTTTTATGGAAGTGGACGCAAAGGTCTTTATCCAGGGACGGGTTTCCGCGGA
Organism: Candidatus Blautia stercorigallinarum; assembly: GCA_019112785.1. Classification (GTDB taxonomy): domain Bacteria; phylum Bacillota; class Clostridia; order Lachnospirales; family Lachnospiraceae; genus Blautia; species Blautia stercorigallinarum. Next base: position 5,582 of record DXIQ01000074.1, read on the forward strand.
AGATGATAAGGCCAGCAAGCTGATCTGCGAGAATATCTATCCTTTTGATATGGTCCCCCGGGAGCTGTGGCTCCAGTTTGAGACGAAAGAGGCTTTTCTGGCAAGAGAAGAGGAACTTTATGAAGATATTAAAGACTCTGACGGAAAAGATACGGTGGTGATCTATATCCGTTCCCCGAAAGCGGTGAAGAGGCTGGGACCGTCGAAGAATGTAAAGATCGATCAGGAACTTCTCGACAATCTGTACGAAAAGTACGGCCATGACAACGTAAAAGTTGTAGAAAAGAGTATTGAAAATATTCGGAAAATGCTATAAAATAAGAACGATTCAATGTATAAATATAAAAACAAGGGCTGCGAGAATATGGAGGAGAAAGATGACTGCGAATAAAGAAATCAAAACAATTGGCGTTTTAACAAGTGGTGGAGATGCTCCGGGAATGAATGCGGCGATCCGTGCGGTTGTAAGAAGAGGCTTAAGCCGCGGAATCAAAATGAAGGGGATTTTAAAAGGATATTCAGGCCTGCTGAATGAAGAAATTATAGAGATGACAGCTGTAGATGTTTCAGATACTATCCAGAAGGGCGGAACTATCCTGTATACTGCCCGCTGTGCAGAAATGCGTACAGAAGAAGGCCAGAGAAGAGCCGCTGAAATCTGTAAAAAACATGGTATCGACGGCCTTGTGGTAATCGGCGGTGACGGTTCTTTCGCCGGTGCTCAGAAACTGGCAAATCTGGGGGTAAACGCTGTAGGCGTACCGGGTACCATTGACCTGGATATTGCATGTACAGAGTATACCATCGGTTTTGATACCGCCGTAAATACAGCTATGGAAGCTATTGATAAAGTCCGCGATACTTCTACTTCTCACGAACGTGTAAGTATCATCGAGGTTATGGGAAGAAACGCAGGATATATCGCTCTGTGGTGCGGTATCGCCAACGGCGCAGAGGATATTCTCCTTCCTGAAAAATATGATTATGATGAACAGCGTATCATCAACAACATTATCGACAACCGTAAAAAAGGCAAAAAACACCATATCATCATCAATGCAGAAGGTATCGGCCATTCTGAAGCTATGGCAAAACGTATCGAGGCTGCTACAGGAATTGAGACCAGAGCAACTATCCTTGGCCACATGCAGCGCGGCGGATCACCTACCTGTAAAGACCGTGTTTACGCTTCCATGATGGGAGCAAAGGCTGTGGACGTGCTTCTGGAAGGCAAGACAAAGAGAGTTATCTGCTACAGAAACGGAGAGTATGTAGATATGGATATCAATGAGGCGCTGGCTATGAAAAAGAATATTTCCGAGTATCAGTTTGAGGTCAGCTATTCACTGTCTCATAATTACACAAAAAATCAGGCATAAAGAAATAAGAACAAAAGAGAAAAGGTGTGCGGCAAACCAATGCAGTACACCTTTTTTTGCGCGATACGCCCGGCAAGCGACTGCCGTGCTTGCACGTGCAGGCATTTGCAGGGCAACGGACAGCGAACGGCTTTGCCGTGGAGCTGGCAGCGATACGCCCGGCGAGCGGCTGCCATGCTTGCATGAGCAGGTCTTCGCTCCGCTACGGTCCGTGCTGGACGCGTGCCACTGGCACGCAGCACCATCTGCCGGGCAACGGACAGCGAAGGGTTTTGCCGTGAGCTGCCCGCAGTATCGCAGCATTACCGAAACATTGCGGAGGAAACAGGATTATGATCACAAGTACATCTAACGGACAGATAAAAAAGATACAGCAGTTATTGAAAAAATCCAGGACAAGAAAAGAAGAGGGGCTTTTCGTGGCGGAAGGGATCAAGATGTTCCGGGAAGCTCCCCCGGAGCGGATCGAAAAGATATATCTGGGGGCTTCTTTTGCGGAAAAAGGAACCTGGAGAGAGATCCTTCGGGAAAAGGGTCTGGAAGAAAAAGCCGAAAGTCTGACGGAAGTCGTGGAGGACAAAGTGTTTAAGAGCCTTTCAGATACAGTGACTCCTCAGGGAGTCCTGTGCCTGATCAGGATAAAAGAGAGTACTCTGGAAGAGATGATCCCGGAAGAGAAGCCGGCCCTTCTTATGATACTGGAAAATCTCCAGGATCCCGGAAATCTGGGTACGATCCTGAGAACCGGGGAGGGGGCAGGGATAACAGGGGTCATCCTGTCTAAAAATTCTGTAGATATTTATAATCCCAAGGTGATCCGTTCTACTATGGGATCTGTGTACCGCGTGCCTTTCTGCTATACGTCCTCTATCCAGGAAGAAATCCTGCCATGGCTGAGAGAGAAAAAGATCACCGGGTATGCGGCCCATCTGGAGGGGAAAAACAGCTATGATCAGGAGGATTATACAAAAGCTACGGCTTTCTTTATCGGAAATGAGGGAAATGGACTGAGCCGGGAACTTTCCCAAAAGGCAGATATATGGATCCGGATCCCTATGGAAGGCCAGGTAGAGTCTCTTAATGCGGCTATGGCTTCTGGAATCTTAATGTATGAGGCTTACCGTCAGAGAAGAAATCTTTAAATGTCTTTAAGAGAAAAACAGACTTGAAAAAATATTCAAAATGTTAAAACAGTAGGAAAATTTTACATAATTACTTTTTTTAGGAATTTTCTTCTCTATATTCTGTAAAATATGACAAAAATTACCCGCTTGACAATGAAATGTAACCTTGATAGAATATGTCCGTAACAAAACTTAATAAATTTGTAACAAATGAAAAGAAAATGTTACAGACTTATCAGGAGGTTATATTTTATGAAAGAAAGAATGAAGAGACTTTTTGCTTGTGTGGGAACTGTTGGAGTGATGACTGTCACAATGGCGGTTCCGGCTATGGCGGACACAACAGAGGAGAATCAGAATATAGATACAGCAGAGGTTCAGGAAGCAGTGCAGGAAGAAGCTGATGACTGGTCCGATAAGGCGGCGGCAAATGTAAGTACATATGCCAATATCCGTCAGGGCTCTGATATTGGAACGGACCGGGTAGGAAAGCTTGCTCCCGGAGCGGTAGTAACTGTAGTAGGAGAAGAAAACGGCTGGCTGCAGGTAATATCCGGAGAGGTAGAAGGATATATCAGAGAAGATCTTCTGGTTACCGGAGACGCTGCCCGGCAGCTTTTTGAAGCTTCTTACGGAGAAGGAGCCGATATCGTAGGCGCTGAGGCAGTTGATGAAGCTGCACTGGCAGCGGCGGAGGCTCAGGCAGCCGCGGAAGCCCAGGCAGCGGCACAGGCTCAGGCGGAGGCAGAAGCTCAGGCAGCCGCTGAGGCGGCAGCTTCCGTATCTCAGGGAGATCTGGATCTGATGGCAGCTATCATCGAATGCGAGGCCGGAGGAGAGCCTTACGAAGGAAAGATCGGCGTGGGAGCCGTGGTCATGAACCGGGTGAGAAGCTCTCAGTTCCCCAATACCATCTCCGAGGTTATCTATCAGAGCGGCCAGTTCTCGCCGGTAGCCAGCGGAAAGCTTGCTTCTGTGCTGAGCAGAGGGGCCAGACAGGACTGCTATGATGCGGCAAGAGATGTATTTGCAGGAGCAAATACCGTAGGAGACTGCCTCTTCTTCCATGCAGGAGGGGGAAGCGGACTGACAATTGCGAATCAGACGTTTTATTAAAATAGATGAAACATTTCCTGCAAAGGACATTACGAGGAATAATCTCAATAATAATACCTCCCGGAACTTTTCACCGGGAGGTATTATTATTGAAAAAATATGTTTCAATTCTGTAAAACATATACCAGATTTGTTAAATAATCCGAGAAAATCTTGTTGATTTCAGAAAATTAAGATATAATGGAGACACCTATCAAAGCCTGCACTCTGTTTAATGACAGAGATTTCCTTTCATAATTTTATTAAGGAAGCTGCTTTGGGGAATAAAATAAGGAGAAGGTGGAAAAATGGCAGTAACAGCGGGAATGATCCCTATTATCTGGCTTGTGATCCTGGCTGTTCTTGTGGTGATCGAGATCATTACACTGGGTCTTACCACCATCTGGTTTGCGGGAGGAGCTCTGGTGGCTCTTGTAGTTTCTCTTCTGGGTGGTCCTGTATGGCTTCAGATTCTGCTGTTTCTTATAGTTTCGGTGGTGCTGCTGATATTTACCAGACCTCTGGCTGTAAGGTATATGAATAAGAACCAGCAGAAGACTAATGTAGACAGTATCCCTGGGAAAACGGGAGTGGTAACAGAAGCCATTGATAACCTGAAAGCAGAGGGCCAGGTAATGGTTGACGGTACGCCCTGGACGGCCCGTTCCAAAAACGGAGATAAGATCGAAGAAGGAAAAGTAGTAAAAGTGCTGGCGGTGGAAGGCGTCAAACTTATTGTGGAGGTGGAAAAGTAGTATGGCTGGTTTTATCGTATTGATTGTATTGATCGTATTAATTTTGATCGTGGCAGCTTCCTGTATCAAGATCGTGCCTCAGGCACATGCCATGATCATTGAGAGACTGGGAATGTATCTGGCAACCTGGGGAACAGGACTTCATATTAAAATTCCTTTTATTGACCGTGTTGCGCGGAAAGTAAATTTAAAAGAGCAGGTTGTGGATTTTGCTCCTCAGCCGGTGATCACAAAAGATAATGTTACCATGCGGATCGATACAGTAGTGTTCTTCCAGATCACAGATCCAAGACTGTTTACTTATGGAGTGGAAAATCCGATTATGGCTATTGAGAATCTGACAGCTACCACTCTCCGTAATATTATCGGCGATATGGAACTGGACGCCACTCTTACTTCAAGAGAAATCATCAATACCAAGATGAGAGCTTCTCTGGATGTGGCTACAGATCCCTGGGGAATTAAGGTAAACCGTGTGGAACTGAAAAATATTATTCCGCCTGCCGCTATCCAGGAAGCCATGGAAAAACAGATGAAGGCAGAGCGTGAACGCCGTGAAGCCATTCTCCGTGCAGAAGGTGAGAAGAAATCTACGATCCTTGTGGCAGAAGGTAAGAAGGAATCAGAGATCCTGGATGCAGAGGCTGAGAAACAGGCTACCATCCTTCGCGCGGAGGCAGAGAAGGAAAGGATGATCCGGGAAGCAGAAGGTAAGGCGGAAGCTATCCTGAAAGTGCAGCAGGCTAACGCGGACGGTATCCGCTTTATAAAAGAGGCAGGAGCCGATCAGGCGGTGCTGACATTGAAGAGCCTGGAAGCATTCCAGAAGGCTGCAGATGGAAAATCTACCAAGATCATTATCCCTTCGGAGATCCAGGGGATCGCCGGACTGGCTTCTTCTTTGAAAGAAGTTGTCACAGAGGACAAAAAGTAACTGATATAATAAGACTGTCAGGTCTTTATAAAGAGAAACAGAAGGCAAGGGGGCCGCTGCTTAAATGCAGGGTCCCCTTTTGTCTTATGAACGGAGGAATGGTGTGAGCTGAACCATTACAAATTTCCCACAAAAAAGAGAGTCGGGCTATTGCCCTGTAAAGGAAAAGCGTGTTATTATGGAAGGAAATTAGTGAAAATGGCTGCTTATTTATATTTGGGAGGAAACCAGGATTGAAAATCTTCTGACAGGCAGGTTTGCCTTGTACGGATGATCTTTGATCCGGGTATTTCTGAATAATACAGAAAAGAATCAGGAGGAAGAGAGATATGGATTTAAAAGGACGGAATTTTCTTACACTGAAAGATTTTACAAAAGAAGAAATTGAATATCTGATCGATCTGTCAGCAATGCTGAAGGAGAAGAAGAAAAAAGGGGAAGCGGTAGATGTCCTTAAAGGGAAAAATATTGCCCTGATCTTTGAGAAGAACAGTACAAGGACTCGGTGCTCTTTTGAAGTGGCAGCCAGTGATCTGGGAATGGGAAGTACTTTCCTGGATCCAAAGAGTTCCCAGATCGGCAAGAAGGAAAGTATTAAAGATACAGCCAGGGTTCTGGGAAGGATCTATGACGGCATTGAGTACAGAGGCTTTGGACAGGAGATCGTGGAGGAGCTGGCAAAGTATGCGGGAGTTCCTGTTTGGAACGGTCTGACCAATGAATATCATCCTACACAGATGCTGGCAGACCTTATGACAATTAAAGAACATCTGGGAAAAGTGGAAGGACTGAAGCTGGTATATCTGGGAGACGCCAGATATAATATGGGAAATTCTCTGATGATCCTCTGCGCGAAGATGGGAATGCACTTTGTAGCCTGCGCGCCGAAGAAATATTTCCCGGATCCGGAACTGGTAGAGCAGTGCAAAGGCTATGCCAAGGAATCAGGAGCAACTATTACTCTTACAGAAGACGTAAAAGAGGGTACCAAAGGCGCTGATGTAGTCTGCACAGATGTGTGGGTATCCATGGGCGAGCCTGACGAAGTATGGGAAGAAAGGATCCGCGAACTGTCTCCATATAAGGTTACCAAAGAAGTTATGGAGAATGCAGGAAGCCAGGCTATCTTCCTTCACTGTCTGCCATCTTTCCATGACCTGGATACAGAGATCGGAAAGAAAATGGGAGAGAAGTACGGAATTACAGAGATGGAAGTTACAGATGAAGTCTTTGAGTCTCCTCAGTCTGTGGTATTTGACGAGGCTGAAAACCGTATGCACACTATCAAAGCAGTTATGGCAGCTACTTTGGGAGCAGAATTTTAATGAACAAAGAAAAAAACGAGCAGTATTTCCCTGCCGGGCAGTTTCAGGAATGTTTAAGGACTGAAAGGATTGCCCGGCAGGTTCTGTGGAAAGAAGAAATAGATTCTACAAACAACTGGGCCAGAGAATATGCAGGGAGCCGCTGCTGGACGGAGAAAGGAACCGATCCCGACGGCACCCTTTTTGTAGCTGAAAAGCAGACGGTCGGAAAAGGCCGCCAGGGGCGGATATGGACATCTCCCCCTGGAGAGAATATTTATATGAGCCTTCTGCTGTGGAAACCCGAGATAAAAGCATTATCGGCTTCACAGCTTACTCTGGTCATGGGATTGTCTGTGGCTCAGGGAATGGAGAAGCTTACCGGGAGAAAAGCCGGCATTAAGTGGCCAAATGACGTGGTATATTCCGGAAAGAAGATCTGCGGCATCCTTACTGAGATGAGGATACAGGAGGGAAAACCGGAATATATTGTGATCGGGGTAGGGATCAATGTGAATCAGACAGAATTTTCCCCGGAGCTTCAGGATAAGGCCACCTCTGTTTTTCTGGAAACAGGAAAAAAAGCAGACCGGATCGCAGGCATTGCCAGAGTCATGGAATGCTTTGAAAAAAATTACCGGAAGTTTCTAAGGACAGAAGATCTGTCTCTTATAAGAGAAGACTATGAAAGCCTGCTTTTAAATAAAGACAGGCAGGTGCGGATCATAGAAAAAAAGGGCCAGTGGCAGGGAACCGCCAGAGGGATCAACGAGCAGGGAGAGCTTCTTGTGGAAGACTGTCAGGGAAATCTGAGAGAGATCCTGTCGGGAGAAGTCTCTGTCCGCGGTCTGTACAGTTATGTATAAAAGGCCTCAGCAACAGAACAAGCGGCCTTCATAAATAAAAAGGAATGTGGATATGTATAAGGATAAAGTAGTTTTATGCGGCGCCAGCGCCTATGAACAGAAATATTATTTTAACCAGGATTTTTCAGCTCTGCCTCAGCAGATCAAGGATGAACTCCAGATCATGTGTGTCATGTATACAGAAGAGATCGGAGGGATCCTTACCCTGGAATTTGATGAAGAAGGGAATCTCCAGTTCCAGGTGGAGGCGCTGGATGCAGACGCCATGTTTGACGATATTGGCAGCGTTCTGAGGATCAAGGAACTCCGGAAGACCAAGAAGGAACTTCTGGAATCCCTGGAATTATATTACCGGGTGTTTTTCCTGGGGGAAGGTCTGGAGGAATAGGATATGCTGCTGGTTATTGATGTGGGAAATACACATATTACCCTGGGAGTCTTTGAAGAAAAGGAATTAAAGGGGACTTTCCGTATGACTACAGGGTACAGCCGTACCTCTGATGAGTACGGGATTTTTATATGCAACATGCTGGAATACCGTGGGATCAATAAAGATCTGGTAGATGCTGCTATTATCAGCTCCGTTGTGCCGGATGTTATGCATTCTCTCACCAGCGGTATCATAAAATATTTTCATATAAAGCCTTATCACGTAAAATGGGACAGCTTTACAGGGATCACTGTGAAGACGGCAAATCCAAAGGCTCTGGGAGCAGACCGGATCGTGGACGCCGCAGCAGCCTATGAAATTTACGGCGGGCCGGTGCTGATCGCGGATTTCGGCACGGCCACCACCTATGATCTGGTAAATGAAAAAGGCGAGTTTATAGCGGAGATCACTTCTCCGGGACTGGAGATCAGCGCAAGGGCTCTCTGGCAGCAGGCGGCGAAACTTCCAAAGTTTGCCATAGAAAAGCCGGAATCCATACTGGCCAGAGACACTATTACCAGTATGCAGGCGGGACTGGTCTACGGTTATATCGGCCAGGTAGAGTACATCGTAAAGAAAGTCAGGGAAGAATCGGGACTGGAGAACATGAAGGTAGTGGCTACCGGAGGTCTGGGAAAGGTCCTGGCCAGAGAGACGGAAACTATTGACATCTATGACCAGCGGCTGACTCTGGAAGGTCTGCGGATCATTTATGAAAAAAACAAAGAGGCAGAGAGCAGAAATGAAGCTTAAGATTGGAAATGTAACTCTGGAGAACAATCTGGTGCTGGCGCCTATGGCCGGAGTGACAGACCTGCCTTTCCGGCTGCTGTGCAAGGAGCAGGGAGCAGGGCTGATCTGTACGGAAATGGTAAGCGCCAAGGCTATTTATTATAAGAATAAAAATACAGAGAGCCTTATGGCTATAGAAGAAAAGGAGAGGCCGGTATCCCTCCAGCTTTTTGGTTCAGAGCCGGATCTGATGGCAGAGATTGCCAGGCAGATCGAAGAAAGAAATTTTGATATTCTGGATATAAATATGGGGTGTCCGGTTCCAAAAGTGGTAAATAACGGTGAAGGATCTGCTCTGATGAAAAATCCACGGCTGGTACATGAGATCATCTATAAGGTATCAAGAGCCATTAAAAAACCACTGACTGTAAAGATCCGGAAAGGATTTACGGAGGATACTGTCAATGCGGTGGAGATCGCCAGGATTGCCCAGGACGCAGGGGCCGCAGCAATAGCTGTCCATGGAAGGACAAGAGAACAGTATTATTCCGGACAGGCAGACTGGGATATCATACGCCAGGTAAAGGAAGCCGTTTCCATTCCGGTCATAGGAAACGGAGATGTGGATTCTCCCCAGAAAGCGGAGGCCATGGCACGGGAAACGGGCTGTGATGGCATTATGATCGGACGGGGCGTCCAGGGAAATCCCTGGCTGTTTTCCAGGATCCTTCATTATCAGGAAACCGGAGAGCTTTTGCCCCCGCCGGATAAGGAGGAGATCAAGAATATGATGCTCCGCCATGGAAGACTTCAGTTAGAGTACAAAGGAGCCTATACCGGAATCCGGGAAATGCGCAAGCACATCGCCTGGTATACCTCAGGAATGCCCCATTCTGCGGCAGTGCGGAGAAAGGTCAATGAGATGGAAACCTGGGAGGAACTGGAAGAACTGATAAAGGAACTTTAAGGGTTCTGAATGCTTTGAAAATCAAACATTCCACTTGACATCTATAAGGGTATTATTTATAATATTATGACTGTTAAGAAGCGTTTATAAGGGCAAAAGCCCATATAGCAGAATAGAAGAAAGGGTGTACAAATAATGGAAGAAAAGAAAACACTGCTTACCTATGCCGGTCTTACAAAACTGGAAGATGAACTTCATGATCTGAAGGTAAATAAGAGAAAAGAAGTGGCAGATAAGATCAAAGAGGCCAGAGAGCAGGGTGACTTATCTGAGAATGCAGAATATGATGCCGCAAAGGATGAGCAGAGAGATATAGAAGCCAGGATCGAAGAGATTGAAAAGATCCTGAAAAACGCAGAAGTTGTTGTAGAAGACGAGGTTGATCTGGACAAGGTCAGCGTTGGCTGTAAAGTAAAAGTATACGATGTAGAGTTTGATGAGGAGATGGAATTCAGACTGGTAGGTTCTACAGAGGCTAACAGCCTGGAAGGAAAGATCTCCAATGAGTCTCCAGTTGGAAAGGCCCTGATCGGAGCGAAGAAGGGGGATACCGTTTCCGTTGAGATGCCTTCAGGAGTTATGGAATACAAAGTTCTGGAAATTGAAAGAAACGTTTAATTATATATAGAAGGAGAGTGTACGAAGTGGCAGAACAGAAGAAAGCCCAGGAGCAGGACTTAAACCATTTATTACAGGTCCGCCGTGAAAAATTAGCCGATTTGCAGGCAAATGGAAAGAATCCTTTCCAGATCACAAAATATGATGTGACAAATCACAGTATGGAGATCAAAAATGCTTTTGATGAGTTTGAAGGCAAAGAAGTTTCCCTGGCAGGACGTATGATGTCCAAACGTGTTATGGGAAAAGCCTCTTTCTGCAGTATTCAGGACCTGCAGGGATCCATTCAGGCTTATGTAGCCAGAGACAATCTGGGTGAAGAATCTTACAAAGATTTCAAAAAACTGGATATCGGCGATATTATCGGGATCAAGGGTGAAGTGTTTAAGACCAAGACCGGAGAGATTTCTATCCATGCCACAGAGGTAACCCTCCTTTCCAAGAGTCTGAATCCTCTGCCGGAGAAGTTCCACGGTCTTACAAACACAGATCTCCGTTACCGTCAGAGATATGTGGATCTGATCATGAACGAAGATGTAAAGGATACCTTCATCAAACGTTCCAAGATCCTGGCAAGTATCCGTAATTACTTAAACGGACAGGGATTTATGGAAGTGGAGACGCCTATGCTGGTTGCCAATGCAGGAGGCGCCGCTGCCCGTCCATTTGAGACACATTTTAATGCTCTTGATGAGGACTTCAAGTTGCGTATTTCTCTGGAGCTGTACTTAAAGAGACTGATCGTAGGAGGTCTGGAAAGAGTTTACGAGATCGGAAGAGTATTCCGTAACGAAGGTCTGGATACCAGACATAATCCGGAGTTCACTCTTATGGAGCTGTATCAGGCGTATACAGACTACCACGGTATGATGGATCTTACAGAAAATCTTTACCGCCATGTGGCTAAGGAAGTCCTGGGAACTACCAAGATCGTTTACAACGGTGTGGAGATGGATCTGGGCAAGCCTTTTGAACGGATCACCATGGTAGACGCAGTGAAGAAATATGCAGGAATTGACTGGAATGAAGTGGAAACTCTCCAGCAGGCCAGAGCACTTGCAAAAGAACACAAGATTGAATTCGAAGACAGACACAGAAAAGGAGATATCCTCAACCTGTTCTTCGAGGAATATGTAGAGGAACATCTGATCCAGCCTACTTTTGTTATGGATCATCCTATTGAAATCTCTCCTCTTACAAAGAAAAAACCGGAAAATCCCGACTATGTAGAGCGTTTTGAGTTCTTCATGAATGGCTGGGAGATGGCAAACGCCTACTCTGAGCTGAACGATCCTATTGACCAGAGAGAACGTTTCGCTCAGCAGGATGCCAATGCGGCAGCCGGAGATGAAGAGGCAGAGCATACAGATGAAGATTTTCTTCACGCACTGGAGATCGGTATGCCTCCAACAGGCGGTATCGGATTCGGTATCGACAGAATGTGTATGCTGCTCACAGACAGCGCAGCCATCCGTGACGTACTGCTGTTCCCGACAATGAAGTCACTTGATCCGAAGAAGGGCGAAGTTAAGGCTGAGAAAGCCGAAGAAAAACCGGCGGAAAAGATTGATTTTTCCAAGGTAAAGGTGGAACCGCTCTTTGAGGAGATGGTTGATTTCGA
>DXIQ01000075.1 GCA_019112785.1 Candidatus Blautia stercorigallinarum
GTCATCATTTTCATTAATGTGGACTTTCCCGCTCCATTGGAACCTATGAGAGCGATCTTCTCCCCCCGGCAGATTTCCAGATCCAGATCCTCAAAGATCTTTCTGGGTTCTCCTTTCACAGACCGGTAGGAAACTGCCGCATGCCGGTATTCCACAGAAGGTTCTGTCTGCTTCTGTCTGATTCGAAACTCCATATAGCGTTTATCAAAAGTCAGATTCTGAAAAGCCATTTTCCCGTCTTCTACAGTAGAAGGGTATTCCTTTTCATGGGGTATGGCCCCTTTTTTCTCCAGCCCATAGGCTGCCAGAGTTACCTGAGGCGGAAAGATATTGCAGGCCTGAAGCTCTTCTACCCTGCTCAAAGCTTCCTTAGCCGGAAGTTTCCATTCCACATGCCCGTCCTTCAAAAGCATCATATGTTTACAGTAGTCTGCAATATATTCTGTATGATGCTCAATAACAATAATCGTTTTTCCCTGCTTCTCGTTTAATTCCCGCAGGATCTCATAGATCCTGTCTGCATGGTGGGGATCCAGCTGAGCAATAGGTTCGTCCAGGATCAGAACCTCCGGCCGGAGGGAAACCGCTCCCGCCAAAGCCAGAAGATGGGTCTGGCCCCCGGACAACTGGAACACATAATCATTTTCTCTCCCAGTAAGACCGCAGAGATCCAGGGCCTCCAGACCTCTCTCTTTATAGTCCTTCATGCCGTAGTTCATGCATGCATAAGAGGCGTCATCCAAAACTGTAGGACGGACGATCTGATTCTCAAAATCCTGATATACATAGCCTGCTTTCTGAGCCAGCGTTCCGATATCTGCCTCCAGCGTGGAGATTCCTCCCACCAGCACTTCCCCCTGGAAATCACCGGTAATAAAATGGGGGATCAGCCCATTCATAACTTTACAAAGAGTGGACTTTCCGCATCCATTATTTCCCACAATAGCCAGAAAGTCCCCTTTTTCAATCTCTAAATTTACATCTTTTAAAGTGGGGGCCTGGGCCCCCGGATAAGAATAGGTAAGATTTTTTATTTCTATACTGTTCATGATCACACTCTCTATACACGCTCAGCAGCACTGTCTGCCTTTTTCTTGATAACCAGAATCGCTATAATAGCCACAGCAGCAGCCACAGCAGCAGCCACTGCCATTCCTGCCGCCATTGCTGTACCGCTTTCGGCCCAGCTTGCTTCCCAATCGATGAGAGACATGCCGCTTTCTGCCAGCATCTCCGATGCAATAGCCACTGCAAAGGCAGCCAGTGAACAGACCAGTACCTTCAGCCCGATAGGATCCAGGGCTGTCTTCTCGGTTCTTGGCTCCATTCCCAGAAGCGGCTCGATCTTTCCATAAAGCTTCGGCACCAGGAAAAGGGTAGGAAGCATACAGAACAGGATTCCTGAAAATACGATATCATTGAGGCAGGCAAAGCCTTCTGTAGCAAATACACTCTGGGGAAGTCCGGGAACCGCTTCAAAATCCTGTACTGCAAACTGAACTTTCAGGATATCCACGATCATACCCAGGATCTGCTGAATGGCTACACCGCTGATAGCGGCAATCCCCACCATTTTCCGGTTTTTCGGATTTCTCACCAGACGGCCTGCAATATATACGCCGATGGTAACTGTAATGAATTTTTCCAGTTCTCCAAGTCCGCCAAACTGACCCAGCATGATCTCACTGAAGACCAGTTCTCCTGTAGCTGCTCCCAGAGCCGCTGACATAGGATCAAAAAGCATTGCCAGCACTAAGGGGATAAACAGGAAATATTCTACAGAAAACTCTACGATTCCCACCTGGAAGGAAGGGATCAGTTCTGTAAACAGGGTTGCTAATCCATAAAGGGACATGGTAAGTACAAATACCATTAATTTCTGAGACTGCGTCAGCCTTTGTGTTTTCATTGTCGTTACTCCTCCTGAAAAATGATTGTTTTCTTTTTTACAGGAATATGATAGCAACGTCAGTTTAAATCTGATAGCATGTTTTTGTAAAATGTAATTTAATTTTCATTTTATCATTTTCAAGAAATATATTTTTCATTTTTGCAATTTACAACTTCTCCGTAAAACAGAAAGATACTGCATGAGAAGCATAACAATATCCGTCCGATTTCTGCTATTATTTGCATGGACAGGCCATTGCATAATCAACCTGACATATCTATAATGAATCTCAAGTTAGTTGTAAAGGAGAATATGGAAAATGAAAAAGACAATTATTTATGGAGCCCTGTCTGTATTCGCAGCGTTTTACATGACCGGCTGTTCTGACACGATGCCCTCTGAATCAGAGGAAAATATTCAGGTTGAGGCGGATAACGAAGTTTCTGGTGATAGTACAGAAGAAGTATCTGAAGAGGGAACCGATTCTGAAAAAGAAACTGGTTCTGAAGAAGAACTGGTGTTGGAACTGCTAGGGCAATATTTAGATTTAACTCCATATGAAGAAAATAATGGCCTGGTCATGGACAATCAGTTGTCTGATGTAGTCGAAGCAATGACTGTTAATGGCCAGGAATTTAAAATCGGCATGAAATGGGAGGATATACTGTCCACAGGCTACGAGCCCACGGATCCGGAATTTGCAGATGAAAAAACCGGGGCACTTGCCTATACCTGTGATTTTATAAACAGCGATAATGCTCTGGTAAATCTTGGCTTTATCGGCGAAGAAGGTCAGACTGTATCCGCAGGATCCTTATATAGTATCCACGTATCCCTTATAGAAAACGAGTCCTCAGAATTTGAGGTGGCAGGGATCCGTGAATCTTCCACAGTGGAAGAACTCATCGCCACTTTAGGCAATCCCTATTCTATTAAAGATCCCGCATTTAAAGATTATACGGATTGCGGACTGACCTACAGATGTGAAGACAGAGATATTGAATTAACCTTTTATACGGATCTGGAAACAGGGAAAATACTGACTGCAGCATTAGAAGGATATGGAGCATAATAAGGCTGCAGGGACTGGATCAAGATTCTCTGTATGAAAAAAATAGTATCCTGTAGAATCCAGGCCTATAAAGCCTGGATTTTACAGGATACTGCTATTTTTCCTGAATCTATTAGTGTTATTCCGGCAGGATCAGAATAAATTTGCTTCCTTCACCCAAGGTGCTTTCCACCTTCATGTCCGCGCCCAGGAACATAGTGCCGTGTTTTACAATAGAAAGTCCAAGTCCCGTTCCGCCGATAGCTTTGGAGTGACTCTTATCTACCCGGTAGAATCTCTCGAAGATGCGCTTCTGGTCCTCCTCTGAAATTCCGATTCCTGTGTCTTCCACAGTGACCACCGGTTTTTCTCCCTCCTGAGATATGGTCACAGTAAGGCTTCCGCCTTTTTTATTATATTTGATCCCATTGTCGCAAAGATTATAAATAATCTCATCCAGGATAGTTTTTACTGTGTTTGACTTGATATGAGGTCCGTAAAGATACAGATGAACCCCTTCCGCTTTGGCATGATCCTCGATACGCAGAAAAGTCTCCCGGACCGCCTCGTACAAATCCACTTCCTCTTTCTCATAAGGCAGTTTTCCCTCATCAAGCTGAGAGATCTTGATCACATCATTGACAAGGGTGATCAGCCGCTGGGCCTCTTTAAAGATACGTCCGGCAAATTTCTTGGTATCCTCCGGTTTTACGAAGCCATCGTTGATGATCTCTGCAAATCCGGAAATAGAAGTCAGAGGGGTCTTCAGCTCATGAGACACATTTGCGGTGAATTCTCTTCGCATCTGCTCCCCTTTCATTTTTTCTGTCACATCCAGGATCAGGATCACTGCACCGGTAACCTTACCTTCCTGGAAAACCGGGTTCGCCGCCACCTGGCAGGTAATCCCCTGGAATTCCTGATTAGAGATCACATGCTGGCCGCCCAGTACCTTTTCCACTGTCCTCTGGAAG
Source organism: Candidatus Blautia stercorigallinarum (assembly GCA_019112785.1). Lineage (GTDB taxonomy): Bacteria > Bacillota > Clostridia > Lachnospirales > Lachnospiraceae > Blautia > Blautia stercorigallinarum. The sequence continues at coordinate 3,917 of DXIQ01000075.1, forward strand.
CTTTCGCTCCGATTAAGAGCCAGCACACTCTGTCTGGCATCCTGTTCTCTGGCTCCCAAAAGCCGCAGGGCGCTGGAATTATAAGACAATACTTCTGTGTGGGAATCGATGACCAGAAATCCTTCTTCCATATTATCTGTGATAATGGAAAATTCCTCCTGCTGGCGCTTGGCATCAGCGATCTCTGCCTGAAGCGATTTCTGCTGCCGGTTGATCTTAGTAAGGAGAGGGGCCACCTCTTCATAAGTCTGGTTCTCCTCCGGATGATCCAGATCCAGCCGGTTCAGAGGATTCACAATATTTTTAGCCAGTCTTGAGGCCAGGAACCCTGCCAGAATCAGCATAAGGATCAAAATGATCAGCAAAGGCTGGATCATACCCCCTAAAAGTCCGGGAAGGCTGTATTGGGTACTGGAAACCCGCAGCACCGTACCATCTGCAAGACGCAGCGCATAATACAGTGTGCGCTGGGAAAGAGTATCTGACTCTCTCACAGCCATACCGCTGCCATCTTCCATAGCTTCCTGGATCTCCTCTCTGTCCAGATGGTTTTCCATGTCATCCGCATTGGAACGATTGTCAAAAAGCACTGTACCGTCTGTGTCAATATAGGTGATCCTTTCGGCCTCTGAGGGGATAGAGTCAAAAGCCCCCATTCCCTCGTTCTCTACAGCAATGGAAAGGAACTCCGTTTCTGTGCGGAGTTCCTCCTCCAACTGATTGCCAAAATGGTTGTATAACACTCCCATGGTCAGCCCGCCGCTGGCCAGAAGTACGATCACAGACGCCAGGATAATTGATTTAAAAATCCTTTTTGTCATGAAGGTCCTCCTATTTTATATCCCATGCCCCGCACGGTCTCAATATAATGGCCGGCCTCTCCCAGCTTCTGCCGAAGTGTACGGATATGAACGTCTACTGTCCTGCTCTCTCCGTCGAACTGATATCCCCAGATCTTGTCCAGAAGCTGTGCTCTGGTAAATACGATCCCCGGGTTGGAAAGGAGAAGGAGCAGAAGTTCAAACTCTTTCAAAGTCAGGACAACCTCCCGGTCTCCTACCTTCACCTGATGTTTTTTCTGGGAAACATACAGATTATCTAAGCTGTATTCCTTATCCGCCTGGCCTGATTTTCCGCTCCTGCGAAGAAGCGCTTTGATCCTGGACACAAGCTCCATCATCCGGAACGGCTTTGGGATGTAATCATCCGCACCGCTGTCCAGTCCTTTTACCGTATCATACTCGCTGCCCTTTGCTGTAAGCATGGCAATGGGAAGATTTTTTGTATCGCTTTTTTTTCTTAATTTTGCAAGGATATCCAGTCCGTCTTCCTCCGGAAGCATAATATCCAGAAGAATCAGATCCGGGACCTTGTTCTCTAAAGCTTTCCAGAAGTCAGAGGGCGTCCCGAAGCCTTCTGCTTCCATGCCCTGGCTGTTCAGGGTATAGACTACCAGCTCCCGGATGCTCTCATCGTCTTCTACTAAGTAAATCATGTATCCTCTACTCCTGTCCAAGAGCCTCATGTACCCCTGTTATGGAATATTCCACCCACTGGGCAATATTCTCTGCATGGTCACCGATACGCTCTAAATATTTTGCAATCATAATCAGGTCAATATAGTATTCAGCGTTCTTAGCATCCTTCTGCATAAGTTCAGGAAGTTCTCCTTTTACTTTAAGGAACAGATTATCTACAATATCGTCAGATTTCACTACTTCTTTGGCAGCCTC
>DXIQ01000076.1 GCA_019112785.1 Candidatus Blautia stercorigallinarum
TTCAAAAGTGTGCTCTTTCCTGCTCCGTTATCTCCCACAAGGCCGTAGATACAGCCCTTTCTCACATGGATATTTACATGGTCCAGCGCCAGGAAGGAACCGTAGGTTTTCGTAACCTGTCTTGTTTCCATAACATACCCATTCATCTTATTTCCTCCTATACAAAAATACGTCTGTCAGTCGGGAGTTCTCCATCTGACAAACGTATTGTACCTTTTTCCCTTTTAATAAGTCATAAAGAACTTTTAAAGAAGTTATAAAGATGAGAAATCATTTATGCCTGGGGAAGTTTAAAACCGATACCATATACCGTCTGGATATACTCTTCACCGGGATCTTCTTCCTTTATTTTTTTCCTTATGTTACTTACATGGACGTTTACTGTATTATTTTCACCATAATACCCTCCATGCCATACCTGTTCATAGAGCAGTTCTCTTGAATACACCTTTTCCGGATTATTCATGAGGAGATACAGGATGTCGAACTCATGGCCTGTAAGTGCCAGTTCTTTTCCCCTGAGGGTCACTTTCCTGGCGCTGGGAGAAAGCTTCAGATTTTTATAGGTTAAAGGCTTTTCTGTCTCCGGCGCTTTTCCCCACCGTCTTAAATTTGCCTGGACACGGGCGGCCACCTCCTCCGGCTCAAAGGGTTTTGTGATATAATCATCCGCCCCCATTTTCAGCAGAGAGACTTTATCCTCCAGCAGCCCTTTTGCGGAGATTACAATCACCGGAATATGAGATTTCCGGTTCTCTCTCAGGTCTTGGAGCAATTCTTCTCCGGACATTCCCGGCAGCATAAGATCCAGCAGGATAAGGTCCGGCATTTCCCTTTCCGTCGCCATTTTGGCCTCTGTTCCGGAAAAAGCCTGTGAAACCTTATAATCTTCTTCTCTCAGTATCCTGGCCAGAAGGTTATTGATGTCCGGCTCATCTTCCACAACTAATATTCTGTAATCCATATCTTTCCTCCCTGTACTTTATACTCAGATTGAAGGTATAACATTTATTCGTAAAACTTTCCAGATAAACCTGGTTTACATTAAGATTTGGTCCGATATCTTTCGTTTCTCCATAATACCACTCATAGCGGACTACAGCAATAAAAACTGATAAGTATCCCTTTTAAAGCTGCAGCTGATCCTCTCTCTTCAGAGAATAAGCTCCGCTGTTTAGAAAAGAAAATGGAAAATTATAAAGCCAACCGGTTAAAATTGGCCGAGCATGAGCTGACTGAAAGAAACGGAGATATCTCTCCAGCCACATCTGACTTTTGAAATATCTCCGTAAATTCCGGGTATGCTGTATTATTTTCTGCGATTATATCTTATCCTGACAGCACAGGCTGCCATCACCCCTCCTGCCAGAAGGAGAAACCATACATATGCAAAGTTGGTCTCATCTCCGGTCTTGGCTCCGGAAGCAGTGGAAAGGCCGCTTTTCAGAGAGGAACCGCTTCCCAGGGAAGAACTGCCTAAAGAAGAGCTTCCTAGGGAGGAACCTCCGGTAAGAGAAGAACCTCCTGTCAGACTGGAGCCGCCGGTTAAGCCGGAACCGCTGCCCAGGCCGGAGCTTCCGGTTGGAGTGGTAGTCCCGCTGTTGTTATCATCTCCGTTGTTGTTGCCATCTCCGTTATTGTTCTCATCGCCGCTGTCCCCATCATTATCAAAATCCGGATCGTCTTCTGATGTTTTTTCAATGGTACTCCAGTCAAGACTCAGGAACACCGGCTGGTTTCCCGTACCTGCTGCAATAGATTCCATAATAGGTACAAATACCTGAAGAGGCACATAGCCGTCTTCCAGAGCTTCAGGGATCATTTCAAAGGTAACAAAGTCGGGATAATCCGTTCCATACTGGTCGCTGACCAGAGATCCGTCTTCATTTGTCTGATAGGAATCAATAGTAACGTCTGCCAGATTTCCCACAGGATTTCCATATTCATCCAGCGTGTAGCCTGTCAGATAATACTTAAGTTCGCTCAGGTAACCCAGTCTGTCTCCGATGGTCAGGCCTCTGAAATCCAAAGTAAGATAATATTTTCCATCTGTCACCGTGAGTTTGATCGTGTGGTTGATGGCGTTGTCTGACATAGAAAGAGTGGTTTTATCCACTTTCACCATCCTGCCTGTGAGAGAATATACTCCGTCAGCAAGATTACGGATATCAAGGGTGGATCCGTCATCCGGGTCTTCCTTGTCCGGATCCTCTGTTCCAGGATCTCCTGTCCCGGGATCTTCTGTTCCCGGATCACCTGTGCCCGGATCTTCCGTTCCCGGGTCCTCCTTTCCCGGATCTTCTGTGCCAGGTTCCTCTGTTCCCGGGTCATCTGAAATTTTTTCTGCAGAATCCCAGTCAATGTGCAGTCTGGCCAGCTGTGTTCCCTGGCCTGCGCCGATAGATTCCATCACCGGAACATAAATCTCCACATAGTTCATGTCTTCATCCGGCTCTATGGGGATGGAAATAATCCTGGGATATTCATTACCGCCGGTATTTGCATCATAGGAAGATGAGTCCGGATCGTTAAATGAATCATAGACGCCTTCAAAAGTCTCCAGTATCTGGACATCTTCCGCCTCATAAGAGGATGGATAATTATACTGATTATAGACTACAGTGGACATATCTACCTTTTTCATCCTGTACAGATAGCCTTCAATACCTGAAATATTCAAAGACTGAAAGGTCAGCTGCAGGGACATGTTCCCATCTTTATCTACGACGATCACTCCCTGGGGATTCAGGGCTGCGTCTCCCATGGATAAAGTGTTGTTAGTTGCATGCCACAGGGCCACATCTACTGTATATCTGCCGGCTTCCAGGTTCTGGTCCTGTCCGTCATCTTCCCCTCCCGGAGTGCCCGGGTCCTCGCCACCTGGGGTATCCGGGTCTTCTCCGCCCGGGTTATCCGGATCTTCCCCGCCTGGATTGTCCGGGTCTTCCCCGCCTGGGGTATCCGGGTCTTCTCCGCCTGGAGTATCCGGATCTTCTCCGCCCGGACTATCCGGGTCTTCCCCGCTTTCGGAATAAGAGATGGTAAAGGTTGTGGTTCCGGTGTAATTGCCGGGGACTGCGCCGGACACGTCTGCCGCAGTTATCATAATATTTCCGTACAGAGCTGTTCCTTCATCTGTGTCTCCGGTATCTGTCTCAATATTAGAAGAATCCTCAGTCTGAACTGCGTTTAAAGTGTTTGCTCTGGCTGCTTCTGTCTCTGTTGAGACAGATCCGTCTGAAGCGTTAAAGATCTGAGTGCCAAAGTCGTTATAAAATCTCAGGGTCTTCTCCCCGTCATTTTTCAGATCTCCCTGGTCCGGTGCTGTTACTGTAACGAGACCATCTTTGCCTTCTGCAGATATTTTGATCTCATAGGGTTTTATATTATCCTGCTGAGTGCTCAGCCCGCCCATGGCAAGGGACGACGGAACAGAAACTCCGTAAGAAGGGGATGAAATATTTTCCGCTACATTTGCGGTAATTTCCATACTGTCATTTCCCTGCTTTGTAAGGGTATCCCAGTATACCGTTGCGATGGTGTCCACGCTGAAGCGTCCGTTTTCAAAGTATATGCCGTTGATCTCTCCGTTCAGATTGCTCATGGCCGGCACATACAGAGAAGTATTTGTATAATAGTACTGGCTCAGCCCTGAGAGGGGATAGGTTACGTCGGTTACTACCGTATAATCCCCTGCCTGCGCCGTATTATAAACAACTCCATCCATGGAAAGAGTTCCGGACCGGTCATTGTTTACATAGTATCCGTTTACGCCCAGGATATACATCGGTTCCTGGTCTGTGCCGGAAACCATGGTATAGGACAGTTTCATCTGCCCGTTGTCATCTACCTGGAGCACCGCCTGGGTAGTATCTGCCTGGACAAGACTGTGATCTACCACATCACTGCGGACTGCCACAGTCACCTGATAAGTCCCGGCCTCCGGAACCTGAGAGGGTACGTTCCCGGAAGATTCCTCTTCCTCTAATCCAAGAGCGTTCATAACCGCTTCTTTGATCCCGTTGGAAGAGTAGGTGGCCCCTGATACAGCATCCAGCCCCTGGATCCCTTCTCGGTCTGTATCTCCAAGTCCGATAAACTTCTCTGCCATACCGGCAATTGCCGCAGGCAATTTTACATTCTGGTTATAGTCACCGTAGGTTCCTCCGAAGTTATCCCCTGTGATCTCCACAGCAGTAATAACTCCGTCCGTAACTGTAACTTCCGCGTTAATATCATATTCCCCGAACTGGTCAATATGAAAAGTGCCATTTGCCGTATAGGAATCGGAGGTCCGGCCCCAAGCTGCGGCATTTATATCTGATGGCTGCCATAACAGACCTATAGCTGTAACGGCTGCCAGGAATTTCATGCCCATCTTCTTCCAGCCTTTTTTCTGTCTCATACTTCCCTCCATTCAAAATCCTTTTTAAGATACGGCGCTGCCGCATTAGTCAAAATCGTGAATATTTATACATTTTATTGCTCAGTCTGCGCCGCCTTGAGCCTATAGTCTCAAGGCTATGCTCGACAAATTCGCATAAAATGTATAAATATTCCTGAAATATGACCAATGCGACAGCACCATTTTAGTTTTTATTGCTTTTAGTTTGCTGCATATGTAATGCTGAAAGTAGTTGTTCCTGTGTAATTTCCTGCTGCAGCTTTTGCTACGTCAGAAGCTGATACGCTGATAGCGCCGCTAAGCTGGCCATTCTCTGTATCTGCTGTTACGTTCTGTGTTCCGAAACTGTTGGCAAAAGCCAGTGTGTTGTCGCCGCTGGTCAGATTTCCAGTTCCAGGTGCAGAAACAGAAAGATTTCCGTTCAGGTTAGAAGCCTCCACATCTACTGTGTAGGTTAAGGAATTATCAGCCTCTGTACTGAGGGTTCCCATTTTTACAGAAGACGGTACGGTTACTGTATAGCTTGGTGCGGAAACTGCTTCTTCCACATCGGCGCTGATCTGCATATCCTGAGTATCCTCTGCTGGTACTTCCGGCTGATCAGGATCTTCTGTCTCTCCTCCCACTGACTGAAGATCAGTTACCTGAACGAAGAAGTTCTGGGTAGAATTCATTACAGAGTTTACATAGGCGCTGGCGGCAACTGTACCGGCTTCCAGATCGTCTACTGCATCTCTGGGAAGGTCTACTGTAAGAACCTGAGTCGGATAGGATTCTCCCTCAGTGATTCCAAAAAGACTGGATGTAGTGTCGAATACTTTCTCCGGTTTTGTGGTTATATCGGATTCTGCTGTATATTCGGTATCATTTACTGTAAGCACTACATCCAGGATCGTTCCGTCTGTTCCCATGGCAGGAAATGCTGGAATAGGATAAGCTACATAAAAGGTAAGTTCGGCATTATCTGCTGTAAGCGCCAGTTCCGCCTCATGGACAAAGATCGGGTCGCACATGCTGGCAGCCCCTGATCCGTTGGCATTCAGAAAATGGATTTCCCCTGTATAATTTCCATCTGTATAATCTGCTGCAAAAGCCGTGGTGCACATCATAGTTCCTAACATAGCTGCCACAGCAGCTCCTGATACAATCTTATTGAGTCTCATAGATACTCTCCCTTCTTTTATAACAATATTTATATATTTCCTGCGGCCAATAAATCAGGCAGACACGGCACATGCCGCCCGCTCCCGCCGCAAAGGCAGGTCTTTTGTGCCGTTTAAGACCTGCCTTATGTTAAGCGCTTTTTGCGCAGTAACATCAACAAGTTTGATGCCCCGTTATGCTTGCATCGGGGTCTTTGACTTACCGGACGATCAACGTACAGTTCACTTCCGCCCCGTTTCTGGGGGTCATGGCCTCATCGGCGCTGTAAGTTGCATACCGGATAGTCAGAGGATATTCCCCTGCTTCCATAGCCTTGTCCAGAGTAATCTCATACAGGTGCTGGCCGGGCTGGATCATCTTAGATGTGTAGATGGTCTCGTCAGTTTCCGGAAGGTAGAAAGAAATCTCAAAATATACATTATTTTCTTCCGGATTCATCAATTCCACAGACACATCGGTTGTCCCCGCCGGAATGGTAATGGATTCATAACCGGGGATCTGGATCCCTTCTTCCACACCGCTGGGTGTGTCTTCGTCTTCAGGTTTTTCCTGATCTGCTTCAAACTCCACATCATAATTAGTCACTTCTTTTGGCCTGGTATACTGATAGATGCCAAAGGCGCCTGCTATGACCACAAGGATAAGAAGGATAATGATCACTTTCTTTTTGCTTTTCAGAAAATTCATAGGTTCACTCCAATGTTTTTTATTTGAAGTTAGCGTAGACTAACTTCATCTCTAAAAACTAACTAACCCATGGCATCTTTATCTGCGCATGGGTTAGTTTCTGCTAACAAAGTGATTATAGCATTAGAGTTTTACGTTTGTCAATATATTCCAGGTTATTTTCTTTTTAATCTCTTCCCGGAATTTTGCGGCGGGATCCTGTCTTATATCCCCGGATCAGGAAAAAAGTTTTTTCCCGGCGTCTTCTGCACTGGCGAAAGGTCCGGGAAGGACACGGATACCTCTGTGGTTTCCGAAATAATCGCTGTCAAAGACAATGTCTGTTCCATCCGGATTTTCAAACCGTTCTTCCGGCTCAAAAGCATAACCCAGGATATCGCTGTTTACCATACTGTCCCCAAAGTCTCCCAGGAATTCATAAAGGTTAGTGGAGAGTACCGGACAACCATCTTCCATATTCAGGTCAACAGTTACGCTATGTTCTGTATCTACCAGATTATTGGTTTCATTTTTATAAGCTTTGGCGCCGTTGAAGTAAACATTTCCTTTTACCCATACAGGCAGTTTTTTGCCATGAGCCGGCTCCAGCTTTTTCATATCCGGCGTGTCTGTATCCATATCGAACATTTTGATCCATTCATCATAGGTAGGATATTCATCCATTACATGAGTACCCACTTCCCGGTTCTCCTCGTCGGTTCCCTCGGAGCTGTCTCTGAGAGTAGTGAACGGCTGAGATGGCCATTTCTGTACAAAAATATTGTTATAGAAACGATCGTCTCCGTGAAGAATAGTCATAAAGCCCATAACTTCTGTCCGATGGGGAATGTGGTATGGAGTATAACGGGGGCCGGTCCCCTCTCCCACACAGGTCAGAGCGCCGCAGATCAGGTTGTGGACCATAGCAACCCCTTCAGTGGCCATACGCAGGCAGGCGTCGGAAAGAAGGATATTGTTATCAATAAGAGTAGGACCGTGGCCAACCTCTACGAAAATATCCTGGCTCATCATACCGCCTTTCAGCTGTTTGGCGAATTCAGGTTTCTGATTGTCGTGGAACAGGTTCTGTGTAATACGGGTACCCTGAGCTTCCCAGTCGCACCAGATTCCCATAGTGCAATGATGGATATGGTTCCGGCGGTAGATCACGTCAATTGCCGCATGCATTTTGATACCGGCGATTTCTGCTCCTCCCAGTTCCATCATATTGTTGATGTGGTGGATATGGTTATCCTCGATAATGGAGAATACCCCTCCCATACGGCCGATGATACCGCCCTGTTCACAGTTATGGATATTGCAGCGGCGGACAATATGGCTTCCCACTTTTTCCTTCAGCCATCCATGATACTGTCCCCGGCATACGGCATCACGCTCCATCTGGGTAGGGCTCTTCACATGTTTGTAAGTAAAGTAATGATCGTTGTCCGGATCCAGATATTTACCAAGGGAGATACCAGCGCATTTACTGTTGCTGATCTCGCAGTCTTCGATGATCCAGCCTTTGGACCAGTGAGGTCCGATCATACCGTCCTGATAGGCTGCCGGCGGCGCCCAGGTGGTTGCAGCTTTATTAATATTGAAACCGCTGACAGTAATATAGCCGATGCCCGTTTCTGAAGGCATAAAACATTCCCGGCGGACATTGATCTCTACATTTTCCTCATTGGGATTTTTTCCCTGGAAGTTTGCATAGATCACAGTCTCGTCTCCATCCTGTTCAGAATACCATTTATAGACAGAAGCTTCCGGTTCCCAGGAGCATTCATAGACCTTTCCTTCCATACATGCCTCCAGGCTCTCTGCCTCATAAAGCATCTTGTCATTGAGATATACAACCCCTGTATGTTTGCTCCGTCCGGCAAAGTACCAGTCGCCGTATACATATGTAGTATAAGGATTATAATTTCCGAAAATGGAATTGTTGACCCTGGTTACCCAGGTAGTTCCCTGATAAAGTTTCCAGTCTTTTACTTCCTCTGCTCCAGTGATCATTGCCCCTAAAGGCTCTGTGCTGCGGTAAACGATCCGTGCATCTTCTGTTCCGGCGTTTCTGGGATTTACATATTCACGGTAAATACCCGGAGCAACCAGTACCTCGTCACCGGCCACTGCCACCTGTGCCGCGTCATTAATGTGTTTAAAAGGCATTTCTTTACTTCCGTTTCCCTGACGGGAAGCCTTTGCGTCTACGTAAATTTTCATATCCGTCCCATTCCTCCTAGAATATTATTTCTGATACCCCTATTCTATTTGTTTTCTCAGGCAAAAGTTTTTATGTTTTCGGATATTTATTTTAACTTTTCGGATATATTTTTTGATAAAAGGGCTTTTTGGTTTTCAACCGGTGGAAATCTCCCTTTGTTCCGTCTCTTCTGGGATCAAAAGACCGTCTTCCTGTTCTGATCCCGGTATTCCTTGGGAGACTGATGCATTTTCTTCCGGAAGGCTGTGCTGAAATGGCTAACACTTCCATAGTGGAGGTATTCTGCAATTTCCTGAATCTGCCTGTCTGAATACCGGAGCATATTACAGGCCGCCTCGATCTTAATATCAGAGATATATTCTGTGATTGAGATCCCCTCGTATTTTCTGAATAATTTCTGCATATATTCCTTTGAAAGCCCCAGATCATCTGCGATTTCCTGTATGGATATTTTGGTAAATCTTTTGGATATGATATTTTTTTTCACTTCCTCCACATGAAAATTCACGGTGCTCTTTTTCTTATGGTCCGCTACAAGCCGGGCAAAATAGATCTGGCTTTCCCGCCGGAGACGGTCCATCTCAAAAACCGTCTTACACTGTGAAAGCTTTTTCAGATAAATGTCATTGTTAATAAACCCCTCTGCGGAGCTGAGTCCTCCTTCTATAGCCGCCCTTGCAGCCAGAGAAATACTGATCACCGTCATATATTCCTCATTTTTCTTAAGATCCTCTATGATAATGGGATGGGAAGGAGCTTCGTAAAAATCCTGCTTCTCCAGGTATTCTGCATCTCCCTCTTTAATATGATCATACAAAAGCTGCTCGTCCATATAAGTATGGTTCTTCTGGAAAGAATCAATCTGCCGCAGTTCTTCTCTGGTTACCAGCTCCTGGTTCTCACCTGCTTCCTTATCAGGGAGAAGTTCTCCCAGGATATCCTTTCTCCGATCTTCCTGAAACTCCTCTCCTGTAAGATAAGACACTAATGCAAAAATATCGTCCAGCTGGCTCTTAGGGCATTCCCTGATCTTATTTTTCCGTATAAAATTTCTGCACTCGAAAGTATCTGTTCTCCCATAGGAAAAAGGTCCCAGGATATAATACTCCTCTTCTCCTCTGCAGCCGCACAGGGCGATGGGTACCTGGGAGTCATAGGAAAGAAAGAAAAACTTTTTTCCGGCAAGACCGTCCTGCACTTTCTCCAGCATCCTCTTTTCAAAGGTTTCCGGATCCTTGGAAAAACTGGCGAAACTTTCTATCCGGATCCATTCCCGTGTATAGACGGTAAGCGGGATCTGGCTGAACCGAAAGAGTATTTTCAAAGTATTTGCGTCATACATAGCATTGCTCCCTCTAAAAAGAAAACTCATAAACCGGCTTTAGTTCCACACTCTCCAGCTCACCGGTATAGGCTTTTACATTTTCCATACGGGCGGCCATTGCAGATTCTACATTTACATTAGCCCCTTCTTTCAAAGGGGTGATAGAAATCGTCAAAGGGTCTTTTTTCAGTTTTTCTGCCAAGGTGCGAAGGCCGATTTCCCACAGATCTCCATTCCAGAAATTATCATGGACCATCTCTCCATTTATAAAAGCATAGCCAATATCTCCTTTATAACGGATCTGCAATAATACATCTTTCAGTCCTTCCATAAAATCCTCGGGAGCTTTTACTGTATACTTTAAAGCGGCTGTGTGAGCGATCTCTGCCTGGGGCTTTTTCTCTTCTGTCCTTAGTGTCCAGCAGTCGAAAATTTCATCTTCTTCACCCGCTTTTTCCAGACTTCCCCGGGCTTTCATGGCGCCTTTAGGGTAGGACATAACTTTATTATAGGCACTTTCTGTTTCCAGACGGATCCTGTCCTCCTCTTCCATCACTGCGCCCCTGGCAAACAGCAGAGTCTGATCCCGCAGAAGATACATCTGATTTGAGGTGTTTCTGTCCAGGCAGAGTATCTTAAGACAGATATCCCCTTTTTCCACAATAAACAGTTCCCAGGGCTTATCTTTTCCACACTTATACACATGGTTTCCCTGGCTGGTGATGGCTTCTTCTTCAAATGTAAATACCGGGGTCATTCCTTCCGGTTTCAGAAACACGTAGGTAATCTGCCCTTCCTTTTCGATCCTGGTGATCATCTGGGCTCCTGCCTTTTGCAGAAGGATTCCATCCATGTTCCAGCCAAAAGGCAGGATACAGTTTTCTTCCCCTTCCAGATCGATATGATCAAAGATCACCTGAGTATCTTTCAGTTCGATAGTCACAGTCTCATTTTTCTTCGGTCTGGGCTGAGCATGATCCTGGAAATTATTCAGGAACAAAAATCCTTTTTCCCCGTCTGTTCTTACAGAAAATCTCAGGGTATCCAGATCCTCCGGGCTTATAAGGGATTCACCCTCAGGCAGAACCGTCTCCATCTTACACAATTCTTCCCCAAAGGTCCTGCAGAACAGATGCATAGTCTTCAGCCGCAGGTAAGACTCCCGGATCTGTCCGAACTCCCCCAGAGCAGCCTGATAATCATAAGACATCTTGGGTACCTGAGACTCATTGAGAAATCCCCCGTGTTTTCCCAGAGGATTGGTTCCCCCCTGAAATACATAGTATCCAAGGAAATTACAGCCTGAAGCAATCTTAATATTTGCCATAGCGTCCACACTTTTATAAGGAAGGATAAACCGGTAATTATAAGAGCACATCATGCCGCCTCCCATTTCACAGCAGGCATAGGGTCTTGTCTCCGGATCATAGGCAGGCTGGAAATCACTGGTAACTACCGCCTGGGAATTGTGATAGTCCTGATAAATATATTCTTCCGTACAGGGATGCTCTCCCTGTCTTGTATAGAAAAGCCAGGGCCGGTAAGCATAACCTCCCCATAAAGGCATCATTACAGAAGGGGTAACCGCGCCACCCCAGCCCGTACACGTATAGAAAGGAGTCTGAATACCGCATTTCTTGGCCTCATCCAGCAAAGTCAGCATATAAGTCTCGCCTTCATCCCCTCCAAACACCCATTCATTGGAGATTCCTGTGGTAAGTTCCCAGGGTGCGGAAGAATGCATATACTCATTATCGATCTGGGCTCCGATCACCGGGCCTCCATCTTTGTACAGCAATCCTTTAAGCTGTTCTGAAATCTTTCCGTACAGCCTTCTGACATAAAAAAGAAATCCTTCACTGAGCTTCCTTACCTCAAAGGGTTTTCCATAGAGCCAATCCGGCAGTCCTCCATTCCGGGCCTCGCCATGGTCAAAAGGTCCTATACGGACGATCACATAAAGCCCGTGTTTTTTACAAAGTTCCACGAAATGCCTTAGGTTTCTTCTCCCTTCAAAGTCAAAGGTCCCCTCTTCCTCTTCATGATGGTTCCAGAATATGTAGGTTGTGATCACGTTAATACCACACATTTTCATTTTTAGAAGTTCATCTTCCCAGCGCTGAGCTTCACACCGAGAAAAGTGGAACTCACCGCTGATTCCAAAGAAAGGCTTTCCATTTAATGTCATGTAATAGTTAGTAAATCCGATCTCCTCTCCCCTGGGATCAGTACCCCGGAACTTCTCTCCTAAATCATAGATTTCCTTGTGTTTAAAATCTTTGGCCGATACATGATAATTCATCCCTCTGCTCTCCTCCTGTTGTTCTCTTCTAACCTTATTAATTTCTCTTCGTATCAAAAGCATCTTATAAATTTTATTATAAAGATTTTTATACAAAAAGAAAACCTCAGTTAGTTTCCTAACTGAGGTTAATTAATAAGGTCTGTACCTTCAAAACCACACATGTAAAACTTTTGTATCCAACTTTTGCCGCTTGGTGAGGTTCTCTGGCTACGTTCGCTCGTCAGCGGTCACTCATAGACCTACGGTCTATTTCGTGTCCTTTGCT
>DXIQ01000077.1 GCA_019112785.1 Candidatus Blautia stercorigallinarum
TTGTTGAAGGGACAAATAATAAGTTAAAAATGGTAAAGCGTACAATGTATGGCCGATGCAGCCGTCAGTTATTAGAAGCAAAACTTATGTATCGCCCTAATGTATAAATACCAAAATATGCGGAAGAACCACGGTTCTGAACCGTCATTCCGGTCAAAGGATACCGATTTTCTATATAATGTATCTATACGCATTGATGCGATGCATCTAAAACAACAGTCAACAAAGTGCTGAAAGCTGCAAGGGAGCAGAACCTTTCATGGCCGCTGGATCTTAAACTAACAGATCCCGTCCTTGGTAGGGTGCTTTTTTCTGATTCGAAAGCAAAGTCTGCCACATCATAGCGGGTGTCTGATTACGAGAATATACACAAGGAACTTTTCCGCAATGGAGTAAATAAAAAGCTTCTCTGGACAGAGTAACTTGAGGAATGCTGCCTCTCTGGAGATGAGCCGCTTATGTAGTTCTGCTATTACATCCAACAGGATGAGCAGAAACGCTGCGCCACCATGCATATCAATCGAAAATCGGCAGAACAGGTTGAAGTAGATTGGGCTGGAGCTCTTCCATAGAAGACGCAGGAAGTCATTTAACATCTTCTGTTCCCAGTATGATTCCAATGGCTGGTATGATTAGCTAGGGGGTGATGACAGTCCTCTTTCGGAAGTAATCTCGGACCGCATCAAGCATGATGCATATAAGATCAACATCAATCATTCCGACTGATCCTGCGAATTACAGATCCATGCGGGAAGTATATGGATGAGATCCTGCATTAAGCGAGTGAACTCGCAAGTAGCAATCACTTAAGTGAGGTACCCTTGCTCCGGACTCATAGTATCATGGTCCCGGACTTATGGTATCCGTTCCTCCGGAACAGGGGTACATTTTCACCGTAATATACACAAGCGGGCTGGTTCCCGATAATACTTTTTGCTCCTGTTGATTATTCTTGCAGTGATGGCAGCCTTTAATATGTTCCTGCAATTTCGGAAAACCAGGATTTTTATACTGGGTATCGTCTTTAGTATACTGATAATTATCCTTTCCGGTCTGGGAATAGCCGGTGTGCTGTATGCAGTCAGGTTTATGGACCGGATTGCCGGCCTGGACTACCAGACTTACGACATGGTCGTGGTAGTAAAGGCCGAAGATAAGGCCGAGCAGCTTCAGGATATTGCCAATTACCGGTTTGGGATACAGATTGCTTCTGATACAGAAAATACGGAAAAGATGATCCAGGATATGGAGACTAATCTTGGAAGGACCATAAAGATCCAGGAATATGATAATATCCAGGAGGAGGGCCAGGCTCTGTTATCCGGCAGAGTGGAGGCGGCAGTTTATAATAATGCTTTTTCCGGAATCTTAGAAGAGTATATAGATGGATATGCAGACCAAGTAAAGGAAATCTACAGATATGGTGTGGAGGTTCCGGTGGAAGCAGAATCCCAGGAGCCTGAGGATACCCGGGAATCTTTATATCAGCGGGATCGATGTAAACGGACCAATCTCAACTACCAGCAGAAGTGATGTGAATATCATCGCTTCCGTAAATCCTCGGAATCATAGGATCCTCCTTACTTCTACCCCAAGAGATTATTACGTAACCATTCCCCGCGTATCAGGAGAACAGCGGGATAAGCTGACTCATGCGGGGATTTATGGAGTGGACAAGTCTATGGAGACCCTGGAGAATCTTTACGGCATAGATATTTCCTACTATGTGAAGGTGAATTTTACATCGGTTGTGGAGATCGTAGATGCCCTTGGAGGCGTAGATGTGGATTTCCCTTATGAATTTTCCACCGCTAAGTACCATTTTAACCAGGGAATCAATCACCTGGACGGAGATATGGCCCTGGCATTTGCCATAGAAAGGCACAGCTTTACTTCCGGCGATAATCAGAGGGGCAAGAATCAGGAGATCCTTCTGACTGCTCTGATCCAGAAGGCTATGAGCCCTGCTATACTGAAAAATATGGGAAGCCTTATAGATACCCTGAGCAGCAGCGTAGAGACCAACATGAGCCGGGAACAGATGACGGCGCTGATCAGCAGACAGCTGGCAGAGGGAAGCCAGTGGACTATAGAATCTACAGCAGCCGTAGGAGCGGGAGATACTCAGGCCTGCTATTCCTCAGGAAGCCAGCCCTTGTATGTGATGTGGCCTAATGAGGACTCGGTGGAGAATATTAAGGAGAAGATAGAGGAGGTTATGAAATAGACTTCAAAGTCTACAAAAACCACCTTCTCGATCCCTGTGTATTTTGTTTAACATGACCTCTGTTGTCCTTTAAAAAAGTATGCTACTATAAAGGCAAAGCATTTTATATTTCAATATCCTTATCAACATTTCAAAGAGCTATGGCTCTGTCTTAATTTCTATGGATCATATCAAAGAAAAGAAATCTCAATGCTTTTATCCCAATCAAACAGCAGAGAGGTTTCTTTCTACAGGGTATGCGCCGATGAAAAGACCTTCTGCACAGGTTTTAAGAAAAGGAGGTCTTATTATGGGACAGACGAAGAACAATATGGCGGCGGAAACCCTTGCTGCCAATCGAAACTACAAATCTACGGTTTTTGCCATGCTCTTCGGGGACAGGGAAAGGCTGCTGGGGTTGTATAATGCTATCAGTGGAAAGAATTATCAGGACCCGGAAGAACTGGAGATCAACACATTGGAGAATGCCATCTATATGGGAATGAAAAATAATCTATCTTTCCTCATTGATGACAGATTATCTCTTTATGAACACCAGTCTACTGTAAATCCCAACATGCCCCTGCGGTTTTTATTTTACATTTCCGATCTGTATTTCTGCGAGCAACGAGCCAAGCGGGCATGCTTGCATGACCATTTGGCGACTGCCGCAAGGGTCAAAGACCTCGGCATGACAACAGAGGAGAATTTTTATGGAAGGAAGGCCCTGTCCATTCCTATCCCATGTTTTGTGATCTTCTATAACGGGGCAGAGCCTCAGCCCGACAGGAAGATCCTGCGGCTGTCGGATCTCTATACGGTAAGGATGAAAGAAACACAGCTGGAGCTGACAGCAGTGCTGCTGAACATCAACCGGAATCATAACCGGGAGTTGATGGAAGCCTGCCGGGACCTGAAGGATTATGCGGAATACGTAGACCGGGTGCGGAAATATGCCAGAGAACTGCCCCTGTCAGAGGCAGTGGAACGTGCCATCACAGAATGTATCCGGGAAGGGATCCTGAAAGAGTTTCTGGAGAAGAACCGGGCGGAGGTGAAGAAAATGAGTATATATGAATACGACCAGGAGAAACATATCCGGATGGAGAGGCAGGATGCCTGGGAAGATGGAGTGCAGGAAGGAATAAAGGAAGGAGAACTCCGTGGGAGAAACGCCCAGCTTGTCGAACAGATCAAGAAAAAACTTGACAGGGGAAAGAGCATTTCCAGGATAGCAGAGGAGCTGGAAGAAACGGAGAATCGGATACAGGAGCTGATTCGGGAATATGGTCTGGATAAATAAAGAAGACCATTCTCCTTGTTTTGAAAGTAAAGTCTCTTTTATAGAGACGTTTTACAAGAAAATATGAGATTGAAATAGAAAAGTTTCGAAAATATTGACTGAGAGAATGCTCTGACATATAATAAAGACTATGGAGGTGGCATAATGGTAGATATTAATATTGTAGTTGTCAATAATATTATAGATCAGATGAAAAAGCACAATACGAAGCAGATTGATCTGGCGAATGCTATTGGCGTATCCAAGCAGATCATGAGCAAAATGTTGAATGGCTCCAGATTGATCAGCATTGCAGAACTTCATGAAATTGCAGAGTATTTTTGCGTTAAAATGGATGATTTGCTGAAAGCCCCTTCTGAATCTGCAGATATGGATGTTATGAGGGCTTTTATGGGAAAAGTTAGCTCAGACGCAGCCAGAAAAGCTTTATATACAGCGGATGAACTGGCAGAATTGATTATTTTCCATGCAAATGTCCGTGAAAATGCCAAGGTTATGTCTGAAACATGGGAGATGTAAAAATGATTTCACTTTTTGATGGGATCTTATTTAAGAGAGATCCTGAACGCTTTGAACAGATCAGAGAAATAGCAGCGGGTTTTTCCAGTATTTATATTGGTCAGAATATTATCCAGGATAATATTTTTACTGTGATCGAGAATTATACCAAAACAAAGGAGAAACCTTTGGAATGGCTGCGTTTCCCAATAAATGATCAGGAATTGTGTGCCTGCACTTTTGTTCGCAGTGGGCGAATTTTTGTTATGCTCAATTCCGGTATTCCCATGTCAAAACAGATTTTTGCAGCTGCCCATGAATTGTACCATGTACGATGTTTCCTGGAAGAGGATGATCCGGAACTGGCCAGAAGCGGCTCGATTTTAAATGCCACTACAATCGAAACGGGAACGACGGAAGAAGAGGAAATGGAGGCGAATGCGTTTGCAGGACTCCTTTTAGTGCCGGTAGATGCCCTTGAGCAGCAGATCAGAATTTACCAGATTGATAAAACAGCTATAGAAATGGATGATATTCTTACACTCATGGATATTTTTGCTGTTCCATACAAGGCTATGGTTCTGCGTCTATTGGAAGAACAGTTGATATCTGATGCCCGGGCAAGAGAAATGCTAGATATTCCTTTGGAAGAAATACGAAAGAGAATGGCAATTACAGACAAGGCAAAACGATGGGATATGATCCCATCAGGGTATGGAAAATTTGGAAGCCTTCTGGAAAATCTTACGGCAAATACAGAAC
This sequence comes from Candidatus Blautia stercorigallinarum, assembly GCA_019112785.1. Taxonomy (GTDB): domain Bacteria; phylum Bacillota; class Clostridia; order Lachnospirales; family Lachnospiraceae; genus Blautia; species Blautia stercorigallinarum. Next base: position 4,770 of record DXIQ01000077.1, read on the forward strand.
AAGAGGCCTTACCGAAGAGCAGACTGGAAAGTGATTGGAAAAAACTGGAGAGGCTTAAAAAAGCATATGGGATTGAGTAAAGGAATATGGCTGAAGAACGAAAATGTGCAATTTTAGATACAGACTTTGTATCTAAGGCAAATATCATAAAAACAGAGAACCGTGTATTGGCCGATGAAGTACTTGCATTTCTGGGATATTCTTTTTTCTGTCACCAGAAGATGAGAGAAGAGCTTAGCGACCATGGAACCAGGTCTGCGCAGACCTGGCTTGAGAATAAAATTGTATCCGGGGAGATTATTTGTTATTCAGATGATCAAATTTTGTCTGAAATGGGCAGGGCTGTTTCAGACATCTGTTTCTTATACTACTACAGATCCTTTCTGAAACAAGGATGTGAACTATTTGATTCTGAATTTTACAGCAGATATTTTCAGCCGCTGGATACATTGATGGAGGCCGGCGGATATAACAGAGGGACTTTTATATCGGTTTTGTAATCAGAGGTTTCTTTCTACAGGATATGCACCGGTGAAAAGACCTTCTGCACAGGTTTTAAAGGATAGATAGCTTTCTATAAGGGATATTTATGGAGCAGAAATATGATAAAAGAAATTGCAGATAAAATAGTAGATATTCTGTTTGAACATTTCATAGAAACATTCGTTGACAAAGAAGAGGATAAAGTTACCGGACTGCTGAACGAATATAAAGAGAAAAAGCAATATAGAAAATGCAGAGTCTCTTTGAACGAAGAAGTCTTAATTAAATATGGTGACGAAAGGTTTTACGATGCTTTGTGCAGCGTCCTGTCAGAGGATCAGAATATGGACAGGCTTATCAGAAGATGTATAAATAGAAATGTGACCGACAATGAAACAGATGAAAAACTGATAGAGGCTATTATCGGGCAAAGCGAATTGGAACCATATGAGAAATCATTAGTTAAATCCTGCATAGAATATATTTCAGACAAGACTTTTGAAGCCTTTAACACGTTATGTGATGCTGAAAATATAAAGCTGAAAAATATAGTTATAAGCCAGGGAGAAAGAACTAGAAAAGATATTAGAAACTACGGCGAATATATTCTGGAGAACCAAGAAGAAATCCGTGCGGATATTAGAGGGCTGGGGAGAAAACTGGGAACAGAAAGTGATGTGAGTATACAAGCTGAAGAGGCTGTTGATATAACCAGAGGAACAAGAAATGCTGTCTGATAATAGAAGAACTGAGATAATATAAAGAAAGTCCAAAAGCCTGCCAAAATAACAGCAATTATAAACAGTACAGCAACATCACAGAACAGGAGAAATATGATATCAGAAAAAAACAATGAACAGGAATGGGACCTGATCCTGTATCCGGGCAAGTCCGGCCTTATTTCAGAGATAAAGGAACTCTGGCAATACCGGGAGCTGATCCTGCTCCTGGTAAAAAAAGAATTTAAGATTATGTACGCCCAGACTATACTTGGGCCAGTATGGCTGCTGCTGACGCCGCTGATGTCTTCTGCTGTCCTGAGTCTGGTTTTTGGCATGGCAGCAGGAATTTCTACGGACGGTATACCACAGTTTCTGTTCTACTATCTTGGGAGTATTTTGTGGCAGGATTTCTCGGGCTGTGTTACAGGGATCTCCAGAGTTTTTATATCAAACGCAGGTCTTGCAGAGAAAGTATATTTTCCAAGGCTGTGTATGCCTATCAGTATCGTGCTGTCCCGGCAGGTGCGCTTTGGCATACAATTTATTTTGTTTATTATCCTTTATTTTTCAGGCTTTCAAGACCATGGAGGAGTTCAGAGGATCCCTTTTATTCTGCTGACATTGTGCCTCCTTCTGGAAATGATGGCCCTGAGCCTGGGCACAGGAATTTTTTTCGCAGCTTTTACTGTAAAATACAGGGATATTATGGTACTCATAAATTTCGCAATGCAGATGTGGATGTATATTACTCCGGTGATCTATCCTGCTTCTGTGATCCCGGATTTTTGGCGTCAGTTCTATATGCTGAATCCCATGGCTGTGATCCTGGAAGCTTTTCGTTCCGGATGGTTTGGAACAGGAATAATCCAGGTACAGTATTTCGCTGTGAGTATGGTGCTCACTATAGCCATACTGTGTATAGGCATCTTGATATTTCAGAAAAGACAGAGAAGATTTACAGATACTGTTTAAAGGGGAGAGAACACGTAAGTGGATAACAGAGTAATATCAATGGAGCATGTGGGGAAAACCTATTGCCTGGGACAGAGAACAGGAATTTCTTCTCTTCAGGAACTGTGGAAGGCCAGAAGAGAAAAGAAAGATAATGAGAAGTTTGCGGCCTTAAGGGATATAAACCTGGAGGTGAAAAAAGGAGAACGGCTGGGTATTTTAGGAAGGAACGGAGCAGGAAAATCTACGCTTCTGAAACTCCTTGCAAGGATCACAGAACCTGATCAGGGCCTGATAAGGATAAAAGGCCGGGTGGCAGGTATGCTGGAAGTGGGAACCGGGTTTCACCGGGAACTTACAGGAAGAGAAAACATCTATCTTAACGGCGCCATGCTGGGAATGAATAGGAAAGAAATCGACGAAAAACTGGAAAGTATCATTGAATTTTCTGAGTGCAGAGAATTTATTGACACGCCGGTTAAAAAATATTCTTCAGGCATGTATGTAAAACTGGGATTTGCCGTCCTTGCTCATCTGGATATGGATATATTTCTGATGGACGAAGTGCTGGCGGTAGGGGATGGAGGATTCCAGAAGAAATGTCTGGATAAAATGAGAGAGATAAACCGGGAACAGGGGAGAACCATTCTATATGTAAGTCATAATTTGGAAACCATACGAGAACTCTGCGACCGCTGTATAGTGCTGGATAAGGGACGGTTGATCTTTCAGGGCAGTACGGAAAAGGCCGTTGAGACTTATATGAAAAATATACTGGATATCAGGCCGGTATATGAGTTTGAAAAGAGACAAAATATTAATTTCGCTACCGGAAAACTGCAGGTTACTCAAATTATCATGGAAACGCCCAGACTGGAAAAAGGAGACAGATACCTCCGGATGAAGATAAGATATGAGGAAAAAGAGGATCTTCCGGATTTGATCATACGGCTTACATTTCATGATGAACAGGACCGTATTGCAGGTACGGCGTTGTCCGAAGAAATTTCAGGAAAAAACCAAGAAGGCTTCCTGCAGATTACAGCTGACACAGAGGTCCTTGTTTCAGGAAAATATTCTGTAGACATAGCTTTCATGTCTCCCCAGGGAGGCCGCTTCTTAAAACATGAGTATATCCAGCGGGCGGCTGCCTTTCAGATACAGCGGCAGGAACCAGACAGCAGAGCGGGCTGGAATAAAGAGATATGGGGAAATATAGTGCTCCCTGCTATTCGTGCAGAAGAGCTGTTCCAGGGTGAATAAGAGATGGAGTTTTTTGTAAAGATTGCGGGTATTTCTATAAAAATAAAAACAATATTTCCCGAAACAAGAAAAAGATTTCAGGATTATGAGTGCAGTGAAAACATTAATCCGGAAATAGTGATAGAGACAATATCAGAAGATCTTATAAGGGAATGCCGGGAGGGCAGAGACCGGAGAGGTGAGTATCTGGAGTCTCTGGCCCTGCTTCGCAAGCTGGGTGAACGGTTTCCGGAAGTGGAGTGTATACTGGTCCATGGAGCAGCAGTGGCGTATAGGAACAGAGGGTACCTATTTGCTGCGCCAAGCGGAACGGGAAAATCCACCCATATTTTATTATGGAGAAAACTTTTAGGTGATAATGTAAAGATCATAAATGGAGACAAGCCGGTGTTATCATTCCGGAATGAGAATGACATATTAATCTGTGGAAGCCCCTGGGCAGGAAAAGAAGGATGGCAGAAAAACTGTATGGCGCCCCTGGCAGGCATCTGTATTCTGAGACAGGGAATATCCAACCGGATCACGGGGATTTCCGGGAAAAAGGCTGTTGAAGGTCTGTTAAGGCAGATCTACCTTCCCAGAGATACAAAAGCGGCAAAGAAGACCCTGGAACTTCTGGACAGACTGCTTGACAGGATCCCAGTATATTGCCTGGAATGCGATATGTCAGAACAGGCGGTAAAGGCCAGTTTTGAGAAAATGACAGGATTTGTATTTGAAAAGGAGAGAGTACATTGAAGATAAGAGAAGGCTTTGTTATAAGGAAAATTGGAGGAGAAATCCTTGGAGTGGCAACAGGCAGAGCGGCAGAAGATTTTCACGGGATGCTTGTGCTGAATGAAACGGCCCGGGAAATCTGGAAGGGGCTGGAGACAGGAAAGAGCGAAGCAGATATACTGGAGCAGATCGTGGAAAGGTATGATGTGGAGGAAGAGACTGCAAAGAGAGACATGAAAAACATGATCGAAAAAATGAAGGAGGCAGGGATACTGGTCCCATAAGGAAAATGAGATCTTCCATAGAAGATATTTTACAGAACGGCAGATTTTTGGGGAACGTCAAAGGAAGAAGCATGTATCCTATGCTTCGCAGCGGGACAGATACCATTGTTATAGAACGCTATAAGGGGAAACTGAAAAAATATGACGTTCCTCTGTATAAGAAAAATGGAAAATATATTCTTCACAGAGTGATCCGGGCTCTCCCGGATTCTTATATAATGCGGGGAGACAATTGCTTTCAGGAGGAATATGGAATTCCGGAAAGCCAGATCCTTGGAATCCTTACCGGGTTTTACAGGAAGAACAGATATGTCAGTGTGGAGAACCGTATTTACAAAGGTTATGTGAAAGTCTGGTGTATGTTATATCCATTAAGGAAATTCATCAGGATCACCAGGGGATTTATAAAAAGCAGAGGCTGTGAGAAGAAATGAAAAAGAAATACATATTGGCGGGAATCATCTTACTTATGGGACTGGCGCTGCTGTTTGCCATAGTGGGACAGAAATTTTCTGAGAAACGGCGGGAAGAAGTATATCAGGCAATGAACGAAGAACTGCTGCCTTTAAGAGTAGAAAAAAACCGTCTTACACAAAGATTGGACAAACTTGAGTCCAGTTATGGGAAACTGCTGCAGGGAATGGGAACAGCAGAAATCTTATTTACGGATTTAGATGAAAGGATTTATGAGGAGATTTATCCCAGAATGGAAGAATACGGCTTTACCGGTCTCCTTGCTGTATCCGGAACATATTATCCCGGAGGGGACGGATGTCTGGAAAGGAAACAGTTTGAGGAACTCTTGAAAGCCGGATGGGAATGGTGTGTTTGCTGGCAAAGGGGGGATTCTATAGAAGATATAGAAAAAGTCAGGGAACGCATGTCAGACTTTGAAACCGGTTTTTCCTCTGCTCTTTATTTTGAGAGGAATCTTTATACGAAAGATTATGATGAAAGTCTCTCTGCTCTCGGGTACAGGACGGTCATCCATCATGGGGAAGGAGGGCTTCCGCTGGTAACAGATGATGCGGAAGACAGGATATGGCATCCGGGTGCCGTGGGCCTTCAGGGACAGCAGCCCAGATTTAAATTAGAGGATACAGTGAATCTGGCAGGAAATATTGTTTTTACTGTAGGATTTCATGAGCAGGAAGAAATGTACCGGGAAAGAACTTTTTTATCCATGCTGGAATATCTGAAAGACTATGTGGACCGCAAAGATCTGATGGTCCTGGACATGCAGCAGGCCAGAGAATATTTTGCGCAGCTTGCAGGCGGGAGAGAATCCTTCAGTAAATTGCTGGAAGAACAGCAACAGAATTTGAATGAAGACATTGAAGAAATAGAGAAGGAAATGGATAAAATCCAAATGGCCTATGACAGATATTAATAAAGAATATATCTGTAGAAAAAGGGCAGGAATTTGTAAAAAAACGTATTTTCAAAACTGGAGAGAAAGACCGGGAAATAGTATAATGAATTATAGTATTAGCTGACAGTAAAGATTGCTATATGAAATAAATTCAGACAGGAGAATAAGTATGGGAAAAAATGAAGAGAAAAAGAACAACAATAAGAAAAAATATGTGACACCGGACATTGAGATCATAACTATTGAGGAGGATGTCATAACGGACAGTGTAGAATCCGGGGGAGAATTGGAAGGGGGGCACAGTACGTATAGTTCGGGCATGTTTGACCGACAGGGGGAAGGAGAAAGCACAATATGAGAAAAAGATTTTTGGCCATGTTTTTGGCTTTTACTATGACGATCAATTCATCGGAGATGCTTTTTGCGGCAGAGCCAGAGGGGATACAGCAGCCTCAGGAGCAGGAACTCTATACAGAAAAATCTGCCGGAGAGATAGAGACAACATCCGAACAGACAGAAACAGCACCGGAGGAATCTGAAGAAGAGACGGAGGAACCGGGACAGGATTATGAAAGTACAGGAGAAGTACAAGAAGTCCAGAAAAATGTTTCAGAGGTACAGGAGCAGGAACAGGAACAGGGAAGTACTCCTGAGATGGAAAGCCAGGCGGATGAAATGGTCGGACAACCGGCCCAGGAAGAGACAATTGAGGAGCCTGCAGAGGAACCGGAGGAAGGGAACACCACAGAGAATTCTTTGTCAGAATCTTCCGCAGAGATACAGCCAGAGCTCCCGGTAGAATCGGAAGTGGAGGTACAGTCAGAGTTTCAGGAAGAATCGGGAGCAGCGACAGAGGCGGAAGACTTTGGATTCGTTTTTTCAGGGGGAATCATTACCGGATATACGGGCAGCGAGTCTACAGTGGTCATTCCCGATGAAATAGACGGGGTACCGGTTACGCAAATTGGAAGATACGCTTTTTCTAATAATCAGACTTTGGAAAGTATCGTGATTGGTCAGAACGTAACTCTGATCTATCCGGAGGCTTTTGATGGCTGCAATAATCTGAAAACAGTACGTTTTCTGGGAAAGCAGGTTCCTGAGGGATATTATGGAAATCATTGCTTGTATTATGCTAAAAATCTTGGGACGATTTATGTACCGATAGAGGCTTATGCTGCCTATCACAGCGCTTTCCTGGAATGTTTGGAAGACAGTGTAAGGCTTAAAACAAATACAGGAGAAGATTTTGTCGTTGAAGAAGATGTTCTTATTGGTTATGCTGGAGAGGCTGAGGAGGTTACGCTGCCGGAAAATATCATACGAATTGGTAATTCTGCTTTTTGCGGTAACACAGCGGTGGAAAAGATTTACCTGCCAGATTCCACTGTCGAGATTGAAGAGAAAGCTTTTTACTGCTGTGAAAATTTAATAACCGTAGATAATTATGATCAGATAAAACGAATTGGCAATTTTGCTTTTTATAGATGCAGTTCTTTGACCAGCCATATTATGGAAGCAGAAAATTTGGAAGAATTGGGAGAGAGCGCATTTGAACTATGTACTGGTCTACAGGGAAATTTATCACTTCCTTCAGGAGTAAAGAATATACCGGACAGAACATTTGCCGGATGTGCAGGATTTCAAGGGGAGCTGCTTTTGCCAGAGGGTTTGGAAACTATCGGAGAATCTTCTTTTTCTCAATGTGGATTTATAGGAGACTTGAGGATTCCTAATAGTGTGCAAACTATAAAACCGTATGCTTTTAGCGAATGCAGTAATTTTAACGGTACTCTTACATTATCGGAAAATCTCGAAAGTATAGGGGCATATGCTTTCTATTCATGTGGATTTACAGGAGATATAAGTATTCCAGACAGCGTACAGTTTATGGAGAAGTATGCATTTGCTCAATGTGAATTCGATGGCCTCCTCACATTACCATCGAATCTTGTGACTTTGCCAGAAGGAGCTTTTGCTTATTGCCGAGGTCTTCATGGAGACCTTATTATTCCGGAAAGTGTACAAGTTATTGAAAAAGAAGCTTTTAATGGCTGCAGTGGATTAGATGGCGCATTGAAATTATCTTCTGATTTGAAGACAATAGGAGAGAGTGCTTTTCAAGATTGCCAAACACTATCAGGGGAATTGATTATTCCGGATGGAGTTACAGATATTGGAAAATATGCTTTCCGAAATTGTAGTGGATTTTCAGGTACCTTAGAAATTCTGGGAGTAGTTCAATGGGGAAATTATGCTTTTGAAAACTGCTCCGGGATTACGACGGTAGCTTTTGGTGAAAATGCGAGATATTCAGATGGGACATTATTTGATTTTTGTACAGGGATCAAAGAAATTAAATTGTACTGTGCTCCAGAGTATGCGGCAGGAATTTCGGATTTAGATGAATTGGAATCACTTGAAACAATATATGTCCCGAGCCAGTTTTATGGGATATATATGGAAAAATACGGAGCATCCATCCCTGCTCAAGTGACCCTGAAAACTTTTGAAGGAGACGAATTTATAATCAAAGATAATGTTCTGGTAGGGTATACGGGAGAGGCGACAGAGATTATCCTTCCGGAAGAAGTTACAGAGATTGGAGAAAATGTTTTTAGAAATAACGAGACAGTAGAAAAAGTGACACTTCCGGATGGTATAAAGAAAGTAGGGGCCTATGCTTTTGAAAATTCCAGCATAAAGGAAATTGTCAATGCAGAGAGTCTGGAAGAAATCGGAGATTATGCCTTTAGTAATTGCCGTAATCTGGTCAGTCCCCTTATGGCAGGGGAATCATTGAAGAATATTGGAAAAGAAGCATTCCGGAACTGTAAATCTTTGTCAGGAGAAATAGTACTGTCACCGGGATTAAGCGAAATAAGCGCCTATACATTTTATGGATGTACACAGGTAGAATCCTTTGTTTTGCCGGAGAGTATTGTGGTAATAGGAAAAGGTGCTTTTGCAAATTGTTATAACCTGAAAAAAATCAATATCCCGGAGAAAATCACGAATATACCAGTAGATATGGTGTATAACTGTGGATCTTTAGAAGGAACACTGGTGATACCAGATAATGTCAATTCCATTGGAGCCAGCGCTTTTAGCCGTTGCTATGGAATTACAGGCCTAAAATTACCCCGGAATCTTCAGAGCATAGGGCAGGAGGCATTTTTTGGCTGTACAGGGTTGAAAGGTACGCTGGAATTGCCAGAGGAATTGACGAGTATGGGGATGTCAGCCTTTTTTGCCTGTAGAGGAATCACAGGAGAACTGGTGATTCCGGACAAACTAACCGGATTATCTACAGGTGTTTTCGGAGAAACGGGAATAGAAAGTCTGGTTTTAGGGAAAAGTGTGAAAAGTATTGGAAGACAGGTAATCCAGAATTGCTCCGGATTAAAAAAGATCACTTTTTGCAATCAGACTCCCCCCATGTTTTATAATATTGTAGACTTCTTTGATAGTGCTCCTGAACTAGAGACTATTTATATACCTCAAGGAACTTATGCCAGTTATGTGGATACAATCGGAAGGTATACAGACGCTAGGATAATGGAAGAAGGTGCAGGAGATTTCACTATTTCAGGATCGGTCCTTATCAGCTATAACGGAACAGATGCAGAAGTAGAGATACCGGCAGGGATAACAGAGATTGGAAGTAGTGCCTTTATGAAAAATACAAGCCTGGAAAAGGTGATTTTCTGTGACGGGATTACGAAGATAGGAAATAATGCTTTTGAAGGCTGCTTCAATCTCAAAGAAATCATTAACACAGAAGACTTGGAATCTATAGGAGACTATGGATTTTCCGGCTGTAAGGTATTGTCAGGCGATATCCTGAGAAGCCCTAACCTACATACTATCGGTTCCCATGCGTTTGAAAGTTGCCGTGCTCTTGGTGGGGAGACAGGGGAACTGAAGTTAAGTGAAAGTTTGAGCAGTATTGGGGCGTGGGGATTTAGATATTGTAGAGAAGTTACCAGTGTTATTATTCCGAAAGGGATAACTGAAATTGAGCCGTCGACTTTTTCAGAGTGTTGTGAACTGGAATCTGTAAAATTTCCCGAGAGTCTTGAAAGTATAGGATATAAGGCATTTGAGAATACAGGGATTAAAAATCTGGAACTGCCTGAGGGATTGAAAGATATTGGGGAATATGCATTTTCCTGTTGCGAGAATCTTACAGGTAGTATAAGAATCCCAGATACAGTAGAGAGCCTTCATAATTGTGTTTTCTTCAGCTATTCCAGAAAGATAGAAGAATTAATTTTGGGGACTGGAATAAAAATTATCCGAGAACACTCCTTAAATTCTACTAATTTTAACATTATAAGGTTTCTTGGCACTGAGCCTCCGGTATTTGAGGGAAAAGCGATTAAAAACCTTGGAAGTAAAGTAAAAGTATATGTTCCATATGAGGCGTATAAAGAATACAATAATACTTTTTATGAACAGGGATTTACAGGAAGACTGTTAGTTGATGGCGATGAGGAATTTTATATAGAGAACAATGTACTTATCAGCTACTTCGGAAATAATCAGGATGTGGCAATTCCTGAGAATGTAACAGAAATCGGACCAAATGCCTTTAGAAATAATTCTGATCTTGAAAATTTGATTCTTTCAGAGAAGATTGAGGTAATTGGCGATGGAGCTTTTCTCAACTGCAGTAATTTAAAGACAGTTGAAAACACAGACGGATTAATTAAAATTGGAAGTTCAGCATTTTCAAACTGCAAAAGCTTGGAGACTTTTGAACTCACCGGAACAAGACTGGAAAGAATCGGCGATGACGCTTTTTCCAACTGCAGTTCACTTAAGTTGCCGGAAATTTCCGATACAGTTAATTATATAGGTGACAGTGCCTTCAACAGCTGCTTTTCTATGAATGGGCCTATAAAACTTCCGAAAAATCTTACTACAATAGGAAATTATGCTTTTTATCGTTGTAACAGTCTTGAGGGCAACCTAGTTATTCCGGAAAAGGTTACCTATATAGGCGGCTGGGCCTTTAGAGAATGCGGCTTTGAAGGTACACTGGAATTGCCGAAAGGACTTGAAACTATAGGGAAATACGCCTTTTATGGCTGTAGTTTTACAGGTGTTTTAAAACTCCCGGAAAAGCTGACAGAGCTTGGCGATGGTACTTTTTCCGGCTGCCAGTTTACAGGGGAATTAATACTGCCGGAAAGTATGACATATCTTAGTGATAGTTCATTTCAGAGTCTAAATATCGAAAGTATAGTGATTGGAAACCAGATGGGATTAATCAGATGGAATGCTTTCAATGGCTGTAATAATTTAAAGAAGCTTGTTTTTCTGGGTGAGAATCCTCCTAGTGCAGAAGAACCGGATTTTCTCCGCAGTCTTGTCAATTTGAAAGAAATTTACGTTCCGGAACAAAGTCTGGAGCTTTATGAAAGTGCATACAGAGCCATAGTGGGAGAAGATGTGGTGATTTCATCTGACCTGGCATCCATACCTGTGTCCAATCTTCAGGCGGATAAGATCTACAGCGGCAGTGTTCATCTGACCTGGAGTCCTGCAGTAAGTGAAGATACGGCAGGCTATGTTATATACAGAGATGACCTGGAAGAACCGGTGGGAAGAACGGAAAGTACAGAATTTACAGACCGGAATCTTACTACGGCCAGAACCTATACTTACAGCGTCTGTCCGGTAACAGAAACCGGGGAAGAAGGATACGCCTCTCAGATAGAGGTGACGCCCATCCTGCCCCAGGTTACCGGAATAGGCACAGATAATTTCCTGAACAAGATAGGGGCGGGAAACGGACGGATTTACGCATATGTACGAAACCTGAAGAACCTGGAACCTTTAGGGGATGAATACACGGTGGGAAGATTTTATTATGAGGATATTTTTGGCACAAGGATCCCTATAGGAGAGCCGGTAACAGAACCTTCTTCCCTTACAGCGACCCAGGGAGTATATACCATAGAATGGGATGTGCAGGATATCACCCCCGGCACCTATACGGTGATTTTTGAGCTGACGGATATAGACGGCAGGTCGTCCCAGGCCAGCGGTAAAATCTCGGTGGATAATTCTGTGCCGGAGAAGATCACCGGACTGACCGCTATCGGAGATACAAATCAGATTGTTCTTTCCTGGACCATGGCCCATGAACTGGATACGGAAAGATACCACATTTATAAGAAGGAGCAGGAGCAGTCCGATTTCCGCCTCTATAAAAGGATCATAGGCAGGGAGAATCTGACCTATACAGATAAAAATGTCCAGCCGGGGAAGAAATATAATTATTATATTGTGGGAGTCAATGACTTCGGAATGGAAGGCGAGGCTTCGGAAACTGCCACGGCGATTCCGGCTGCAGATACGGAAAAACCAAGAGTGGTAAAGATCACGCCTGTAAACGGAAGCGTACTGTCACAGACAGCAGAGATTTATATACAGTCTCAGGATAATGTGTCAGTGACAAAAACAGAGATCCATGTGTCGGCAGATAACGGTGCTACATGGGAGCTTCTGGGCTTTTCTGAGACAGATAACTGCAGAGTCAGCCTGGATACAACAGAATATAGCGATCAGATATTGCTTGTGAAAGGAACGGCATATGACGCTGCAGGAAATATCAGTGACAGCATGACAGCGGAGTATCAGGTAGATAATACAGGACCGGAACAGGTGACGGGACTTTCCGGAGAGAGTACATCTACCACTATTACCCTGCGGTGGAAGGATGTGGCTGACAAAGATTTCTATTTCTTCCGTGTAGAGGAGAGGAAAGCGGGAGAAGAGACTTTTGAGATATGCCAGGATGTTTATACAACCCTGGGGGCAAATGTGATAAACCTGGTTCCGGGCACAGAACATTTCTACAGAGTTGTGGCCTATGACAGGTACGGGAACAGGGGAATCCCTTCTGAGGAGATCTCCGTATCTACTCAGAAAGATACTAATTCACCGGTGATCACATCCATCACTCCGGACCCGGGATACTACAGAGATGAAATTCCTTTGACTATCCAGACTCAGGACGATGCAGGAGTGGAAAAGGTTATTATCCAGATATCTTCAAACGGCGTATTGTGGACAGATGTAGAGGAAATCCAGGCAGAGGGCCGTACCGCCCAGGTTCAGTACGATCTTAATCTGGAAAACTGCCAGGAAGGTCTGCTGTATGTAAGAGGGATCAGTCAGGATACCAGTGGAAATATCAGTGACAGAAGTTCTTCGGCGCCTTTTGTCCAGTATTATGTGGACCGGACGGCACCGGCGGTACCCGGAAATGTACAGGCCCAGGGCCATGACGGCTACATCGAAATAACCTGGGATATGGGATCAGAACAGGATCTTGCCGACTATATTCTTTACAGATCCCTGGATGGGGAAAAATTTGAAGAGTATGCTACAGGACTGTATCAGACAAACTATTTCGACAGAAATACCGAAGGGGACCAGACCTATTGGTATCAGATCGCGGTAAGAGATTATGCAGGAAATATCAGTCAGAGGACCCAGGCAGTACAGGGATCAGTCCAGGAGGACACTCAGGCTCCTGAGATACATAGTGTGGCGCCTGTTTCGGGAACTGTTCTGGGCCAGGGACGGAAAAAGTTCAGCGTTTTGGCAAGCGACAACCGGCAGCTGAAAAAAATGACGGCCTATTATGGAGTTAATTCAAAGGAGAATCTTCAGGAGCTGGCCTCCAAAGAAAATATTGAAGATTATTATTATGTTTTAGAAACTGAGCTGCCTCTGGATTCTATGGAGGATGGGGATAAAGTATATATCAAAGTGATTGCAGAAGATATCCATGGAATGACCGCAGAATCAGAGATATATGAATATACAATAGACAAAACAGCTCCTTTGCTGGAGAATGTACAGGTTTCCGGGGATGAAGAAAAGATTACGGTGCAGTGGACCGGATTCCAGGAGGAAGATCTTCAGGGATATCAGATCTACAGGAAACCTGCCGGGGGATCCTACACCATAGTAGGGCAGAAACTTAAAGAAGATAATCAGGGAAATTATATTTTTCATGATTATACGGGCGAGGTCAAAGAAACTTATTCTTATAAGGTGGAGGCTGTAGATACAGCGGGCAATACCTATTCTCTTTTAAGTGAAAATGTATGGCTGACTGCAGTTATGAAGCTGGAAGCGGGTCTGGTCTGTGAGACATGGCAGTCTGTGGATACAGAATATGCTTTTGACGCCTCTTCTACAGTCAGTGAAGCGGGAGTGGCAAGATTTGAAATGGATTTTGGAGACGGGCAGGAGCCTGTTGTCCAGACAGATCCTGAGTTTATACACAGATATAGCGCTGCGGGAAATTATCAGGTTACTCTGACCGTTACAGATCAGGCAGGAAACCAGGATTCCTATACCAAAGAAGTACAGGTAAAAGAACCGGAACTTCTGGGGACTGTGAAAGTGCATGTGGAAGATGCGGATGGACAGTCTCTGTCAGGAATGCCGGTGTACTTTGATCTGGATAATACTTCCGATAATGTCCGTTACACAGATAGCAGAGGAGATACAGAATTTATTTCCCAGGTAGGGAAGTTCTCTGTGGGAGCCTATGATACCAACTATCTTCCGGTAAAAAGAGATGTGGTGGTCAGGTCTAATACAGATACAGAGATTACTCTTACCATGGTAAAAGCTCCTATTGTCACAGGAAAGTTTGAAGTGGACAGGATGACCCTGGATGAAATTCAGGCGGCAGGAATTGACATTGCAGACCCGGCCAATCAGCATGTGATGAAATTTACCATACATCTTACCTATACGGAAAGAGATAAGGTAATAGAAGATACCTTTGAGATTGCCATGAACGATAACAATGAGACCTGGGAGATTGTTTCGCCGAATATTCCTGACCGGCATTTTGTCACGAAACCAGTGATCATTGATCTGGGAGACGATGGAGGACATTACGAAGGAGGGGGAAGCAGCAGCGGACCGGCCATCGTGGCAGTCCTTGATATTCCTGCGGAAGCCTCTTTCCTCAAAGAGTTTTTTGATGTACGGCTTCATATCATCAACCAGGCGGGAAGTGAGTTTACATTAAGCGGGAACCAGGTACACTTAAATGTACCGGAAGGAATGAGCATTGTGGATGCCATAGACCACAGCAGCAGCGCAGATGTGACTTTCGGTGACCTGAAGGGACAGGAGCAGGCAACTTTGAGCTGGGTATTAAGAGGAGATGAACAGGGAGAATATGATCTGTCTGCAGATTATCAGGGTATGCTGGAACAGTTCAATAAAACGGTAAATGCTACATTTATTACGGATGAGCCCATTAAAGTTTACGGCACATCGGCAGTTAAGCTGATCGCAGAGATCAATTCCAAGATACTTTATAACGCTCTGTATTTTAACCTGGGTATAGAGAATAAAAGCGATATTGATATTTATATGCCTTCTATAAATGTTGATGATGAAACGATTATCAGTTATAAGGAAAAGAAAAAGGGAAGCGGAAACTGGAATGAAGGCACGGAGATACCGGTGAAACAACTTGCTTCTGCATTGATGAACCAGGAGGGATTCAGTCAGAATATTGATATGGAAACTCCTGTGGAAGTTCTGGCCCCGGGGGAAACCCTTATGAATAAATATGCTGCCTATAACGCCACGGACTATCAGGATATTGCCTATCTTCAGGAAGCGGTATATGAGATTGCCGATGAAATGGATGTAGAAGTGGAAGTCCGGACGGTGGATATGGAACTCTATAACATGGAGAATGCCGAGGATAAGGTGGCGGATATCAGACAGGACAAGAACAAAACAGCCTTTGTAGAAGAAATGATAGACACCGGAAACGACAATTATTATTATGTGAGACAGGCCATCCAGGCCGATGATGAACTGGCCCAGAACTTGTCAGAAGGGGCATATAAAACTCTTGACTTTGTTTTCAATTTTGATCTGTCCCTCTTTACCAATGATGATATTGATAAGATCACCAGGGAATATATCCGTGATCTTCTCCTGGATGAAGGTACTTCTGAAAACGTGGAGCGTATTGTAGAAAATACAAAAGTAAAGGTATTGAAATCTACAGTAGATGCTGTGGGCATTGCTTTGGGAGCCACCGGCGAATCCGGCGCTGAAGCAGTCACCAGTGCATTGAGTGATGTAAATACTTTTAATAAGCTCAAAAATGACTACGACAGCCAGGGGCAGGAAGGTCTGAAAAAGGGTATAAAAGACCTCATACTGAGCCTGGGCGTCGGTACAGCGGAAGGTCTTTTACTTAAGGAAGTAGACGATTTTGATTTTGATACAAGCATTCGGTCCTCTATGAAAACAGCCTTCGGCAACATCTCTACCGTGCTGGGAATTCTTGATGATTATAGTACTGCCTGGAGTGAATCCCAGGAGTTCTGCGATATTATGATGACTGTCAATGCCAACTATGAAGAGGCAGAGTTCCTTCTCAGGACGATGGCTCTGAATATTGGAAGGATTAAACCCTTTGATTCCAGAAATACAGTAGAAGACACATTAAATGATATGCTGACGGAAATGCAGGAGGCCATGGACAAACAGATGCAGGTATTTGTTCAGGAATTTGCCAAACTGGAAGGTGAACGTCTGGGCGCTGCCTCTATGAAAGAAGTGGCAGTTATGGTATTCGGAAAGAAGGGCGGGATTATGTATAATCTCTGCAAATCAGCTTTTAATCTGCTGGATACCACTACAGGATGGGGAGATACAGTCAAAGATATCCAGAAAGTAAGAGTTGCGGCTATTTTGTCAGCATGCATGAAACAGGGCGTCAGAGAAATGTGGAATAATCCTGAGGGCCAGGAGGAAGACTTCCTGAGAGGCCTGAAATATCTGTTTAAGCTGCGGATGATGGGAGAACGGGATTATACAGTGACAGCAGATGAGAGCAGCAATAAACAGGATGTAGTAAACCTGATCAATAAAGAACATGGCACAGGTTACGAAAATGCTTATGATTATTACCTGGAGATACAGGCCTGGCTGGTGGAGCAGAGAGACGCCATATATGGAAACAAGAGCGAGGTTTTGAATGTTCCTGCAGCTCCTGAGGTTTCACTGGACTATGTGAACAGCTGCACAGAGCAGTCCTTTGACAGCTCCTATGAATATGCTATAGGAGGGGAAAACTGGACAGATTGTGCAGATGGGCCAATCTATGTAACGCCGAAGGATGTAAACCAGACATTGTGGGTCCGTGTGAAGGGAACCGCTGAACATATGTCAGGGAATGTAACGAAAATTACGATTCCTGCCATGGCTCAGTTATTAGGAGACATAAAAGTCTTTTATGACGGAGAGAAATATCATGTTACAGGATTGTCTGAGGGAACTTACAGCTATATGTTTTCCGAACAGGCAGAATTGGAAAAGGAATGGAGTACACAAAAGCAATTTGTCTTCTCAGGAGAGGAAACGGTTTTCCAGGCTGATGGAGAGCATAATTATATCCATCTCAGAAGAGAGGCTTCCAATGGAAGCAGTGAAGATAAGAGAGGAGCAGGTTTTGCCTCTCTAATAAAGACAGTCGCCACTCTTGGAATGCGGAATGTTCAGGTTATCTATGATGACACTATGGGAACTGTGACCGGCCAGGGAGAATATATGGAGCAGAGTCAGGTGCTTCTTGAAGCAGTACCTGAAGAGGGATATGTTTTCCTCGGATGGTATGAACAGGGCAATATGATATCGGACAAACCTGAGTACAGCTTTACCGTAACGGAAGACAGAACACTGAAAGCGGAGTTTGCGCCGGAGGGAGTACAGACGGGAACGGTTGTAGTTTCCTGTGATCCGGAAAATACGGGTATCCTTCAGGGCGGAGGCGCATATCAGATAGGAACATCTGTTGTTATCCGTGCGGAGGCTGTGCAGGGATATAACTTTACAGGATGGTATGACGAGACAGGCAGCTGTATTACAACATCCAGAACCTATGAGTTTGTACTGGATAAGCTGGAAGTGCGTTACCTGGCCAGATATCAGTCTCTGGGCAAAGCGGAAGTTACCATTTATTCTGAGAGCAGCAAGGGATTTCTGGTAAACGGGGAGACACAGCAGAGCGGATATACCGCACCATGGCCGAAAGGAACCCAGGTCACTCTTGAAGCGGACAACAGCGATGGTACTTTTGCATACTGGACAGACCGGGAAGGAATCTGTTTAAGCAATACGCCGGTTTATACCTTCCAGGTCAGCGATATTACAGAATACTATGCAATCTATAAAAATGATGATCTGGAAACCACAGAGGTTATTTTCCTCAGCGACTACGGTCAGGTGATAGAACGAAAAGATTATCATAAAGGTGAAGAAGTTTCCATGCCCGTCGGACCATCCAGATTAGGATACGAATTCGTCTCCTGGAACAAAACAGCAGAAGAGATAAAAAATCTGATAAATGCAGGAGAGACTATGGTAGTAGTGGTTCCGGTCTATGAAAAAACGGAGCTGAAGTTCGGGCTTACGGTAACAGGAGGCAGTATTATCTACCATGAAAATCTTCCGGATCCTGACGGCAAATATACATATGGCACAAGACTGCAGATAAAAGCGGAGGAACCGGAAGAGGGAATGCTATTCAGCCATTGGGAAGATGAGGATGGAAATATTTTAAGCTATCGGGATACCTATCTGTTTATGCTGAATGAAGATATGACGATCCACGGAATCTTCGTTCCTGACGGAACAGTACCGGAGAAGAAGGCTGCAATCGTGATCAGCGGGTCGAGAGCTTATATAGAAGATAATGTGATCAAGG
This sequence comes from Candidatus Blautia stercorigallinarum, assembly GCA_019112785.1. Lineage (GTDB taxonomy): Bacteria > Bacillota > Clostridia > Lachnospirales > Lachnospiraceae > Blautia > Blautia stercorigallinarum. Next base: position 23,340 of record DXIQ01000077.1, read on the forward strand.
TTTCCTTCTCAGCTACCAGGGATGTTCCTGATAAATTTACTGTTATTGCAAACGGGATTATCGTCACAGATGACAGTACAGTGGGACAGTCAGAGGAAGAATTTATTCTCGGCGGAGAAAATGTAAAAACAGGAAACAGCAGCAACAAGACCAATAAAGGCGTTCATACACTGACGATCCGAAATGCGGGAAGAAATATTACCTGGTATGCCAGAGGATTTCTTACCTATGAGGACCCGGAAGGAAATCAGTATACGATTTACAGTGATATTGCAGAAGAAATGTACAGCGAACAATAAGAGGGAGGTGTGAAGAAGATATGAAAAAATTAAAAGTATGCATTATATTTTTCTTCCTTGTCCTGTATGGGGTTCCTGTACACGCTGCGTCTTACTATACGGAAGGGTATTTCCAATATCATCTGAAGGATACCTATGCTTCCATATGCGGATATTTCGGTAAAGAAGAAGTGGTCAGGATTCCTTCTGCTCTGGGCGGAAAGCCGGTAAAAGAAATTGAAGACTACAGTTTCCAGAATGCGGCAGGCGTTCAGGAAATCCATATTCCTGCCACAGTGTTGAGCATCGGAGACAATGCTTTTACAGGAGCAGAAGAGCTGAAAAGAGTCGAAAAAGATGCCTTGGAAAACCAGAAACCGGAAGGCGAAGAAGGGAATGGTAGCGGCACTGAAGATCCTGACGATAGTAACGAAGGATCCCACAATAGCAGCGATACACAAAAACCACAGGATCAGCTCCCGGGAAATAACACTTCCGGACAGCCGGAGGAAAATGCTCCGGGACAGGAAGATAATAACATGGAGCAGCCGGGCAATACCGACCAGAAGGAAGACCCCGGACAGCCGGATACGGTAAGCCCGGGAGCAGATCCGGAGGAAACAAAAGAGCCAGAGAAGACCACGGAAAATGACCAGATGCCGGAAAGTATTACCGAAACCCAGCAGGGTCAGACAGCGGGGGATGAGTTAAAAGAATCCCAGTCATCTGAAGAAAAAACAGACACGGAATCAGGCGCTGCCGGAAATTCTGCTGTTCAGGTAGTAGATGGAGAGAGTAAGACTAAGGATAACGGTGCTAATGACGGTGCCAGCGTTTCCGGGACTTCAGGAGGAAACACTGATTTATCAGAAGCAGAAGGGAAGGAAAACGACGGAGCGACAATATTGGCCTCTGCTTTGCGAGAAGCTCCTGTGGGAGAAGCGGATTTCAGTGAAACCGGCCAGGAACTGCTGCCGGAAGAAGAGACAGAGTATATAGGGGATAGCGCTGCCAGGAACGATACACAAAAGGCAGATTTAACTCCGGTACTGATCATTTGTGGCGTTCTGGTACTGGCGGCAGGCATTGGAGGGGCTATGTACAGACTGCACAAAAATACAGGTAGAAGATAGAATGTCGGGAGATGGAAAGCTTGGGGGGAGTATGATTCATTTGAATCATACTCCCCAGCGTATCTTTTCCATGTAAGCAATTCTTCCAAGACTTTTTGAATCCTACTGTAGTGTAATGGATTGAATAGTGTTTGTATGAATTTGTCGATTTGTTTTATATATTACAGAGGTGAAAAATGGAAAATAAAGGTGTTTTAGAAAAACTTATTGCTGAAAAACCGATTGCGAGAAAAGGGATTTATATAATTTTTAATCCGATAGCAAAAAAGGTTTATGTAGGTGAAACAGAGGATGCTTTCCGTAGATTTGGAGAACATATTATGGGCATTTGCCTAGACTCAACTCAGACAAACAAAAATGTCTTTAAAGAGAAAATTAAGATGTTTGATCTCTTTTTGGTATGCGAGAGAAATTATAACAAAAGGAAAAATAAAGATGATATTAAACCGTGGATTCTAGATGAGACAATATTTATGTATCTGTTTCGAAAATCTGGCTTTTGGTTATACAACGGAGATTCTAACAGAGAAAGAGATAACCTGGGTGGCAAAAGAGATTTTTTGTTGAATAATAAAGATTTGCCACAAAATGTTCTAGATGAAAAAATGGAACCATTTATTAAAGAAAAAGAATGGAAGGAGAGACTGGACAGATTTTCGGAAATATTAAATCAGAAAATTGAAGAGAGGTATGGCGTTTCACTTAATGAAATGTCACAGATAAATAGTGAACCAGAGAGATATAAATTATGGAATAGAAGAATAGCGAATATAAAGAAGAAAAAGAAATCCAATAAAATGCTGGATAATCCTGTATATGTTATAGATTTAAAAAGTGCTGATGGAAGCACAATATATTCTGTATGTAGAAAAATATCAACAGTACAACTGGAAAAAACTCATCTAAAGGAAATTGGCTTGAAAGAAAAAAGTCTTTATGAAATGGGGAAAAATGGAGACTTGGAAAAAGTTATTTTCAGTAAGATAGGAAAGTATTTGGATCAGAGCCTGGATACTATATTAATGACAAAAATTTTCGATATAAAGCATAATAAGCTGATGGATGGAACTACATTGAGAATAGTAAAAAAAGCGGAGGATGACAGTTCGGAAGGAATATGCTTTTGGAGTTTGAAACGTCTTCCCATTGAACATGTAAGAAAATTTTTGGGTTTTGATAATAAAACCAGGAAACCATTTTATGTTATTATGCCATATGTTCCATCTACATCTGTTAGTATATCATCCATAAAAAAAGAATCAAAAGAATTATATGATTTGTATGCTGATAAGGAAGGTGCACCTGACTTAAATGAGGAAGAAATTTTGGAGTGGTATATGCAGGAAACAGAACAATTGAATAAAAAAGTTGAAGAATCTATAGAAGTATTTTATGAAAGAATGAAAAAATTAGCATGCGATAAAGATAACAATGGAATTGACATTGGAAAATTGAAATTTGCAGAAGGCTATGCATCTGATCAGAGGAAGATAGATATAAAAAAAGAATATAAGGTGGAAGCTTATCCATCTGATATGTTTCCGGAAGTTGTTGATAAATCATCTAAGAATGTTGCCTTCCTGATTTCTGAACTATACTATGCGAAAGAAAGTTTTAATATAAAGGAATTTTATAAATTCTTTAATAGCTATCCTAAAGGTTATTATCCTGAGACAGATAGGAATGCAAAAGAATTGTCGATTTCTCTTTCAGGCCAAAACAGCCATATGTGTGCTGGGCTAAAAAGTAAAAGAGAATTTTTAAAAAATTATAAACCTGATGAAGAAAATAATGCTAATACAACAAGCTGTCTTATTGCAAAAATTGAATATCCATATATAGTAGCAATGTTTAATGGTACGAAATAAAAGAGGAGTGCCAGTGAAGATTCTGGAAAATCCGTATGGTATGGATATATTCAATAAGGAGGTCTTATATGGGACAGACGAAGAACAATAGGGCAGCGAAAAACCTTGCTGTCAATCGAATGAAGCTGATCCCGGGATACAGGCATGATATTCTCCATGGCAGATGCGGAAGAGAAGTATGGCAGTTAACATGTTGATTAAAGTAGAGGGGATTGACTGCCCTGTAGCTTATCGGTAAAATGGATACATAATCAGTGGATGATACTCTTTTGTGATCTTATGGAGAAATGCCGAAGATCACAAAAGGTGTAGAGGAGGAGCTGGGGAACCGCACTATTCCACTGGCATCGGAAAGGAGCGCGGGGAAGGTGAGAAAGAAATTTCCCATTGGGATTGAAAATTTTGAAGAATTTTTTTCTGAGGATTTTTACTATGTAGATAAAACACTGTTCATAAAAGAGCTTTTGCAGAATTGGGGAAAGGTAAACCTGTTTACCAGGCCACGACGGTTTGGCAAGTCCCTCAACATGAGCATGCTAAAATGTTTTTTTGAAATAGGGAGCGAACCGGCGCTGTTTGAGGGCCTGAGGATCATGCAGGAAAGAGATCTGTGTGAAAAATATATGGGAAAGTTTCCGGTGATCTCCATCAGCCTGAAAAGTGTGGATGGACTGAATTTCAAAGCAGCGGCGGATGCATTGCGGACAGTAATAGGCAATGAGTCTAAACGTTTCCGATTTTTGCTTGAAAGTCCGTCTTTGAATGAAAAAGATAAAACGTCATATGAACGTCTTATCAATGTAGACAGCCGAAGTGACGCAAGCTATGCAATGTCGGATGCGACGTTGATTGATAGTTTAAATATCCTTTCTCAGTTGCTGGCGCAGCATTATGGACAGAAGGTTATTCTGCTGATTGATGAGTATGACGTTCCGTTAGATAAGGCGTTCCAGGCCGGATATTACGATGAGATGGTAAGTCTCATCCGCAATCTTTTGGGCAATGCGCTGAAAACTAACAGCAACCTGTACTTTGCGGTGCTCACCGGGTGTCTCAGGATTTCTAAGGAAAGTATCTTTACCGGACTGAACAATCTGAAGGTACACACGATCTCGGATGTACGGTATGATGAGTTTTTCGGGTTCACCAATGCGGATGTGGATGAAATACTGGCATTCTACGGACTGAGTTCCCATAAGGGTGTAATCCGGGATTGGTATGATGGATACCGTTTCGGGGATACGGATGTATATTGTCCCTGGGACGTGCTCAATTACTGCGATGAATTGTTGGCGGCTCCATCGACCCCGCCAAAAAATTACTGGGCGAATACCAGTGGAAATGGTCTTGTTCTCTGTTTGCTTGAAAAGGCAGATCAAACCACGAAAGATGAGGTAGAGGAACTGTTAAACGGAGGAAAGATCACGAAAAGGCTCAGCCAGGAACTGACTTATCGGGATATCGAGGATAGCATTGAGAACGTATGGAGTGTTCTGTATGCCACAGGTTATCTGACAGGCAGACATGTGGACCAGGCTGACGCAGACATATTTAGTCTGTGGATTCCAAATGGCGAGATTCACAAACTATTTTATGGACTGGTGGAGGATTGGTTCCGGGAGGTAACCCATTCGGACACAGAGCGGATCAACCGTTTCTGCGCGGCGTTTCCTGCCGGGAATGTGGCAACCATCCAGGAGATGTTGAGCGATTACCTTTGGGATTCCATCAGTGTGCGGGACACAGCAGTACGCAGGAACATGAAGGAAAACTTCTATCACGGTATGCTGCTGGGATTACTGCAGAGCCAGGGAAGGTGGTTGGTTAAGTCTAATACGGAGACGGGGGAAGGATACAGTGATATCTCCGTCCAGACGCCAGACAGAATAGGGATGATTATCGAACTGAAATATGCGGATAACGGGAACCTGGAGAAGGCATGCGATGAGGCACTTGCGCAGATTGAAGAAAAAAAGTATGCGGAAGGTCTGAAACGCCGGGGGACGAAGAAGATCATCAAGTATGGCATTGCCTTCTGTGAGAAAGAGTGCATGGTCGTGATGGCGTAATAATACCCTCTGTGGAAGCCGTGTAATGGCTTTTGCAGAGGGTGCTTTGGCGCTTACGAATCTGCAAAAATCTCCTCCTCAATATTCCGTATCTTGTTTAACCTGATCACGCTTTAATAGCGAAAGTCTCTTCAATAGAGATGTTTAAATAAAAATATAGATAAGAATTAACAGATAATGCTATAATGAATAGCAGAATACTGTATTTTGCAATTTACACACAAGCGAGGTCCCCTTTATGTTCCATGTCCTTCCCGATAATTTTTTCGTCCCTCTTTCATCCCCTAATAAAACGGTATACTGGGATTGTATCTGCAAGCTGTTTTCCGTCATGGAACATCAGCTTTCTTTTGGTGTGGAAAGAGATGTGCTGGTAGACGAGCTGGAGTATTATTTTGACCAGGCCGGGGCAGCTCAGGTGGTGGAAGAAGACTTTGCCGGATCGGACAGCAGAGGAAAGGCCAACGGGATCTTAAGGCGGCTGGAATATTATGGATGGGTAGAGGTTGAGACCGATAAAAGCTACGTCCAGAGGGTGAATTTTAAGGAGTATGCGGTACGGCTTATGAAGACCCTTCTTGAGATTGAGGAGGGCAGTCATATGGAATATCAGGGGTATATCTATACCATCTACAGTCTGGTAAGGGGAAATTCAGACAATCCGGGAGTGGTGCTTTTGCAGATCCTGGAGAATACGGATGCTCTTATTACAGGACTGAAGAACCTGAATTCCAGTATTAAGCATTATATTGATGAACTGACCAGGCACAGTACGGTAGCGGAAATCATGGATGCGCTGTTTAATGATTATATCACCAACATCGTGGATAAGGCCTATCACCGGCTTCTGACTTCTGATAATGTGTCAAAGTTCCGGCCGGAGATCATGGAGCGGCTGGAGAGTAAAAGCAGGAGTAAAGCATACATAGAAAAGGCGGCGGCGGAACTGGCGGATCTTCAGGAGACAGATACGGATACCGCCCGGGAGAATGTGTACCGGTATCTTCATGAGATCATAGAAGCTTTCCGGAACATGGACGAGATCCTCAATGAAATCAATCAGAAGAATACCCAGTATCAGAAGGCAGCCATTAACCGGGCAAAGTTTCTTTTGTCCGGAAATGAGGACGTCCGGGGACAGTTAAAGGAGATCCTTATAGGGATTAATGAGCGGGTGAACCGTGAACACTTGGACTTGGGGGGGATCTATGAGCTGGAATTTTTGGAGGGACTGATCTGCGTTTACAGCAGCGGCATTCTGGACGGGCGCTCTCTTTACTCTCCTGTGGAAGGAAAGAAAGAATTTACGCCCCGGGAGATCCGGGACTGGGAGCCGGATCTTGCCCTTCGGCAGGAGAAGCTGCAGAAGCTTACGGAGAAAATGGAGAGAGTGTTAAGCGTGGAAAAGATCGGGAAGTATGTGGATAACTGTCTGGGCGACAGAAAGGAAATGTGTGCGGCGCAGCTTCCTCTCAGAGATACAGAAGACTTTATAAAAATTATTTATATACGGCTGTACGGCCAGAGAAAAAATATGAAGTACAGGGTAGAGCCTCTGGAAGAAAAAGAGGTCAACGGATACCGGTTTAAGGATTTCCGGATTTGGAGGAAATAGTTGTGGAATTACTGGAGAAAATGCTGCAAAGGGACAGAGATGAGTTTAAGAGGATCTGCAATAAGCTCCTGAGCCATTGTTTTTTGTGCAAGGCCAATGAGGCGGGGAGGGCAGATTATTATTTTGTGTTGAAGTATCGGAAAGAATTTCAGGAATATCTGTCGGTTCTCGGGTACCGGCTGGAGATCAATGAGGAGGATGGGGTCATACAGCTTACCAATCCCCAGAATTATAACCGGGTGAAGCTGAAGCTGATGGAATCGGTGATCCTGCTGATCCTCCGGGTTCTGTATGATGAGAAGAAGCGGGAGCTTTCTATAAGTGACGAGGTGATGGTAAATCTGGGAGATATCCAGGATAAATTTCTCAGTCTTCAGATACGGGATAAAATGATCGACAAGACCACTATGCGGAACGCTCTTTCTCTGTTCCGGAGATTTCAGCTTATTGAACTGCTGGACCGGGATCTGGGGAATGAGGAATCCAGGATCATTATTTATAATTCGATCCTGATGGCGGTGCGTATTGAAGATATAAAACAGGCTTATGAGAAGCTGGAATTATACAGGAAGGGGAAAGGATCCGATGAAAAAACTGAAGCGGATGAAGCTGATTAACTGGCATCGTTTTGAAAACTGTACCATTGATTTCGGGGATACCACCCTTCTTTCCGGAGAAAACGGAGCGGGGAAGACTACCATCCTGGACGCCATACAGTTTGTGGTGATCTGTTCTGCCAATTTTTTTAATAAGGCGGCTCATGAGAACGGGAAGAGAACTCTTTCCGGATATGTCCGCTGCAAGACCGGGCGGGAGAATAAGCCCTATGAGAGGACCGGGGAGATCAGCGCTCATGTTGCACTGGAGTTTTATGAGGAGAGCAGGGACCGGTATTTTATTGTGGGGGCAGTGATCGATTCTGCCACAGAAGGGCAGGAGACAGCGGTCAGGTATCTGATGGACAATAAGAGGCTCTCAGAAGAGATGTTCATTAAGGGGAAAACTCCCAGGTCGGTCTCAGAATTCCGCAGTTTTAACGGCAAGGGGATCCGGCAGTGGTGTAAGACCCAGACGGAGGCCAGGAAAATGATAAAAGCCAGGTTCGGGCGGATTGAAGATAAATTTTTCAGGCTGATTCCCAAAGCACTGGCCTTTAAACCAATTGATAATATTAAGGATTTTGTGTATTCCTATGTGCTGGACGAAAAGGAAGTGAATATAGACCTGCTTCGGGAAAATGTCCGCAGCTATCAGGATCTGGAGCGGACGCTGGAATCTGTAAAAAGAAGGATGGAGAAACTGGAGCAGATCGAAAGTTTTCATGAAGAGGTGCAAAGCTGCGAAAAAAGAGATGAAATGTATGAGTTTTTTCTGTCCCAGGCAGAGGTGGATCTTGAAAAAGAAAGAATCCGGCGGCTGGAAAGGGAAATCGGAACAGAAGAATACCGGCAGAAGCACCTTGGCAGCCAGCTGGAGGAGACGGAAAAGGAACGGGCTCAGAAGCAGGAAATTGAGACAAACCTTCGGGTGGAACTGCGGCAGAACCGGGAGTTTGTGGCACTGGAAGAGCAAAAAAAGGAACTGGAACGTCTTCTGGAGGAAGAGAAGGGATGTCAGGAAGAGAAGAAAGAGCTGAAGAAAAGTATTAAAAAGAGCCTGGGGCAGATGGACAAGCTTCTGAAGATAAAAGATGTGGACTCCTGTGTCAGAGAATGCCGGGAGGTTTTCGAAAATATAGAGGAAATCCGGAACCCGGCCGGAGCAAAGGCTTTGCTGGACCAGGTGATCCAATATAAGAATCAGATGTATGGAAAAGTTCAGAGAAAGCTGGCAGAAGTACAGATCCGTCAGAGGGAAAAGCAGACAGAAAAAGAAGAACTGGAAGGGAAGATCCAGCGGCTGAAGAGAAAAAAGCTTTCTTATCCGGAGGCTGTGGAGCGTTTGACAGAGGAAGTCCGGGAAGAATTCGCACGGCTGGGGAGAAAGGCAGAGCCTCATGTACTCTGTGAAGTGCTGGAGATCACAGAGGAAAGCTGGAGAAATGCAGTAGAAGGCTATCTGAATACTCAGCGTTTCTATATCCTGGTGGAGCCGGAAAACTTTGATATTGCTCTGGGGATCTATGACAGGCTGCGGAGAGAGAAAAAGGTATACGGAGCCGGACTTATCAATACCCGGCGCATGGAGAAGTTTGAGGAAGCGCCGGAGGGGACTCTTGCTCGGGCTGTGACTTCCAAAAACAAATATGCCAGACGCTATATCCATATGGTCCTTGGTAAGGTGCAGATGTGTGAACGGTATGAGGATTTGAAGAAGTATCCCACCTCTGTTACCAGAGAATGTATGAAATACCAGAACAGAGTAGCCAGCGCCATAAAACCGGAGATCTTTTCTGTTCCCTTTATCGGGAAAAACGCCTTTAAAGTTCAGCTGGAACAGGCAGAGAGGAAAAGGAGCCTCCTGGAAGAGGAGCTTACAAAGTTCCGGGAGCAGATGAATAATCTGGAATACGCCACAGAACCTCTTCGGACGGTTGATGATGTGGACGTAAAATACCGGCTGGAAGTATTGGACCGGCTTTCACAGGTGCGTTTTCTGATCCAAAAGACCAGAGAAAATGTTAAAACCCTTGAAAGGAATTCTACGATTATTGAAAAGCAGATCCAGCTGGGTGCCCTGGAGAAAATCAGGGCAGAATTGGAAAAGAAAGCCGGGGATTTAAACCGGCAGATAGGGATTATCCACCAAAGGATCCAGGATAAAAAAGAACAGCTTCAGTCTGGAATCCAGGAAAGCCTCCAACTTCAGTCCCATGCTGCAGAGCTTACCCGGGAAGCCGGAGAGGAGGCTTTGGGCTGGCAAAAAGAATATGAAAGGCAGACTTCTCAGAAGACTTTCCAGCAGTTTAAAGAGAATTATGAAAGACAGAGAAAGGCCAACTGGACCCGGAAGGAAAAGGCAGAGGCTTCTATGACAGAACAGATGGTCCAGTATAAGACGGAATATAACTTCGGAGCGCCGGCTTCCATGAAGGGATATCCGGAGTTTGCCGCAGTATACGACCGTCTGCGCACCTCAGAGCTGCTGGATTATGAAGAGAAAGTGGAAGGGGCGAAACAGGCGGCAGAGGAGGAGTTCCGAGAACAGTTCCTGGCCAAACTCCAGGAAAATATGAAACAGGCCCAGGGAGAATTTAAGGAGCTGAACAGAGCTCTGAAGGATATTGCTTTCAGCAGTGAACAGTATGAATTCCTGTATATGCCCAGCAAAAAGTACCGGAGTTATTACGAGATGCTTATGGATGATTTCAATGTAGTCCAGGGAGAATCTATTTTCAGCGGTATTTTCCATGAAACCCATAGGGAAGTGATCGATGAGCTTTTCGACCGTCTGGCTGTAAATAACGATAATAATGCAAAGACGTTAGACGAATTTACAGATTACCGGACTTATATGGATTATGACATTAAGATCATCCACAGTGATGGAAGCTATTCTTATTATTCTAAGGTATGTGAAGAAAAAAGCGGAGGAGAGACCCAGACGCCTTTCTATGTGACGGTGGCTGCTTCATTCGTGCAGCTTTACAGCAACAATATCGGCGGAGAGGCAGCAGGGCTGGTGATGTTTGACGAAGCCTTTAACAACATGGATGACGAGCGGATCGGCGGCGTCCTGGAATTTTTCAAGCGCCTGCCGCTCCAGGTCCTGATCGCAGCTCCTCCGGACAAAATCCAGTATATCGGTCCCGAGATGGAGGAAACCCTGCTGGTGATGACAGACGAGAGAGTCAGCTATGTGGAGGAATACTATAATGGCAGGATATGAGGCACGGATCTTAAAAGGCATTCTGGATTCTTATGAGAGGAGCCTTTTGTCCCAGGGAAAAAATAAGGTGGCTGTGCATATTGCTTTTCCCTTTACCAGGAAGAACCTGCCGGAATACTTTAACGAAAGTTCCCTGGCCTATGAAGAAATCCATAGCTGTATGAAATCCCTGGAAGACCAGGGCCTGGTGACCATTGTCTGGAAAAACGGAAAAGAAGATCACATTATCGAGAAAGTCCTGCTGAATGAAAAAAATGTGGATGAAGTCTATGCTTATATGAAGCGGAAACCCCGGGCCGAATATGTAAAGGAGCACCTGCAGCTGCTGGAGGAAGAAAAAAGGAAATATCCGACTCCTGCAGCGCAGGGATTTCTAGACTATTTGAAAAAATGGCTGACAGAGGGAAAATCTGTGAAGGAGTTTATTGATATCGAAGATCCAGGACAGACCAGGAAGATCCTGAAGGCTGTGGGAGAACTGGAGAATAACCGGGAGGGCTGCTATATCCGGGAATTTTCCATCCGCTGCTTTGGAAATTCCAAGACCTTCCAGTCTATGCTGGGAGTAGTGGGAAAAATCCTGGCCCGGTTCGGAGAAGGCCTGGAGGATATGGACATTTACGGAATCCTGGCAGAGTATTCTGTTTATCATACCCCGGATTATGTATATATAAAAGGAAAGGGAGAACTTATCTTTGAGGATGATCCGGATTCTGTCATAAACCTTTCCTGTCTGAAACAGGGGATTGGACTGGCCGGAGAAGATGTGGGAAAGGTAAGGATCCGGAAAAATTCCGGGATAAAGAAGATCCTTACCATAGAAAATCTGACTACTTTCTTTCGATGGCAGGAAAAGGACAGTCTGATGATCTATCTGGGAGGCTATCATAATTCCGTAAGAAGAAAACTTCTGGAACTTCTGTATCAGGATTTCCCTAAGGCAGAATATCTCCATTTCGGAGATATTGATGTGGGAGGATTTGAGATTTACCGGGATCTTTGCAGAAAAACGGGAATACCTTTTAAAACCTATCACATGGGTATCGAAGAACTGGAGAAATATGAAGCCTATACCCAGGAACTGACAGGAAATGACCGGAAGCGGCTGGCGGCTTTGATCCAGAAAGCAGAGAGCGAAGGGAAAGATATCCGCGTGCTTCTGTATATGAAAGAAAAGGGGCGGAAGCTGGAACAGGAAGGGATCAGGCAGGTATAAAAAGATTACAAAAATGACCTTTGCAACACTCCTGCATTTTGTGAAATATACCCGCTGTTATCTCCTTGGAAAGTATGTTACTATACACATAAAGCATTTTATATTTCAATATCCTTATCAACATTTCAAAGAGCATTGGCTCTGTCTTACATTTCTATGGATCATATCAAAGGAAAGAAATCTCAATGCTTTTATTCCAAATCAAATAGCAGAGAGGTTTCTTTCTACAGGATATGCACCAGAGAAAGGCTGCTGAGATTGTATAATGCTATCAGTGGAAAGAATTATCAGAATCCGGAAGCGCTGGAGATTAACGCTCTGGAGAATGCTATCTATATGGGAATGAAAAATGATCTTTCCTTTCTCATTGATGACAGATTATCTCTTTATGAACACCAGTCTACGGTAAATCCCAACATGCCTCTGCGGTTGTCGGATCTTTACACGGTGAAAACAAAAGAGGTGCAGCTGGAACTGACGGCAGTGCTGTTGAATATCAACCGGAACCATAACCGGGAACTGATGGAAGCCTGTCAGGATCTGAAGGATTATGCGGAATATGTGGACAGAGTAAGGAAATATGCCAGAGAACAGCCTTTGTCAGAGGCAGTGGAATGTGCCATCACAGAGTGCATCCGGGAAGGGATTCTGAAAGAATTTCTGGAGAAAAACCGGGCGGAGGTGAAGAAGATGAGTATATACGAATACGACCAGGAAAAACATATTCGGATGGAGAGACAGGATGCCTGGGAGGATGGAATAAAGGAAGGGGAAGTCCGTGGAGCAGAGCAGCAACTGAGCAAAATTATTAAAAATATGATGAAGAAAGGCAGAAGTATTTCCCAGATAGCGGAAGAACTGGGAGAAACAGAGGATCGGATACAGGAACTGATTGGAAAATATGATCTGGAAGGATAAAGAAGACATCGGGGCAAGAGAGAAAGATTTGGGAACAGAAAGACCATGAAAGAAGAAAAATTTACCTTTTTATCAGCAGATATCTATAATATTTAAGAAGCGGGACAGTGTGATTTATATAAATCGTGCTGTCCCGTTTTCATATAACAGAAATTTACAGAGGCCAAAGCTTATGTGCTGCTGCCCTGGCGGATAAGAGAGCACCGGTGGTTGAATAATATGTATAGTATTTAAACCAAAATCCTGCAATAAGCCCGATCATCGAAGCTTATATTGCAGGATTTTTTTCCTTTTGTTGACCGGTACACCCGGAAACACAAAGGGTCTTCCTTTAAAATCCGCTGCAGTTCTTTTTCACTTTCCGCTAATGTTCCCCCCAGCACAGGATACCCGTCGCTGGCCAGCAGGATCTCGTCTCCGTATTTTACGGGATATACTTTTATCATGGAAGGGGCAATTCCCTGACCGTTTAAGACGGGATATCCGAAGGGAATGTTTTTGTTTTCAAAGGCCATCTGAAGTTTCAGGTTTTCTTCTATGGCTGTCCGGCCGGGATCTGCCGGGAGCTGGGCCAGTTCTTCGATGGTCTTTCCTTTTTGAAGCTCATATTCCAGACAAAAAGCCCTGAGTCCAGCGTTCAGCCGGTCGATTTCTTTTTCGTGGGTATATACCCTGCCGTTGACGGCGCACTGACAGTCTCCATAGGCCCAGATTTCACGACAGATATCGTTGTAGAGGATGATAGAAGCCCGAGGATAATCGGTGAACCGGAGAACTCCAGAATCAGAATTTCCGGCGCCGGCTTTCCTGGCCGGCATGCCGGAGGCAATGGCCAGCTGACGGTCAAGGAGGGAGAAAAATTCTTCCGGGGTCTGGGATTTTAGCTCTGATCTCTGGATTTTCCCAAGAAAAGCCAAAAGAATGTCTTTGGCATAGCAGCCGCTGGTCTTGCCCTGCCAGAGATAGCGGCTCTTCGGAGTTACTCCGTCTATGACTGCGGCCATAAAGCTTCCTGTAAATAAGCCGTCTTCACAGGTTTTCAGACTGTTTTCTTTACCTTTTATAAATTGTTCAATGATTTTCATGATTTTCCCCATTCTATACATAATTCAATAAAATCCGGCATCTGGTGGCTGCCATCATTGACTTCAGTATAAGCAAAAAAGCAGAGCTTGTCACTATTTATGGATATACGGAATTCAGCCCTTCTGCCCCGTTTGGCTCTGGCTTCTTTTCTTTCATCTATGTATATGCTAAAATATTACCTGTCATTATAGATTTAATGACCGGAAATGAAAGAACAGGAGAACCGTATATGGGGGAAAAGAAGTTTGCCGGGGCTATGGCGCTGGTTATGATTGTTTTTGCAGTGATTATGGAAATCTATTCCTATAAAGTTATTCCGGATATAGAAGTGGGCGTTTCCTCCTTTAATGATAACTGGACGATAAAAGAAGAAAACGGAGAAAGTGTGCAGGTAACGCTTCCGGTAAAACGCCAGGTGCCGGCGGGACAGGAGCTGGTACTGGAAAACAGAATACCGGATAAATTTTATATGAATGGCGGAATTGTTTTCAGATCCAGACTGCAGGAAGTGGAAGTCTATATGGAGGGAGAGCTGCTTTATAAATATCCGGAGAAAGAGCTGATAGGACAATCCCTTCCGGGAAATTGGAATTTTGTAATGCTTCCGAAAGATTGTGAGGGGAAAACACTGACAGTGAAGATCCAATCCCCATATCAGAAATTTTCCGGCCAGATAGGGGAGGTTTATTATGGAAACTATAGTGAGCTGCTGGATTTTATTATAAAAAAACAAACCCCGATATTCCGAATGGGGATTCTGATCGGAATTGCCGGAGCAGTCATAGAGGTTCTGGCAGTAGTTCTGCGAAAATACAGAATTTATTCTTATCAGGAACTGCTGGGCGGGCTGCTGATCCTGGCTTCGGTATGGCTGTGCGGCGAGTCTCAGATGCCTCTGGTGTTTCTGGGAGTAGAAGCGAAATACTATGTGACGATTATGGCGCTGCTGTTTTTGCTTATGTTTGTCTATGGATATCTTTATGTCAGATGGGGAAACATTCAGGGGAAAATCACAAGAAGACTGTTTTATTTCAGCGGTATAGCCGGAGCCGGAACCATGGGGCTGTCTGTGGCAGGTATCTGGGACCTTATGAGGATCATGCCCGGGATCCTGGTATTTGCAGGAGGAACTGTAGGATATGCTTTCTGGATACATCTCAGGGCTTTTCTGAAGAAAGAGGGAAGATACCTGGGATCGGAGACTGTCTGTGTGGGCCTGATCCTGGCAGCTGCGCTGGTGGAAATCTTGTTTTTTTATTCAAGATCTAACAATATAGCAGGGCCTTTTGTACGTTTGACCATGCTCTTATATGCTTTGAACCATTTTCGGATCGATCTGCTGGAGACTTATTACGGCTTGAGAGAAAGGGCGGAATTGGAGAAAAGGCTTCGCAGAAGCCAGGCAGAATTAATGACCAGTCAGATAAAGCCTCATTTTATTTATAATACTTTGAATTCGATCAGGGCTCTGGTACGGATCGATCCGGAAACCGCTTATAATACAATTTATGATTTTTCTACCTACCTCAGAGAAAATCTCAGATCTCTGGAGGATGTGGATGTGATCCCCTTTTCACAGGAACTGAAACATGTGAAGGCTTATGTGAATATCGAGAAGATCCGATTTGAAGAACGAGTCCAGGTGGTGTTTGATATCCGGGAACAGAATTTCCAGGTGCCGCCTCTTTCTGTCCAGCCTTTGGTGGAAAATGCTGTTAAGCACGGGATATGTAAAAAAATCCAGGGCGGAACGGTCTGGATCCGCAGTTATAAGGAATCCGGAGATTATGTGATTGAGGTAGAGGATAACGGTATTGGATTTGACAGCAGCAATGTAGGTGAAAAGAACCGGCAGAACAAGTCTATGGGGCTGGAAAATATCTGCTTCCGGATACAGGAGATCTCAGGAGGCAGCATGGAGATTTTCAGCCGTCCGGGGGAAGGAACAAAAGTAGTACTGCGGGTTCCTGAAAAAAAGACTTCGTATTACGGAAAGGGAGAGGACGGACATGAAAATAATCATAGTAGATGACGAAAGACTGGGAGTAAGGCAGTTCCAGATGGAAGCGGAAAGTGTGATAGGAACGGAGATCGCAGGTGCCTTTACCAATCCGGAAGAGGCCCTGGAACATGCCAGAGAAAATCCGGTGGAAGCAGCCTTTCTGGACATCGAAATGCCGGTTATGAATGGTCTGGTCCTGGCTCAGAAGCTCCGGGAGATCATTCCGGGGATCGTGATTATCTTTGTTACGGGATATGAACAGTATGCTATGGATGCTTTCCGCATCAAAGCGGACTTTTATCTGACAAAGCCCTATGACCGGAAAGATATAGCGGAAGCCATAGAGCGGGCCAGACTGCTGTCTGTCAGACTGAAGAAGCGGGTATATCTGCGTACCTTTGGAAAATTTGATATGTTTGTAGACGGACAGGTGGTGCATTTCGCAAATAATAAGGCGAAGGAACTGCTGGCCCTCTGTGTGGACCGCCGGGGAGGAAGTCTGACCATCTGGGAAGCTGTAGATAAGCTTTGGGAAGGACGGGAATATGATGACCGGGTAAAAAACCTGTACAGAAAAGCCATCATGAATCTCCGGCAGACTTTTGCAGAGCATGGACTGGCGGACATATTCAGCAACAACAGAGGGGAGTGCAGCATTGACTGCAGAAAGGTAGACTGTGATTATTACCGGCTGCTGGAAGGAGATGAAACTGCCAGGAGAGCCTGGCTGCTGACAAAAGAATATATGGGAGAATATTCCTGGGCTGAGGAAACCCAGGCCGTTTTGCTGTCCTTATGATTTTCTGCGAAAATCCGTATAGGTACAGCCCTTTGATGGGGACAGGCTATAGTTTATATCTGCGCTGCCCTTTGTATAAAGGGTGCAATTAATTACATTTCATCACATCCCAAGATGTCTTAAAGATCTGTCCGAGTCGGACATTTTTCAATGATTAAAAATAGAAACATGCTTTTTACAGATAAAAAGTAACACTTCGGTAACACCGGGCAGAGTATACTTAAATGTCGTATATAAAAATCCTATAGCGACAAAAACAGAATACGAAAAGAAAAATCCGGAATCTGTAAAAAAGCGGCATATTTGCACGAAGGATTGTTTCGAATGCCCCAAAGGAGTCTGCAGACCAGGCAGAAAGGAGCATGGGCTACACAGTTTTCCTAACATTGAAAATATACGAATATTCGTATACAATGAAGGTGAAAATATCTGAAATAAAGGCGGTGTGAACATGAAAGATTATCTTTCTCTTAGGGAGGCGGCCCAAAAGTGGGGGGTGTCCGAAAGGAGAATTAACCAATATTGTACAGAAGGCCGAATAGCCGGTGCACAGCGGATCGGGAAAGCCTGGGCAATTCCTTCTAATGCACAAAAGCCCGGCGATCCCAGACGAATGCGTCAGCAGGGGAAAATTCCTCCGCTGCAGACACCTGCCGGCGGCCGGCTGAATCATGCAAACCTTATGCCCTTGATGAATACGGCATTTGTACCGGGAAACTGCCAGGCTGCGGCCCTGGCTATGCCCCCGGGACCCCGGAGGGATATCGCTCTGGCAGAGTATCATTATTTCAGCGGACAGCCGGAGGCTGCAGCAAAAGAGGCTGAAGTGTATCTTACCAGCCCTGATATCGGGGCGAAGCTTTCTGCCTGTTTGATCTATGCCTATGCCAACTTGTCTCTGGGACGTATTCCCCAGGCAAGATTTGCCCTTGATGAGCTGAATGCCGACCTAGCTGCTGCTGGAAAGGAATCCCCAGAGTTCCGGGCTGCAGCGGCCTTTGTTGCATCGGCGGGGGCGGTACTTTTGCATCTGCCGATGCCGGATAAGCTGCCGGAGATTGAAAGCTTTCTGCCTCTGCTTCCGCCGGGACTGCGGGCCTTTGCTTTGTATGTACAGGCCCACTATCTCTATTTGAAAAAGGAATACAGCAAAAGTGCCGGGACGGTAGAGGCGACACTTGCTATGGGCGCCTCGGCTTATCCCATTCCTGCTATTTACCTGCACCTGGTTGCAGTGATGGACTATATGAGTCTGAAGCAGTCCGAACAGGCGCAAGGGCATCTTCTGACGGCATGGGAAATGGCCCGGCCAGATGATCTCATTGAGGGCTTTGGAGAACACCATGGGCTTTTAGGCGCAATGCTGGAAGCAGTTATAAAACCCAAATGGCCAGAAGATTTCAAAAGAATTATCGACATTACTTACCGTTTTTCTTCCGGATGGCGTAGAGTTCATAACCCTATAACCGGCCATGATGTAGCCGATGATCTGACCACAACGGAGTTTGCGATTGCCATGCTTGCAGCCCGTAACTGGACAACCCAGGAGATCGCAGAACACCTGAATATCTCCGTAAACACGGTAAAAAGCCATATCTCCGAGGCCATGCGGAAATTGAATGTAAGGAACCGGAAAAGCCTGAAACAATATATGTTAGAGTAAGAAAAATATCTGAAAAGCCTTTGGCTATCACCCATTTCGACGGGGAGAATGGGTGATGGTTTTTCCAGGATTTTCCCTGTATAATAAAAAAAGCTGCATTGTGGATACTGATAGAAAACAGTTGCCCGGAGGCCAGGTATTCTGTGATGGAAGAACGACGCTCTTTTATGAAAAAGGAAAAGAAAC
>DXIQ01000078.1 GCA_019112785.1 Candidatus Blautia stercorigallinarum
ATAAAATCGTTGTAAATCAAGTGAAGAATTTGTAGGCATTTCAAGATTCCTTCTTTCATTTTAATTATATTAATTTTATCAGGTATGAGGCTCAAAATCCATACTTTATACCAAAATATGCGGAAGAACCCTGGCAACATGGAAAGATTACTGCTACGATCTTGCCGACAGTGATGTTTACAAGGATGTTCAAAGCGATGATTATGTACTTAAAGACGGCGATCAGGTGCTTGGTATCGCATACGTAATCGAAACATACGGACTTATCTACAATAAAGCTCTGTTAAATGATTACTTCGATGCTGACTGGTCCACAGTGAAATCCATCGATGACCTGAATAATTTCGAAGCGCTCAAGACAGTTGCGGAAGAGATTCAGGCCCACAAAGATGACTTGGGAGTAGAAGGGGCATTCACATCCGCAGGTATGGATTCTTCCTCCGACTGGAGATTCAAGACCCATCTTGCAAATCTTCCGATCTACTATGAATATAAGGACAGAGGCATTACATCTACAGACGCGATCGAGGGAACTTACCTTGATAACTACAAACAGATCTGGGATCTGTACATCAACAACGCTACATGCGAGCCGTCTATGATCTCATCAAAGACAGGCGATGATGCGGCAAGCGAATTCGCACTTGGCGAGGCAGTATTTTATCAGAACGGCACATGGGCATACAACGATATTAAAGATAATGAAGTGGCTGATGAAGATCTCGGTATGCTTCCGATCTATATCGGAGCTGACGGTGAGGAAGATCAGGGACTCTGCACAGGTTCCGAGAACTACTGGTGTGTGAATAAAAATGCTTCTGAGGAAGATATCCAGGCTACACTTGATTTCCTGAAATGGGTTGTAGAGAGTGATGAAGGACGTGATATGCTGGCAAATCAGATGGGATTCGTGACACCGTTTACAACATTTGCAGACTATCTGCCCAGCAATCCTCTCGTTCAGGCAAATGAGGAATATACAGAAGCCGGCAAGATCCCGGTAAGCTGGAACTTCACGACAATGCCGTCTGAGAACTGGAAAAACAATCTGGGAAGCGCTCTTCTTGAGTACGCACAGGGTACAGGCGACTGGGATGGCGTAGTGACCGCTTTCGTTGACGGATGGGCAACAGAGTACGCGGCAGCAAACGAATGACAGATCTCATTCCTGACAAATATTATTCCTAAAAGTGTTATAGAAAGCGAAGAGCCCCGGCATAAATGGCGGGGCTCTTATCAGAAAAGGAGAAAAAGGAAATGCAGAAAGCAATCAAGAAATATTTTCCTGTCTTTGTACTCCCTACAATGATAGCGTTTACCATCGGGTTTGTAGCTCCGTTCCTGTTGGGAATCTACCTTTCTTTCTGTAAATTTACAACAGTGACGGACGCAGAATTTATAGGTCTTGGCAATTATGTGAAAACATTTGGAGACCCGGAATTTATCCATTCCCTCTGGTATACAGTGCTGTTCACGATCGTGACAGTGGTACTCATTAATGTGCTGGCATTTGCGGTGGCAATGCTTTTGACAAAAGGAATCAAGGGAACCAATATCTTCCGTACCGTATTCTTTATGCCGAATCTGATCGGAGGCATTGTTCTCGGTTATGTGTGGCAGCTCCTTTTAAACGGTATTCTGGCGTATTTTGACCGTACGCTGACATACTCAGAAGTATATGGTTTCTGGGGACTTGTGATTCTGGTCCTCTGGCAGCAGGTAGGATACATGATGATCATTTACATATCCGGCATCCAGAATATTCCGGGAGAGTTGATCGAGGCGGCGAAAATCGACGGGGCAAATTCATGGCAGATTTTGAAAAATGTGACAATACCGATGGTAATGCCGTCTATTACGATATGTACGTTCCTTACATTGACAAACGGATTTAAACTTTTCGATCAGAATCTGGCGCTGACAAACGGAGCTCCGTCCAAGATGTCGGAACTTCTGGCTCTCAATATCTACAATACTTTCTACGGCAGAGCCGGCTGGGAAGGCGTAGGCCAGGCAAAAGCCGTGGAGTTCTTTATATTGGTAGCTATTATCGCATTGATCCAGAATAAACTGACAAGGTCGAAGGAGGTGCAGCAGTAATGAACGTAAGAAAGGCAAAACACGGCTGGATCCTGACAGCCGTTTTCACGGTTATCAGTCTGATGTATGTATATCCTATCGTGCTTGTATTTATCAACTCGTTTAAGAAGAAAGCATATATCAGCAAAGAGCCTTTTGCTCTTCCAGCAGACAAGATGTTCGTAGGGCTTGAGAACTACCTGCGGGGCATCCAGCAGACCGATCTGATCAAGGCATTCGGATGGAGCGTGTTTATCACAGTATTCTCCGTAGCGGCAATCATTCTGTTCTGTTCCATGTGTGCATGGTATATCAGCCGGGTAAACACAAAAGTTACCAGAACAATCTATGTATTGTGCCTGTTTGCTATGGTAGTACCGTTTCAGATGGAGATGTATACACTTTCTAAAATAGCAAATATGCTCCATATGGGCAATCCATGGGGAATTATCGTAATATATCTGGGCTTTGGCGCCGGACTCTCCGTCTTCATGTTTACAGGATTTATGAAGTCGATTCCCCTAGAGATTGAAGAGGCGGCTATGATCGACGGGTGTACGCCCATTCAGACATATTTCCGGGTGGTCATGCCCATCTCAAAACCGACCTGCGTGACAGTTGCCATTCTTCAGGCAATGTGGATCTGGAACGATTATCTTCTGCCGTCTCTTGTACTGGACCAGAGAAAATACAAGACGGTTCCCATGGCCATACAGTATCTGAAAGGCGGTTACGGTTCTGTTGATATGGGAGCTATGATGGGAACTCTTGTGCTGGCGATCGTGCCGATCATTATTTTCTATCTCTTCTGTCAGAAATATATTATTGAAGGTGTAGTTGCAGGAGCTGTGAAAGGATAGTCAGGCAGCAGTTCCGGACTTTAGCATATGATACTGAATAGGAATCTCTGCATTGCGTGGCGGAATTGTCCGTCAGGCAGTGCAGAGATACTTTATTTTCCCGGGCAGTTATACTATAATTCATTTTGAAAAAGGAGGGTACAATGCTTACAATTCTGATAGTAGATGATGAGAAACTGGAAAGAAACGGGATTAAATTTCTCCTGAAACGGGAAAAAGAGGAATTCCGAATATTAGAGGCCGCAAACGGAAAGGACGCGCTGGGTGTCCTTGCATCCAACCATGTGGATATTCTTTTTTCAGATGTAAAGATGCCTTATATGAGCGGATTAGAGCTTGTCTGTCAGGTTAGGGAAAAGGACAGAAATATGGAGATTGTCATTTTCAGCGGATATAATGATTTCTCTTACGCAAGGGAAGCCCTGCGCTACGGAGTGGTGGACTATGTCTTAAAACCGGTGGATCCGGAGGAGTTTTCTAAAACCCTTTCCCGGGTAATTGAGAATATCAGGACCCGGGAGGAGGAGAAAGAACAGCGGGAGCGCCAAATAGACTATTTGATAAAATATTTTTTTATCGAATACCTTTACGCCTCAAATACGGAGAATGTGGACAAGCTGGAAGAACTGACAGCAGGCGGCTGTATCCTCAGCCGATGCGTCCGGATGATCCTTGTAAGTGCATCCAACGGCTTTTTTGAAACGGATGAGGAACACTTCACCGGAGCCCTGAAAGACCAGATCCAGAGGGAATTCTATTATGTCAATCTGAATTCTAATGAGTCTCTTCTGTTGTTTACTGAGAAATATGCAGATTACAGGGCGTTGGCAGATACACTTCATCAGTTCTTTTTGCAGCAGTTTGAGACGGACTGCTATTTTGCGGTCAGTGAACCGGTGGAGAGCTGGAAAGATATGCCGGAAGAGTTCCGCAGGCTGGAAAAGCTTCTGGAAGAGCAGTTCTATCAGCCAGGACAGCATGTGTTTGTAATGGGGGAACCCGGAGAGAGTATACAGAATCCGGCAGGAGAAGACTCCGAGATCATGGAACAGATCAGCAATGACATCAAATATAAAGATATTGCACATCTCAGGCAGAATTTCGGCAGGCTGGAGCAGAAATACAGGTCGGGAGAGAAATTTTCGCAGATGTATGTCAAATTTGTCTTTTCCAATATTTTGAAAGAAATTTATGAACAGATGAGAACGGCAGATGAAAAGATTCTTTCGAAAAAAGTTGACCGCCTCTATCACTGCAGGAAGATCGGAGATGTAGTGGATATTGTCTCCGGAGCAGTGGAAGAGTTTGAAAAATACACCCAGGAGCAGCAGGACGGATTTCGCGGAGAGATAACTACAGTAAAGAATTATATATATCACCATTATGGGGAGAAAGAGCTGGGACCAGAGAAACTGGCTGCTCTTGTATATCTGTCACCGGGATATCTCAGTGCGATCTTTAAAGGGGAGACAGGCGTTACTCTGAACCGCTTTGTTCGTGAGGTAAGGATGGATAAGGCAAAAGAACTGCTTGAGAATACAAATAAGAAAATCTCACAGATCGCAAAAGAGGTGGGATTTTCAAACAGCTCGTATTTCTGCCGCAGTTTCCGGGAGTTTTTCGGGACTTCACCGGAATCCTGCAGAAAGGGAATGACAGATGAAGAATTTATACAGGAAATTCAAGAATCTTAAATATCGGTATAAACTCACCCTGCTCATACTGGCGGCTGGGCTGCTTCCTGTCATGATCATTGTGATCTATATGCAGAGCGGCATGCTTGGCATTCTCCATGAAAATGAAGTGGACAGTATGGAGAATACTTTGGAACAGTCGGTAGAGGCAATTGAAAACCAGGAGATGATCTATGAGAATCTTGTGGATTATCTCTCCTATTCTCAGGATCTCAGGTCTATACTGACGACAGAGCCGGAATCGGATTACGATGCTTATCTTGAATATGTCAATGTGGCAGATCCGCTGCTTCAGATGCCGCAGATCTATCATAAGGAGATCCAAGGGATCACCCTGTATTCGGAGAGCATTCAGGTGGCTCACGGAGATACGCTGCTGCCTCTTTCCCAGGCGGAAGAACAGCCGTGGTACGCCGATATGGATGACAGCACCCTTCTGCAGTGGTCAGTCCGGCGGGGGGCAAGACAGGAGATTACAGCCTGCCGGAAGTTCTATGATGACGACATGACGGCAGTTCTCGTCATGACGCTGGATTATCAGGCGGTATTGGAGCCTTTCTCCAGCCAGCTGCGGGATAACACGGGAGGGATCATCCTCGATGCCGGCGGCAATGTGGTATATTCCAGTTATTCCATGGATGATAAATACACCCCTGCAAATCCGGAGTCTGTGGATTATATTACAGGAAACTACACCTACTCCGTTCAGAATATGGAGGGAATGGGGTGGACGTTCTATCTTTACCGCCCCACAGAAGTCATAACAGAGTCTGTGTGGATACTTATGGCGAGAAATATCCCTATCGTCGTTATCTGCATTATCCTTCTGGTGCTTGTCGCTTATGGGTTTTCAAGACGGATGGTCTCCTGCCTGGAACGGCTGACGGAGAATATGAACCAGATCCATCTGGGGTTCCGGAAGGTGACGGTCACCAGCAATTCCAATGATGAAGTGGGGGTGCTCATCCGTTCTTTCCGCCGTATGATGGATCAGATTAACCACCTGATCTCGGAGGTGTATGAGGGGAAGATCAAATTGCAGAACAGTGAGATGAAAGCGCTTCAGGCACAGATCAATCCACATTTTCTCTATAATTCTCTGTCTATTATCAACTGGAAAGCCCTTGAGGCCGGAGAGGATGAGATCAGCAAAGTGACACTGGCACTGTCAACGTATTACCGAACAAGTCTGAACAGGGGTGAGACGATGACGACAGTTGAAAACGAGATCAATAATATAAGAGCTTATCTGAAAATACAGCTGGTCATGCATGATGACAGCTTTGCCGTGAAAGCAGAAGTCGATCCGGAAATATCCGGATATGAGATCCCGAAGCTGATCCTTCAGCCTCTTGTGGAAAATGCCATCGACCACGGACTCGATATGTCAGAGAGCGAAGAGAAATGTCTGTATATCGGAGCGGCGCAGGACGGTGATTTTCTTGTGTTTACAGTACGGGATGACGGAGTTGGCATGGAGCAGAAAAAGGCAGACGAGATTCTTACCTACCAGTCCACAGGCTATGGCATAAGAAATGTGTGTGAGAGGATACAGGTCCTGTATGGAGAAACCGGTTCGATGAAAGTGAAGAGCAGCCCCGGGCAGGGTACAGAAGTAAAGATCAGAATTCCGAAGAAAGCAGGAAAGAAAATACAATGAAAAGACGAATATTACAACTTCCAGTCCTGACCGCTGTGATGATTTTCCTTTTGACCGGCTGTTTTGCCAGCGGTTCCGGGCAAAACAGCGACGCCGCAGAAACAGGGGAAAGTTCAGAAAGCACAGGAGCGACAGATCCAGAATCTGATCAGGCGGCATGGGAGGAGGCGGCACATACGCCTCTTGGAAAATATCCGGAGACAGTCGAGTACACTCTCGGTAAGATCTCGGGGGCGAATAATTCCAATCTGCCCGCAGGGGATACTTACGAAGATAACGCTTATACCAGATATCTCAGAGAAATTCTGAATATCCAGAATGTGGATATATTTGAACTAGAGGCGGGGGGCCCTTACGAGGAGGCTTTGGAGATGAGCATAGCAGACCGGTCGATTCCGGATGTGCTTGTGGTAAACGGCAGGGATAATCTGCAGAAGCTTGTGAAAGCCGGGCTTGTGGAAGATCTGACTTCGGTCTATGAGGAATGTACCACAGATGTGATCAAAGAGATGTATGACAGCTATGGCGATGATCTGCTGGGATCCGCCACTTTTGACGGAAAGCTCTATGCTTTCCCGAATACAGCTATCGATGACGGACATATGCTCCTCTGGCTGCGGGCCGACTGGATCAGAAAACTGGGCCTGGAGGAGCCCAGGACCATGGACGAAGCAATGCAGATCATCAAAGCTTTTGTCGATAACGATATTGCCGGAGAAGGAAATACAGTGGGTCTGGCCTGCAGTACAGGACTTATTGCAGGTTCCAGTGAGACTTACGGTGTGGACGGGATATTTACAAAGTTCGGATCTGCACCGGAGAAATGGATCCTTGATGATGAAGGAAATGTAGTGTACGGTTCCGTTACTTCTGAGACAAAAGAAGCCCTGAGGTACCTGAACCAGTTATATCAGGACGGAATACTGGATTCCCGTTTCCTGCTGCGCAAGACAGATAATATCGATGAACTGCTTATCAACGGATACTGCGGCGCGGTTTTCGGCCGCTGGTGGGCGCCCAATAATCCGCTGATGCTCTCTTATAGTGCGGACTACAGTGCAGAATGGAAGCCGTATCTTTTTGCGGAGGATGTGCAGGATGAACCGCAGACCTTTGAGTCATATGACGAGTGGATGTATGTAGTCGTACGCAAGGGATATGAACATCCGGAGATCGTCGGAAAATATGTGAGCGCTATTTTTGATTATTCCAGGTACGAGGATGATCATTATGCATCGGAGGTAAATGACTATTTCTCGATCAATGTGGATCCGACTGCAAGACCTATAAATATCAATGTAGATTACATAGACGCCCTGTACCGCTGCGGGGATAACCTGCAGAAAGCACTGGACGGCGAAATAAGTATGACAGAACTTTCCGGTCTTGAAAAATCTTATTACAATACCTGCCGTTCGTTCTTGAACGGCAATCTCACGACAGCCAACGGATGGGCGGCGTATGCCTCCAGGATCCAGGCTGTGGAAGTGCTGGAAAGTATCGGCACAAGGAAGAAACCTGCGATTTCCCTCGGGAACGCAGACGGGGAGATCCCTCAGAATCTGCAGGATCTGGAAATGTCGGTTTTCCTGAAAATTATAGCAGGCGAGGAGCCGGTGGAGTATTTCGACACCTTTGTACAGGAGTGGTATGCCGGTGGAGGAGAAGAACTGACAGAAAATGTGAGAAATTCTTATCAGTAAATTTAAAAATCGGGAAAAACGGTTGGTCTCCTCCTTACCGGAGGGGGACTGGTCTATCTGGCGGTTCTGGCGCTGGGAAGACTGTGCCGGAGACTGCCGGCAGGATGCTGGGAAAGAAACCTTGTCAACCGTAAACTGCCGTGATAAGATGGGAAAAAGAAAAGGAAAAAGCAGGTGAGCATATGGCAAGGATCACAGGTATCGGTTTACAGGATTTTGAAAAGATAAGGCGGCAGAATATTTTTCTGGTAGATAAGACAGAGTTTATAAAAGAATGGTGGGAGAACCGGGATGATGTAACACTGATCACCCGTCCCAGACGTTTTGGAAAAACTCTGACTATCAGTATGGTGGAAAAATTTTTTTCGCCGGAATATAAAGGAACGGATATCTTTGAAGGCATGGATATCTGGAAATATGAGGAATACCGAAAACTCCAGGGAACTTATCCTGTAATTTCTCTCAGCTTTTCAAGCATCAAAGAAACTTCTTATGAAGAGGTAAAAAGAAAGATCTGTAAACTGATCCAGCTGCTTTACCGAAGATATGGTTTTCTGCTGAAAGAAGATTTTTTAGAGCCGGGAGAGAAGGAAGATTTTCTTCATATTTCA
Source organism: Candidatus Blautia stercorigallinarum (assembly GCA_019112785.1). Taxonomy (GTDB): domain Bacteria; phylum Bacillota; class Clostridia; order Lachnospirales; family Lachnospiraceae; genus Blautia; species Blautia stercorigallinarum. Next base: position 8,608 of record DXIQ01000078.1, read on the forward strand.
GCAGATATGGAAGAATATGAAGCCTCTTTATCCCTTCAGCAATTATCCGGCTATTTATACAGATACTATGGAAAAAAAGTAATCCTTCTCCTGGATGAATATGATACGCCTATGCAGGAAGCTTATGCAGGCGGTTACTGGAAAGAGCTGACAGGGTTTGTGAGAAGCTTGTTTAACGCCAGCTTTAAGGACAATTCTTACCTTGAGCGGGGGATCATGACAGGGATCACTAGGGTCAGTAAAGAATCTATTTTTTCAGACCTGAATAATCTGGAAGTAGTAACCTCTACTTCTTTAAAATACAGAGACAAATTCGGCTTTACAGAAAAGGAAGTTGAAAAGGCCCTTGTGGAGTATGATCTGGAGGATAGAAAAGAAGAAGTAAAGCGATGGTATGACGGATTCTGTTTTGGCGGATGGCAGGGAATTTACAATCCATGGTCCATTATTAATTTTCTGGATAAAAAAGAGGTGGGCCCCTATTGGACGAACACCAGCAGCAATACACTGATCGGAAAGATTCTCCAGAAAGGAACCAGGCAGATAAAAGAAACTTTTGAGAAACTTCTGGAAGGCGAGACGATCAAGGCAGAAATCGATGAGCAGATCGTATATGAACAGCTGGATCTGGACGAAAATGCTGTCTGGAGTCTGATGCTTGCCAGCGGTTATCTGAAAGTTGCCGGTGTGGAAACCGGAACAGAAACATATACTCAGTGGAAGAAAAGCTATCTGTTGTCCGTTACAAATTTTGAAGTGGCGGTTATGCTCCGTGGCCTGGTAAAAAGCTGGTTTGCTTCTGCTGCATCAAATTATAACAGCTTTATCCGGGCTTTGCTTCAGGATGATATAGAGGCGATGAATGTATATATGAACAGGGTAGCATTGGCTACGTTTAGTTATTTTGACAGCAGCGTTTCTGAAGAAAAGGAACCGGAAAGGTTTTATCACGGATTTGTACTGGGGCTGATGGTCGATCTGGAAGACCGTTATGTGATCACTTCCAACAGAGAAAGCGGATTCGGAAGATATGATGTGATGCTGGAACCCAGGAATCGAAAAGATCCGGCTGTTCTCATAGAATTTAAAGTACAGAGTCCAAGAGAAAAAAGCCTTTCAGATACAGCCAGAGAAGCCCTGAGGCAGATTGATGAAAAGGGTTATGATGCAGATCTAAGATTGAAAGGGTTTCTTCCGGAGCAGATCCGCAAATATGGATTTGCTTTTCGGGGAAAACAGGTTTTGATAGAAAAAGAAGAAGGAGCTTCTTAAAATGCAGTATTATTTCGCCCCAATGGAGGGTATTACAGGATATATCTACAGAAATGTCCATCACAGGTTTTTCCCCGGGATGGACAAATATTTTTCACCTTTTATTTCCCCGGGAACAAAGAAGACCATGACCCCAAAGGAGCTTCGGGATATCCTGCCGGAGAATAACCGGGGGTATACTCTGATTCCTCAGATCCTCACCAATAAGCCGGAGGATTTTCTGAGACTGTGCCGGGATCTGAAAGAGTATGGTTACAGCGAGGTGAATCTGAACCTGGGCTGTCCTTCGGGAACAGTAGTTTCCAAGAAAAAAGGCGCAGGATTCCTGGAATATCCCAATGAACTGAATCGCTTTTTAGAGGAGATTTTTGCCGGGACAGATCTGGAAATTTCTATTAAGACCAGGATCGGAAAGGAGGACCCGGAGGAGTTTGAGGAGCTTCTGAAAATTTACAATAAATATCCTTTAAAAGAGCTGATCATCCATCCCAGAGTCCAGACAGATTACTACAAAAATTCCCCTGATCTGGAGGCTTTTGCTATGGCTCTGGAAAAGGCAAAAGCTCCTGTCTGCTATAATGGAGATCTGTTTACGGAGGAGCTTTACCGGGACTTTTGTAAGAAGTTCCCTCAGGTGGAACGGGTCATGATGGGAAGAGGACTTCTGAGAAACCCGGCCCTGGTACAGGAGATTAAAGGGGAAGGAAGGCTGGATAAAGAAAAATTCATGGCTTTTCATGACGCGTTATGCCAGGAATATGAAAAAGTTATGTCCGGAGATAAAAATGTGCTGTTTAAAATGAAGGAACTGTGGTTTTATATGGGAAGCCTTTTTGGAGAGGACAAAAAGGCGATGAAGAAAATCAAAAAGGCCCAGAGACTGCCGGAATACCGTGCGGCGGTGAGAGAGCTGTCTGCTCTTTGGCTGGAAAATTGAAATAAAAAACACAAAAGGATTTTCCTCAGGGAGAAGGGTTGCCCCTTCTCCCTCTTTTATGGTATCCTAGATAGTATATGGAAAGGGGAATCAGCAATGAAAAATTTAAGGGATTTATTAGAAAATCTGGATTACCAATGTATCCAGGGAACTTTAGATAAAGAAATTACTGCCGTGATCTACGATTCCAGAAAGGCCCAAAAGGACGGTCTCTTTGTATGTATCAAAGGAGCTGTTTCAGATGGACACAGCTATGCAGCAGAGGTAGCCCAGAAAGGTGTCTCTGTACTGGTGGTCCAGGATCTGGTCCAGGTGCCAGAAGATGTAACGGTGATCCAGGTAGAGGATACCAGATATGCTCTGGCCTGCATTTCAGCAGCCTGGTTTGACCACCCTGCTGAAAAACTGAAAACCATCGGTATTACAGGAACCAAGGGAAAAACTACTACCACCTATCTGATCAAGTCGATCCTGGAAAATGCAGGGCATAAGACAGGACTGATCGGCACTATCGAGACGATTATCGGAGAAGAGAAGATCCCTTCAGCTAATACTACGCCGGAATCCTATCTGATCCAGGAATATTTCGCAAAGATGGCGGAGGCAGGATGCGACAGTGTAGTCATGGAAGTTTCTTCCCAGGGACTTATGCTCCACAGGACTTCCGGCTTTACTTTTGACATTGGCATTTTCACCAATATTGAGCCGGATCATATCGGCCCTAATGAGCACAAGGATTTTGATGATTATCTTCACTGTAAGAGCATGCTGTTCAGACAGTGCAAAGTAGGAATTTTTAACGGGGATGATCCCCATCTGGAAAGGATCCTGGAGGGACATACCTGCAAGGCAGAAACCTTTGGTTTTTCTGAAAAAGCAGATCTCAGAGCGGAAAATACCCGTCTGGTCACCGGAAAAGGAACTCTGGGCATTGCCTATGACGTAAAGGGCCTGATGGATTTCCCTGTGGAGATCGATCTGCCCGGAAAGTTCAGCGTTTATAATTCCCTTACAGCTATTGCAGTATGCCGCCATTTCGGGGTGACTGTGGAAAATATCCAGAAAGCTTTAAAGAACGCTCATGTAAAGGGCAGGATCGAGATGGTGAAGGTTTCTGACGACTTTACCTTGATGATCGATTACGCTCACAATGCCATGAGTCTGGAAAGTCTTCTCACCACTTTAAAAGAATATAAGCCTAACCGGCTGATATGTCTTTTCGGCTGCGGAGGAAACCGTTCCAAGATCCGCAGATATGAGATGGGAGAGGTTTCCGGAAATCTGGCGGACCTGACTATCATAACCTCCGATAATCCCAGAAACGAGGATCCTCAGGCCATCATTGATGATATTAAAGTAGGGATCGGCAGGACCAAAGGAAAATATGTGGAGATCATTGACCGGAAGGAAGCCATTGCCTATGCGATCCACCACGGACAGCCGGGAGATATCATCGTGCTGGCCGGAAAGGGACATGAGGATTATCAGGAGATCAAAGGTAAGAAATATCCCATGGATGAAAGAGTGCTGATCCAGGAGATACTGGAAGAAGACAGCAGAAAATAAATGAAGGATTTATACGCAGATATCATAGTAGATATTTCTCAGGAAAAATTAGATAAGACCTTTCAGTACCTGGTTCCAGAAGAGATGGAATCCCAGATAGAAGAAGGAAAGAAAGTCAGGATTCCTTTCGGAAAGGGAGGAAGAGAGATCACCGGCTATGTGGTGGGGCTTTCTTTGGAACCTAAGATAGAAGCAGACCGGATAAAACCTATACTGGCTGTGGAAGAGCAGGGAATGGAGATCGAGTCCAGGCTGATCGCCCTGGCTGCCTGGATTGCCAGAAACTATGGCTCTACCATGAACCAGGCTTTGAAAACGGTCCTTCCGGTAAAGGAAAAAGCGGCTGCCAGAGAACAGAGATATATCTGTCTGAAGGCGGATCCCAGGGTCTGCGACAGTCTTCTGAATGAGTATGTTCGGAAACATTACCGGGCAAAGGAACGGCTCATGCGGGCTCTGCTCCAGAAGAAGATCCTGGAGTATTCCTCTGCCATAAAAGAAATGAAGATCAGCCCGGAAGTTGTAAAGGGATTTGAAAAAGAAGGTATCGTCTCTGTTGAAAGAGAAAGGTGTTACAGGACCCCTCTTCCGAAGACCATCCCCGCTGAAAAAAAAGCGGTACTCAACGAAGAACAGCAGCAGGCGGTAAGGGAGATCCTGGAAGAATGGGATTCACAAGTTCCCCGCCCCTGTCTGATCAAAGGTGTTACCGGCAGCGGCAAAACAGAAGTCTATATGGAGCTTATCCGTCATGTGCTGGAGCAGGGAAGACAGGTGATCCTCCTGATACCGGAAATCGCGCTGACTTATCAGAATGTATCCAGATTTTACGCCAGATTCGGAGAACAGGTGTCCCTGATCCATTCCAGGATGTCTCAGGGAGAACGGTACGATCAGTTTGAACGGGCGAAAGAGGGAAAGATCTCCATTATGATCGGTCCCCGCTCGGCTCTGTTTACCCCTTTTCCCAGGCTGGGACTGATCCTTATTGACGAGGAGCATGAAGATTCTTATAAAAGTGAAAAGACCCCCTGTTACCATGCCAGGGAGACGGCTATACAGAGGGGGAAAATGGAAGGGGCCTATGTTGTGATGGGGTCTGCTTCTCCCAGTGTGGAAAGTTATTATAAGGCAGAGACAGGCGCGTATCGTCTGGTACGTCTGGAACAGAGATACGGAGGAAGTATGCTGCCGGATGTATCTATCGTTGATTTAAGGGAAGAATTAAAAACAGGAAACCGGTCTGTGTTCAGTGGTCTGCTTACCAGAAAAATCCAGGAAAGACTGAAGAAAAAGGAGCAGGTGATCCTGTTTCTGAACCGGAGAGGATACAGCGGTTTTGTAACCTGCCGTTCCTGCGGTCATGTGATGAAATGCCCCCACTGTGATGTGTCTCTCACTTCCCACAGAAACGGCAGGCTGATCTGTCATTACTGCGGTTATGAGACCATGGATGTACAGAAATGTCCTGTATGCGGATCCCCCTATATCGGCGGATTCCGGGCCGGCACCCAGCAGATCGAGAGCCTGGTACTGAAAAGTTTTCCGGGAGCAAAGGTCCTGCGGATGGATGCAGACACTACCAGAAGAAAAGACGATCACGAGAAGATCCTTTCAGCTTTTGGAAGAGGAGAGGCGGACATTCTCATCGGTACCCAGATGATCGTAAAAGGTCACGATTTTCCCCGGGTTACCCTTGTAGGAGTGCTGGCTGCAGACCTTTCTCTGTGCAGCGGAGATTACCGGGCGGGAGAAAAGACATTCCAGCTGCTTCTACAGGCAGTGGGCAGAGCCGGGAGAGGAGAACGGCCGGGAGAAGCAGTGATCCAGACTTACCATCCGGATCACTATTGTATACAGGCGGCTGCGGCTCAGGATTATGACTGGTTTTATCAGGAAGAAATGGACTACAGATCCCTGATGGATTATCCTCCCAGGGCGGCCATGGCCGCTGTGCGGGGAGCGGGAAAAGAGGAAGAAATCCTGATCCAGGCTATGGATTACTGCAGAAAGTATATCGAGAGGATCTATCCGGGAAAGGATCTGACCCTTATCGGACCGGCTCCGGAAAGTGTGGCAAAGGTTCAGGATATGTACCGCCGGGTCCTTTATATGCGCCATCAGGACCGGGAGATCCTGGTGAAGATAAAAAATGCTCTGGAAAAATATATAGAAGTCAACCGGGGATTCCGGAATATATATATACAATACGATTTTACAGTTTAGAAAAAAAGAAAAGGAGGCCAGAAAAATGGCACTTAGAAACATAAGAATACAGGGAGACCCTATTTTAACAAAGGAATGCAGAAAGATTGAAAAAATGACGCCGAAGATCAAGGAACTGATCCAGGATATGTTTGACACTATGTATGACGCCTACGGCGTAGGACTGGCGGCTCCTCAGGTGGGAATCCTGAAGCAGCTGGTAGTTATCGATACTACAGGAGAAGATCCCCATGTCCTGATCAATCCGGAGATCATCGAAACTTCCGGTTCTCAGACAGGAGATGAAGGCTGTTTAAGCCTTCCGGGAATGAGCGGCACGGTTACCCGTCCCAACTACGTAAAAGTAAAAGCTTACAATGAAAATATGGAAGAGATCGTTCTGGAAGGGACAGAACTGCTGGCAAGAGCCATCTGCCATGAAACAGATCATCTTCACGGAAAGATGTATACCGAGCTGGTAGAGGGAGAACTGCGCCGGACCAATTATGAGGAGGACGATGAAGAATGAGAGTAGTCTTTATGGGAACCCCGGATTTTGCCGTGGGGACTCTGGAAGCATTGATAGAGGCGGGACATCAGGTTATCGGTGTAGTGACCCAGCCGGATAAGCCAAAGGGAAGGGGAAAAACTCTTATGCCTACTCCGGTAAAAGAGGTGGCCCTAAAGCATCAGATCCCTGTGTACCAGCCGAAAAAAGTCCGGGAAGAGGAGTTTACGGAAACCTTAAGAAAACTGGCTCCTGATGTGATCGTGGTGGCGGCTTTCGGACAGATCATCACCAAAGAGATCCTGGAAATCCCCAGGTTCGGGTGTATTAATGTCCATGCTTCCCTTCTTCCTGCCTACAGGGGCGCGGCCCCCATCCAGTGGGCTGTGATCAACGGAGAGAAGGAGTCGGGAGTGACCATCATGCAGATGGACGAGGGTCTGGATACAGGAGATATGATCGATAAAGTAGTGGTTCCCCTGGCGGAAGATGAGACAGGGGGAAGCCTTTTTGATAAGCTGAGCCAGGCAGGCGCACAGCTGTGCGTCAAGGTGTTAAAAGACCTGGAAGAAGGCAGGGCAGTGAGAGAAAAACAGCCGGAAGAAAGCACCACCGCCTATGCTTCTATGATCAGCAAAAAAATGGGCGAGATCAACTGGAAAGACTCTGCGAGATCCATTGAGCAGCTGATCCGGGGACTGGATCCCTGGCCCAGCGCCTATACAAAACTTCAGGGGAAAACCCTGAAATTGTGGAAGGCCCGGGTAGAGGATGGGCAGGATGAAAAAGGAGAACCCGGCCAGATCATCCAGGTGGAGAAAGATGCCTTTTATGTACAGACAGGAGACGGGATCCTGAAGATAGAAGAGCTTCAGCTGGAAGGGAAAAAGCGTATGGATACAGGCTCTTTTCTGAGAGGCTTCCAGATCCGTCCGGGAGAGATCCTGGGAAAATAATTGTTCAGACAACAGATAAAAGGTTGGATAACTATGGCGAATAAGATAAATTTAAGAGAATTGGTATTGAATATTCTTCTGGAGATCGACAAGGAGGGACAGTATAGTCATCTGGTCCTTCGGAATACCCTGGAAAAATATCAGTATCTGGAAAAAAAGGAACGGGCTTTTATCACCAGGATATGCGAGGGAACTCTGGAGTATCGGATCCGTCTGGATTATATCCTGGACCAGTTTTCCACAGTCCCGGCAGATAAAATGAAGCCGGTGATCCGGGAGCTTCTCCGTTCCAGTGTATATCAGCTTCTGTATATGGATCATGTACCTGACAGCGCAGTGTGCAACGAAGCGGTGAAACTGGCCAGAAAGAGAGGATTTTATAATCTTACCGGCTTTGTAAACGGAGTCCTTAGAAGGATCGTCCGGGAATATGGAAGTATCCATTTTCCGGAAAAAAACAGTCCTGTGGAATATCTGTCCGTGATCTATTCCATGCCGGTGTGGCTGGTGGAACGGTTCCTGAAGGAATATGATTTTGCCACTACGGAAAAGATGCTGGAATCCTTTCTGGAAACCCAGCCGGCTACCATCCGGATACGGGAGTATCAAACCGAGGAAGAAGCTGTGCTGGAAAGCCTGAAAGAGGAGAAAGTTACCGTAGAGAAGGCTCCTTATGTAGACCGGGCCTACTATGTGAAGAATTACGATTATCTTCCGGCTCTTACTGCTTTCCGCAGAGGAAGCATCCAGGTACAGGATGTCAGTTCCATGCTGGCAGGAGAGATCGCCGGCGTGAAGGAAGGAGATTATGTCATCGACCTGTGCGCCGCGCCGGGAGGGAAGGCTTTGTATCTGGCAGACAAGCTTCACGGAACCGGACGGGTGGACGCCAGAGATCTGTCCCAGACTAAGACAGATCTGATCCGGGATAATGCCCTGCGGCAGAATTTCCTGAATGTGGTGGTGACAGAAAAGGACGCCACCCAGCTTGACCGGGAATCCCTGGAAAAGGCAGATATCGTTCTGGCAGATGTTCCCTGTTCAGGGCTGGGAGTTATGGGCAAAAAGAAAGATATCAAGTATAAGCTGAATCCGGGAAAGATCCGGGATCTGGTAGGACTTCAGAGAAAGATCCTGGAACAGGCTTCTACTTATGTGAAACCGGGAGGCACCCTGATCTACAGCACCTGTACCATCGGAAAAGAAGAAAATCTGGAAAATATACAGTGGTTTACCGAGCATTATCCCTACGAGCTGGAAAGCCTGGATCCTTATCTGTGTGAGGAACTCCGGGGCGAGACAACCGCCCGGGGATATCTCCAGCTTCTGCCGGGGATCCATAAGTGCGACGGCTTTTTTATGGCAAGATTGAAGAGGAAAAATGAATGGAACAGTTAGATATAAAATCACAGGATCTTCCGGAACTGAAAAAGACCGTGGAGGGCCTTTCAGAGAAGCCTTTCCGGGCAAAACAGATCTATGAATGGCTGCATAAAAAGCAGGCGGACAGCTTTCAGGAGATGACCAATCTTTCTGTAAGCCTCCGGGAAAAGCTGGAAAGAAACTGTCAGATCGTATCTCTGAAAGTGCTGGAAGTCCAGACTTCTAAACTGGACGGGACCCAGAAATATCTCTTTGCTCTGCCCGATGGAAATGTGGTGGAAAGCGTTCTGATGAAATATCATCACGGAAACAGTGTGTGTATTTCTTCTCAGGTAGGATGTAAGATGGGATGCAGGTTCTGCGCCTCGACCATCGGAGGGTGGACCAGGAATCTGCTGCCTTCAGAGATGCTGGATCAGGTTTACAAGATCCAGAAATTATCCAAAGAGAGAGTTTCCAATGTGGTGGTCATGGGTACGGGAGAGCCTCTGGACAACTATGACAATCTTCTCCGTTTTATCCGTATGCTCAGCGATGAGAAGGGCCTTCATATCAGCCAGAGAAATATAACTGTTTCCACCTGCGGCATTGTCCCGAGAATGTATGACCTGGCACAGGAGGATCTCCAGATTACCCTGGCCATTTCCCTTCATGCTTCTAATCAGCAGAAGAGAGAACAGCTTATGCCCATAGCCAGAAAGTATTCTCTGGATGAACTGATGAAAGCCTGCAGAAATTACTTTGAAAAGACCGGGAGAAGACTGACTTTTGAATACAGTCTGGTGGGAGGAGAAAACGATTCCCAGGAGGATGCCGAGGAGCTGGCTCATCTGATAAAAGGGCTGAACTGCCACGTAAATCTGATCCCGGTGAACCCTATAAAAGAGCGAAGTTACGTCCAGTCGGACAAAAAAGTTATAGCGAATTTTCAAAATAAACTTGAAAAATACCAAATAAATGTTACTATTAGAAGAGAAATGGGCCGCGATATAGACGGGGCCTGTGGACAATTAAGAAAAAGTTACATTGATAAGAA
>DXIQ01000010.1 GCA_019112785.1 Candidatus Blautia stercorigallinarum
ACGATCTCTTTGATAGCGGCAAATAATTCTTCCGGAACTGCGCAGCTCTCGTAAGAATGTTTCTCTTTTCCGCATTCTGCCACGATCTTATCAATAAAAGCAATGATCTCCTGGTTCACTTCGTGAGCCTTGAAGATTGCCTCGATCATCTGGGCTTCCGGCACTTCGTTGGCGCCGGCCTCGATCATGATGACCTTTTCTCTGGTAGAGGCTACAGTAAGCTGAAGATCGGAAATCTCCTTCTGAGCCAGAGAAGGATTTACCACGAATTCTCCGCCTATCAATCCCATCTGAGTTGCCGCACAGGGACCGTCAAAGGGGATATCGGAAATGCAGGTTGCGATAGCAGATCCCAGCATAGCCACAACCTCAGGGTTGCATTCCGGATCTACAGACATAACCATATTATTCAGAGTTACGTCATTTCTGTAATCCTTTGGAAACAGAGGACGCATAGGACGGTCGATAACACGGGAAGTCAGGATCGCATGCTCGCTGGCCTTGCCCTCTCTCTTATTAAATCCTCCGGGGATCTTTCCTACAGCATACATCTTTTCTTCATACTCTACGCTTAAGGGGAAGAAATCAATTCCCTCTCTTGGTTTGTCGGAAGCTGTAGCTGTAGATAATACAGTTGTATCTCCATAGTGCATAAATGCAGCACCGTTTGCCTGCTTAGCCACACGGTCAATGTCTACTGTCAGTGTTCTGCCTGCAAGCTCCATTGAAAAACTTTTATACATGTCTTTTCTCCTTTTTTCTTGGTGAGGTCCTGCAGCTTTCTCCGAAACAACTGAAAAAAGCACTTCCCGGAATTTCCCGGAAATGTTCTTTTCAGTGGTCTCGGCATAAGGCGCACGGACCTTTCATTTCTTCATGGGCAGCTCAGGGCAAAGTCCTTCGCTGTACGCTGCCCGGCAAATACCTGCTCCTGCAAGCAGGGCAGCCGCTTGCCAGACATATCGTACACAAAACAGGGCGGAATCTCTCCCGCCCCGTCAACCCTGATCCTGATTACTTTCTGAGACCTAATCTTTCAATTAAAGAACGATATCTCTCAATGTCTTTTTTCTTCAGGTATGCAAGTAAACCACGTCTCTGACCTACCATTTTCAGAAGACCTCTTCTGGAATGATGATCTTTGTGATTCACCTTTAAATGCTCTGTCAGCTCATTGATCCTTGCTGTAAGAACTGCAACCTGTACCTCAGGTGAACCTGTGTCTCCAGGTGTTCTTGCATATTCTGCCATGATAGCCTGTTTCTTTTCTTTAGAAATCATTTTGTTTTCCTCCATAATATTTTAATAATCGCCGGTGATTAAGAAACGGTTGGAGATTCCAATTCCTGAACCACGGCTGTATTCAACGTTTTGAGTATAGCATAAGGAAATCAGGTTGTAAAGGAAAAAATCAATGGTATTTTCAGATTTTTCTATTACGGATCTTCTCCTTTTTCTTCTGTGCAGGGGATCAGCATCTTTATGCAGATTTCCGTTTCTCTTTTCTCCACTCTCACCATTCCCCCGTCTTTTTCTATATACATTCTGAGTTTCCGGATCCTGAACTTTCCTCTGCGCACCGTTTTCAATACAAGAAGGACCTGATTTCTCACTGTACCGCCAGTAAGTGAAATCTGCCGTTTTCCTTCCTTCTCGGAAAGATTCCTTTCTATGGCTTCCTCCAGCAGGATTATCAGGATCCGATTTAATACTTCATACTTTACGGAATTTTTCCGGTAATTTCCAAAGAAAAAGTGAAAACGGATCTTATTTTCTTCCATCCTTTGCGCATAGTAACACAAAACCGCATCGATCTCCCACTCTGAACAGTATACTCCTGCTTTAATCCTGTGGTATTCCTGTTTCAGCCGCCTCAGATAGTTTTCCGCCCTCTCCTTTGAGAAAGTCTGACCTTTAAGGTTTTCGATTTCTTTCATCTGCTGGCGGATCAGTTTCTGGTTTTCCTCCATGCTCTGAATCTGCTCATCTATAACACGTCTGTGAAGGCTTAAAAACTTCTGCTGTTTCTTCAATAATCTGTGTTCTTTCTCCAATCTCTCCGTATAAATTATCCAGCTTCTTATACCTGCAGCGCCTGCTCCTGCTGCCAGCAGGAAAAACATCAGCCAGATAAGCCATGACATCTTCCGCATCCTGTTTGCATAACCGCTCCACCAGGACAAGATCCCCATAAAAATATATAAGCCTGCAAAAACAGCCCAGAACCTTCTGTGCTTCCATTTTTTCTCTCGGTTTTCTCTCAGTTTATCTCTGAAAAGATAATAAAAAGGAAGGAATACCCCATACATCAGCAGGGGGATCAGAAGATCCATGGATTGAAAAGGGCCGGCATGGGTAAGCAGGTCCTCTCTTCCTTCCGTGTAATTTACCATAACCAGCACGATCCCGTTCAAAACCATCGTATATATTTCTGCCGCAACTGAAGTAATCAGAATTTTTAAAGCATCCCCTGTAAACGTATAAAATACAGCGATCCACAAGATCCCGGCCTGCAGCGTGATAAGACATTCGTAGCAGATGTTCCAGAACGGAACCTGGGAAATATAAGTCTGAAAAAGGATACCTCCCAAAATGTTTATCAGAAGGCATCTTCCATAAAGGACCGATATCAGCAGAAGAGGCCGCCGTTTTCTCTCCAATGCAGTAATCTGGATAAATAAAACCATGGAAACATTAGTACCCAGGATCAAAGCTGTCCGCACAGCTTCCTGCCATGGCAGTTCCTTTAACTCCATACTTTTCTCTCTCCATTAAGGGAAATCCGGTCTGTAACCATATTCTTGTCTGTATCTACTTCCATTTTCCGTGTCCCCTGATATTTTTTTACAAGATCATCTATAATTTTCGTTCCGATCCCATGTTCCGCTTTCTTTGCTTTTTTCGTAGTAAAACTGAATTCCTCCCCAGGTGAAATACAGTTTACAATTTTCATCCAGATCCTGTTCTCTCTTTTTTCCATATAAAACCAGATTCCTTTTTTCTCCCCTTCCGCGCATCTTTCATTTGCTTCGATAGCATTATCCAGAAGGTTACAAAGCAGACCTACCAGATCCACCTCTTCTATCTCTGTATAAAAACAGTCTTCCACGGCAATCTCTATGGGAATTCCCAGTTCCCGGCACTGGCCCGTCTTCACGTCCAGGATGGATTCCAGGATCTCGTCCCGGCAGAACTTTTTCTTTTTTAATCCTTCATACTCTTTTTGCAGGCCTTCCATATAAGTCCTGACCTCATCTTCGTCTTCCCGTCCTGCCAGCAGGGTTTCCAGGGTCTGGATATGTTTTGCCAGATCATGGCGATATCGTCTGGAAGCTTCCACTCTTTTTTGTATTCCCCGGTAGAACGCTCCCGCAGTATCCATATATGCAGATAAAAGACGGTTTTTTTTTTCCAGCATTTTCATCCGCAGCCCATTAAAAAGGAGAAGCAGAGTAGCCAGCAACAGAATCAGTGTTCCCCAGATCAGCATATCTTCTTCTCCTCTCTTTTATTTATTATATTTTTCTTCATATCATCTGCGTCATCGCCCAGCGCATAAAAGCCGTCTTTACCCCTTTCATGTGACTTCTGCTTATCATGATCTTTGTGCCGTTTTTCAGGATAAAGCAGCCCTTGCCAAGTTCCCGTATAGCAGGCATATATACAATATAGCTGTTATGGCAGCGGACAAAATCCACTTCTGACAATTTTGTCATAACATCTTTCAGTTTATCCCATATCTCATAATTTCCCCATACAGTAACCATCTTCGTCACTCTTCCGCTCCGCTCAAAATACAGGATATCTTCCGGAGCCAGGATCACTTCTTTTCCTCCGATCACAGAAAAAGCCAGTCTTTCTGACTTTTGTTCTATTGTATGAAGGATTTTCCCGAATACTTCCCCGATCCTGTCCTGAAACTGTTCTTTCAGCACAAAAAAAGTATGTTCCGTATGATAGGTTTCCGTCGCATAGCTGAGATAATTGGTAAGATATATGATCTGACAGTTTTTCCATCTTTTGTTGATCTTTCCTGCCAGAACAATCCCGTTTTCTTCTCCCAGATCCACATCCATAAAAATGGCTTCCAGAGGATCACCTTCATAAATTTCCAGACTCTCTCCCTGTGGAAAATATAAAACATCTATTCTGGTATCTGTTTTCTTTCCATATTCCTCTATGATCTCCTTTGCCCGCCGATACCATTTACTGTCATCATCACAAATTCCCACTCTCATTACCGGTCTCTCCTGCTTTTGTAAAAGTTTTTTCAAGGCCGATTTCCTTGATATTACTTATAGTATACTCCAGTTTAGTATACCAAATCCTTTCCCGATCTTACCCGTTTTTCGCAAAATCTGTTGATAAAATGTAACATTTTGTACCTTTTAATTTTAAGACCGGCTATAAAAAAAGACCAGCGATTCCTAACTGCCGGTCTCTTTTTCGGTTTTATCCTATATTTATATTCCGTTAAAATAATCTTTTCCTTTTTGGATATCTTTCATCATCTGGTTTTTCAGCTCCTCCAGAGACGCAAATTTTACCTCCGGCCGCAGATAGCGGTAAAACTTCACCTCTGCCTCCTGACCATACAGATCCGCATTGCAGGAAAACAGATAAGTCTCCACACCCAGGAAATTTTCCTTGACCGTAGGCTTATAGCCTACGTTTGTGATCCCCTGGTAAGTTCTTCCCTGGATAATGGATTCTGTGATATATACACCGTTGGGAGGAAGTTTCTTCTCAGGGGGCGGTATGAGATTTGCTGTGGGGATTCCTATTGTCCTGCCCAGCTGCCTGCCATGGACGATCTCGCCTTTTGTAAAATAAGGATAACCCAGAAGCTGATTTACCTTTTCTATATGCCCCTGGTCCAGTTCTTCCCGTACATAGGTACTGCTGATATCTCTGCCCTCATACTTCTCTTTTTCCAGGATTTCTGTATAAAATCCATATTTTTTTCCTAATTCCTCTAAAAGCTGCGGAGTACCCTTTCTCTGATAACCGAACCGGAAATCCGGTCCTACCGCCAGATACTCCCCATGAAGCCTGTCTACCAGATATTCTTTTACGAAAGCTTCCGGCTCCATATGCATCAGTTCTTCTGTAAAAGGACACTCGGCCAGGATATCCACTCCCAGATTTTCTGCCAGCTCCCGCCGCTCTTCATAAGTAAGGAGATATTTTGGGGGAGTATGCAGGATATAGGATCTTGGAGAAACATCAAAGGTAAACACCACTGCTTTACCCTTTTCTTTTCTCTGTTCTTTAATACGCTCTATCAGCTTCTGGTGTCCTCTGTGAAGGCCGTCAAATTTCCCCAGGGTAATGCAGCTTCTGATACTCTGATCCAGATGAGGTACCTGTGTCGTGTAGATCATATCTGCTCCTTTCCGGCTTTTTGAAGACTCTGGGCAGCCCTGGTGCTATCCCCCGGAGATTTCAGCGGATCCTTCCGGGCCGGAAGAAAGTCTTCAGGGGAAGAAAAGATCGCCTCCGGCTTATACAGCTTCCGTTCCTTCTGCCACTGATAAATCCCAATGAAAACTCCGCTGCTGTGATACAGCCGTATCCGCTCTCCCGGCACAGCGCCTCGCCATGGAAGAGGATTTCCATTCTCCAGCATTTTGTCGAATTTCCTGTCCGCCTTTATCTTTGGACAGTCAGGGAACATCTGATCCGGCACAAGGATATATTCCTCCAGGCAGCCTTTAGCTGCCAGCTCCTGGATCTGCGACAGTTTCAGGCTGTCCCGGATAAGGAACTGATCCACTCTGGTCCGCAGAAGACTTTCCATACAGCCCCCGCAGCCCAGTTTTTCTCCAATGTCATGGCACAAAGTCCGTATGTACGTTCCTTTTGAACAGGTGACCTCCATAGTTACCAGGGGAAGTTCCATAGACAGGATCTTAATCTCATAAAAAGTCACCGGTCTGGGCTTCCGCTCTACTTCTTTTCCCTCTCTGGCTAACTCATAAAGCTTTTTCCCGCCTACTTTCAAAGCGGAATACATAGGCGGGATCTGCATCTGATTTCCCACAAAGCTTCTGATACAGTTTTCCACTTCTTCTGTTGTTGCTTCTACAGGGCAGCGGCTGATAACCTCTCCTGTCATATCCTGGGTATCTGTATCGATCCCCAGACGAAGGACCGCCTGGTAGGTCTTTCTTTTGTCTGTCAGCATTCCGCAGAGTTTTGTACCTCTTCCCAGACATACAGGCAGCACTCCCTCGGCCTCGGGATCCAGAGTCCCTGTATGACCGATCTTCTTCTGCTTCAGGATTCCCCGAAGCTTTGCCACTACATCATGGGAAGTGTAACCTTTTTCTTTGTATACATTCAGAACTCCGTTGATCATGATGTCTGGCTTCTCTCTTTAAGCTGTTTTGCAATGGGAAGTGTAAGGTTATTGATCACGTCATAGACAGATCCCTGCATGGTACAGCCGGCAGCCTTTACATGGCCGCCGCCGCTGAAGTAGGCAGCCACCGCATTTACATCAACATCTCCATTAGAGCGAAGGCTTACTTTAAATTCCTGGGTTTTCACTTCGTAGATAAAAATGGCAACTTCCACGCCTTTTGTCACACGCAGCTGCTGGACAATGCCGTCCAGATCCTTTGGTTCTACACCATAGAACTCCATATCCCGTTTTCTGATATAGCCTACGATCACCTTTCCGCCCATGATCAGGATGCTTTCCATCAGGCATCTTCCCAGGATCTGGTTCTGGACATAGGACTTCTCATAGAAGGATCTGTCAATGATCCTGGAAAAATCAATGCCCCTTTCCATCAGCTCCGCGGCGATCCGCATTGTCTGAGGAGAAGTACTGGAATACTGAAACACACCGGTATCATGAACGATTCCTGTATAAATTGCCTCTGCAGCCTCCACAGGGATCTTTTCTTTATCCAGAAGGGTGTAAAGCAGTTCTGAAGCCGAACTGATGTCAGGCTCAATAATGTTGACCTCTCCAAATCCTTTATTGCTTATATGATGATCAATACAGATCGTCTTTCCTGCACTTTCATATCCGGCAATAGCCACACCGATACGGTTTTTTTCACTGGTATCCAGAATAAAGAAAACATCATATTTTCTGCTTTCATCATACTCTGTCTTGATCTGATCAAGATCTTTGATAAAAGAGAATCCTGCCTTCGGCTCTTCCAGATACACATCTGTCTGGATTTCCGGATAATTGGCTTTCAAATACAGATAAAGTCCCATGCAGGCCCCCACACAGTCCCCGTCAGGACGAATATGGCCTGCAATCCCAACTGTCTTAACATCTTTTAATTCACTGGTTATCTTCTCCATCTTCCTGCACCTCCTGTGCGTCTTCTTTTTTGCTCACTTCATCAATGAGTTTCGACATGGCAACACCGTACTCGATGGATTCGTCCAGAATAAAACGAATTTCGGGGGTGTTCCGGAGATTTATGGTTTTTGCCAGCTGTCTGCGGATATACCCTTCGGCATTTTTCAGGCCTTCCAGTGTATTCCTTTTTGCTTCATCATCTCCCAGTACGCTGATATAAGCTCTGCATGTTTTCAGATCCGGAGCAACCTCTACAGCTGTTACAGAAGTCATAGGGTGGATCCGGGGATCTTTGATCCCACCCCGGATCAGATTGGCCAGCTCATGCTGTACCTCTGTATTGATCCGGGTATTTTTAATACTGTTTTTTCTCATAATTTCCTTCCCGGTTTCGGCCTACCTTGGCACTTCCACCATGATGTAGGCTTCTACCTGATCCTCTTCTTTAATATCATTGAAACCTTCAAAGACAAGACCACATTCATAGCCTGCCTTAACTTCTTTTACATCATCTTTAAACCGCTTCAGAGAAGCCAGTTCGCCTTCATAGATCTGCTCTCCTTCTCTGGAAATACGGATCTTGCAGTTTCTCTGGAATACACCGTCTGTCACATAGGAACCGGCAATATTTCCCACGCCGGAAGCTTTGAAGATCTGACGGATCTCTGCGTGGCCGATCACTTTTTCCTCATAAACCGGATCCAGCATACCCTTCATAGCAGCTTCCACATCCTCAATGGCCTGATAGATAACTTTGTACAGTCTCAGATCCACACCTTCCTGCTCGGCGATAGATTTTGCGGTAGCGTCAGGTCTTACGTTAAATCCGATGATAATCGCATTGGAAGCACTTGCCAGAGACACATCGGACTCATTGATGGCACCTACGCCGCCATGGATCACTTTAACTACCACTTCATCATTAGACAGTTTTACCAGGCTCTGTTTTACAGCTTCTACAGAACCCTGTACATCTGCCTTAACAATGATGGGCAGTTCTTTCAGATTACCTGCCTGGATCTGGCTGAACAGGTCATCCAGAGACATTTTAGACTTAGTCTCTTCCAGAAGCCGGTTTTTATTCTCAGAAACAAAGGTGGCAGCAAAATGTTTCGCTTCCTTATCATTTTCTGTCACTACCAGGATCTCTCCCGCATTTGGAACATCATTCAGTCCCAGGATCTCTACCGGAGTAGAAGGACCGGCCTCTTTCACTTTTCTTCCTTTATCGTCGATCATGGCCCTTACTTTACCGGAGCAGGCTCCTGCCGCGATAAAATCTCCCACATGAAGGGTACCCTTCTGTACCAGGATCGTGGCTACAGAACCTTTTCCTTTATCCAGTTTTGCCTCGATCACAAGACCTCTGGCTCTTCTGTTTGGATTTGCCTTCAGTTCTGCAACTTCTGCTGTCAGCAGGATCATCTCCAGAAGTGTATCGATTCCCTCGCCGGTATGAGCGGAAACAGGAACGAAGATGGTACTTCCGCCCCAGTCTTCCGGGATCAGTTCATATTCGGAAAGCTCCTGTTTTACTCTCTCCACATTAGCACTTGGCTTATCGATCTTATTGATCGCTACGATGATCTCTACTCCTGCTGCTTTGGCATGGTTGATCGCTTCAACAGTCTGAGGCATAACGCCGTCGTCGGCCGCTACTACCAGAACAGCAATATCTGTAGCATTGGCACCTCTCATACGCATGGCGGTGAAAGCCTCGTGTCCGGGAGTATCCAGGAAAGTAATCTTCTGTCCATTAATATCTACCATATAAGCGCCAATATGCTGGGTAATTCCTCCAGCCTCACGGTCGGTGACGTGTGTCTTCCGGATACAGTCCAGAAGAGAAGTTTTACCATGGTCTACGTGGCCCATAACACAGACTACCGGCGGTCTCGGAACCAGGGTGCTTTCATCATCCTCTTCGTCCTTTAACAGTTCGCCGATCACGTCTACCTTTTCTTCAGGCTCTGCGATAATATCGTAGTCCAGAGCGATCTCCTGGGCTTTTTCAAAATCGATCTCATGGTTTACGGTTACCATGATCCCTTCCATAAAGAGTTTCTTAACGATCACAGAAGGCTGCATCTTCATCTTATCCGCCAGCTCACGGATTGTCATCTTCTCCGGAAGAGTGATCTCTTTTACTTCTTCCTTCTTTTCTTCCTTAGGATGGGAAGAAGGTTTCTGAAGCTGAAGAGCTTTCGGGATCCTCTGGGTCTGACGACGGCCTCCCTGATTCGGTCTTCTGCTCTGATTCTGATACTCGTCTCTTCTGTTATCTTTCTTCTTATTTTCTCTGTTTGCCTTACGGCTGTCTTTTTCTACGAATTCCAGATTCGGGCTTTCAAATTTATTTCCCTGTTCTCTTCTGGAATCTCCCCGGCCCTCGTTCTTTCCTCCGAAACGGCCCTGCTGGCGATTATCTCCAAAGGATCTGGAACGGTTTTCTCCGTTGTTAAAACGGCCCTGGGAACGGTCCCCGTTATTATTCTGACGGTTCTGGCGCTCTCCCCGGTTGTTCTGACGATCCTGATTTCCCCCGAAACGACCGTTCTGATGCCCTTCGCCGCTGTTATTCCGATTATTAAAACGGCCCTCTCCATTATTATTGTGGAAGCGGCCCTGCTGGCGGTTATCTCCTCCATTTCCGGAGCGGTTCTGACGGTTTTCTCCGTTCTGGCTGTTAGCCCTGCCATTATTAGGACGGTTATTCCGATTGTCCTGTCTCATACCCCCTGCATTTCCTCTGTTTTCTCCCTGGAGATTTTCCCGGCGTTTATTGTCACCTCTCTGATCCTGGCCTGATTTTGCCTGCTGCCTTGGTTTCTGCTTTCTCTCAGGCATATGGCTGGCATTCTGGGGACGGAATACCTGGATAAATTTTTTCTTCGGTCTTTCTCCCTCGCCCTGTTTTCCTGTACTCTGAGCGGAAACATTTCCTTTCTTAAAATTTTCTCTCACCATACGCACATGTTCATCTTCCACATTACTCATATGGCTGGTCAGATCTACATTTTTTGATTTCAGGAAATCCAGAACCTCTTTATTGCTTACATTCAATTCTTTTGCGAGTTCATAAACTCTCACTGTTGACATATATTGTCCTCCTTCTATTGTTCATGTCTTGTCTTTTCGATCTTATTTATCACGGCCCGGGAAAAATTTTCATCGGTAAACGCCAGAGACGCCCGGTATTCTTTTCCTATGGCCCTTCCTAACTCCTCCTTTGATCCAATGGTATAAATCGGCACCTGATAATATCTGCACATATCGTTAAATTTTTTCTTTGTATTCTCTGAAGCATCCTGGGCAGTGATGACCAGATAGGCCTTCCCTGTCTTGACCGCTTTTTCTGTGGCAAATTCACCGCTTACCACCTTTCCGGCTTTAGCTGCCAGGCCTGCAAGAGATAATTCTTCAGGTATTCTCAAGTTCTTCAAACTCCTTTTCAAGATGCTCATAAACCGTCTGAGGGATCTCCATTTTCAGGGACCTCTCCAGACCTTTACTCTTTATCGCTTTTTTCAGACACTCTCTGTTAAAGCAGAGATAAGCTCCTCTGCCGTTCTTCCGGCCGGTAGCATCCAGGATCACCTGATCTTCTGTGGTCTTCAGTACTCTGAGCATCTCCTTTTTACTTTTCATTTCTCCGCAGCCCACGCATTTGCGCATGGGGATTTTCCGTGCTGCCGCCATATGCTCCCCCTATTCTTCTGAGGTTTTCTCCTCATCATAATCCTCATAATCCGTATAATTATCCCCTTCCGGGATCTCTGCCTCAATCTCCTGTACTTCCTCATATCCGTTTTCATATTCCTGCTCATAGAAATCGAAGTCTCCGGACTCTCTGGCCTGGGTCTCGCTCTTGATATCGATCTTAAATCCTGTAAGTCTGGCAGCCAGTCTTGCGTTCTGTCCTTCTTTTCCGATTGCCAGTGAAAGCTGGAAGTCCGGTACAATGACCATAGCATTTTTCTCCTCAGGATCTGCCATAACAGAAATAACTTTTGCCGGGCTTAAGGCGTTTTCGATCAAAATTGCCGGGTTGTCACTCCAGTTGATAATGTCGATCTTTTCTCCCCGGAGTTCTTCTACAATAGAGTTGACTCTGGCACCGTTCATACCTACGCAGGCTCCTACCGGATCCACATCCGGGTCGTTGCTCCATACTGCGATCTTGGTCCTGGAACCGGCTTCTCTGGCAATGCTTTTGATCTCTACTGTACCGTCTTTTACCTCTGTGACCTCAGCCTCAAAAAGACGTTTTACCAGTTCCGGATGAGTTCTGGATACCAGGATCTTGGGACCTTTCGGTGTATCTTTTACTTCCAGGATATAGACCTTGATCCTCTCTGTAGGCTTGAATACTTCGGTCTTTACCTGCTCGTTTTCTGTAAGGATGGCATCTGCCTTTCCAAGGTTGATGCTGTAATTTCTTCCCATATTTCTCTGAACGATACCTGTGACTACATCTTTTTCTTTGGCGTAGTATTCATTAAAGATCACTTTTCTTTCTTCCTCGCGGATCTTCTGAAGGATCACATTTTTCGCGTTCTGTGTGGCGATACGTCCAAACTGCTTTGATTTGATTTCTACATTTACGATATCTCCCAGCTCATACTGAGAATTCATCATCTTTGCGTCTGCCAGGCTGATCTCTGTAACCGGATCCTGAACTTCTTCCACTACTGTTTTCTCTGCAAACACTCCGAAATCACAGGTTTTAGGATTAATATTTACCTTCACATTATCTGCCTTTCCAAAGTGATTCTTGCAGGCCTGGATCAAAGACTGTTCAATAGCCTCTAAAAGAGTTTCTTTGCTGATGGATTTCTCTTTTTCCAGAATATCCAATGCTTCTAATAATTCTGTATTCATTTTACTTCCTCCTAAATTTAAAAATCAAAAGCAAGGCGTATCAGAGCGATATCTGCCTTTTGAAAAATCTTTTCTTCTCCTTCACAGTCAATGGTCACACTATTCTCATCATATGCAGTCAGGACACCGTAAAATTCCTTTTCCCGGTTTATGGGACGATAAGTTCGGATCTCTACTTCTTCTCCCATACTGCGCTTAAAATCCTTTTCCTTCTTTAAAGGTCTTCCAAGGCCCGGAGAACTGACTTCCATAATATAGGCCTCGTCGATAAAGTCTGCCTCATCCAGCTTATCAGAGAATTTCCTGCTCACTGTCTCACAATCTTCCACCGTGATGCCTCCCGGTTTGTCAACGTAAGCCCGAAGGTAAAAGTTACCCCCTTCTTTTACATACTCTACATCTACCAGTTCAAATCCATACTTTTCTACGATCGGTGTCACCAGAGCTTCTGCCTTCTGCTCATAGATCTCTTTCTTACTCATATCCTCACCTTCTTTCCTGCATTCAAAAAACCTTCTGGTATACAAACGATAAGAGTGGACCTCTCGGTCCACTCTTATGCTGAAATAACTATCGTGTTCATAGTAAGAATACCACTATTTTTTCTTTCTTGCAAGTATTTTTTTACTGCCATACAATAATGATCAGATGGTCGCTGCCTCCATAATAGGTCTGCCAGGAAAAGGTCTGTCCCGGAGCAACCGCAGTGCTGTTCTGCACTGCGCTCTGTATCAGGTCCCCTCCTACCAAAGCTTGTGTTGCCGGCTCATAGCTTTCATCACCGGCGAACCGCAGTTCTGTCATTTCAGCGCCCTGGGCCAGATCATTTTGTATCACCTGATAAATCTGATCCCAGTCAAAGGTATCATACCAGCGTCCCTTATTTTTATAGTAATTATAGCTGTCATCCTCACATTCCGGAAGAGGTATGGTATCATCGGGAACATGGGTAGGTGCCAGCGTATCCCAGTTGCAGCACAGATAGCTGTAAGAAATATAGGCGTCATTTTCCACCGGATTTAAATATCCGGGATTTCCCCAGGTCACATCCATATAGTAATACTGCTCTCCGATCTTTACCAGATTCCAGGCATGGCTGGATGGCTTTTCTCCGGTTACCGTGCCTGTGACCAGGGTACAGAAGATCCCCATTCTGTTTAACAGATACTGGGCTGCCTTAGAATATCCCATACACACGGTCTTTCCTTCCAGAAAAACGCTGCGTATATTCTGGTTCTGGGGGCTGTCCTCCTGATACTCTGCCTGATCGATAAGAGTTTCGTACACATACTTGATCTGCTCATAGTTATCTCCCTGGGGAGCCCCCTGGATCCACTGGTCTGCCTTAGCCTCGATCTGGCTTTTCAGATCCAGGGCTTCCTGGCCGGTAACCTGATACGCCGGCTGTACTTCCATATTCTGGATGCCTCCTCCGGGAAGTTCCTGATAGGTATAGCTGCTGGTGCCGTCTGTCCAGAAATACTCCGGATGATCCGCCATAAGAATTCTCATCACTTTCTCCAGCTGCTCCTGGGAGATGGGATCTACCGGGATTTTTTCCTGAAAGCTCTCGATCCCGGCCGCAAGCTGCCGATATACCTTCTGGGATTCTTCATCTAAGGTACTGTATCCATAATAATAGGCCGACTGCTCCCGGGAGATTTCTTTTTCCGGTATTTCCTCTGTATCCTCCCCGTCCCGTTCTTCCTGCGTATTCAGCGTATCCTGTACCGTTTCCCGGAAAAGATCTGCCGCTTCCTCTATATCCCGGGAACTGCAGCCGCAGATTCCTGTAAACATGACTGCAATAAGCAAATAAGCCAGTATTTTCTTTTTGATCGCAAACACCTCTTCCGCCTTTAGATTCTTACCTTGGTCCCTTTTGTGTCCCGCTTCGCCAGCTTCAGTTTATTCAGTATGATCTGCTTGTCTCTGTAGGTTATTCCATATTCGATCCTGTTTTCCAGCATATAGGCATGTTCTACCAGATCCTTTTCTCCCATCCGGATTCCCCTAACACCCAATGCGTTTTTCTTCTGGACCGGGATCTCATCCTTCAGGAATTTCAGGAAATAGCCGTCTCTGGTCTGGAGTACCAGATGTTCCATCCCATCAGAAGGCTGGACCATGACAACCTTGTCCTGCTCGCCAAGCTTCGTTGCCGCTATAGTCCTCTTAGATACCTCAAACTCACTGCCCTCCACCTGTTTTACCATACCTTTGCCGGTCACAAAGCAGAGATGTCCTTCCTTTATCTGGGCCAGAGGAGCCGCCAGCACGATCTGTTCCGTCTTACTGTCATAATTGCTCACATTATCAACAGGAGTGCCTTTATCCCGGAATTTTCCATAAGGAAGATCCAGTACCTTCACTGTGTGCATTTTCCCTGAATCTGTAAAAACACAGATCTTGTCTGTATTCATACAGGTAAATACATATTTATTCTCTGCATCTGCTGTTTCTTTATTCCGCTCATAAACCGCTGTATCGACGGTCCTTGCATAGCCAAACCGGTCCATAAGGAAAACTACCTGTGTCTCTTCGATCTTCTTCTCCTCATAGACGATCTCCGCCGCGTTTTCTATTGCGGTTTTTCTCGGATGACTGTATTCCTTTTTGATCTTTTTCAGATCCTCCATGATCACAGCAGCCATGGAATCATAGTTGTTTAAAATATCCTCATAAGATACGATCTTCTTCAGAGTCTCCTCATGTTCTGCCATAAGGGTCTCGATCTCCAGACCGATCAGTTTATACAGACGCATATCCAGGATGGCCGTGGCCTGACGCTCTGTAAAATGAAGTTTTGCCGCCTGGCGCATACTGGTCTTGGTTTTGAATTTGATTCCTTCCGTCTCCCCGTTTACCAGACAGTTCTTCACCTGTTCCCGGCTTTTGCTTCCTCTCAGGATCTCAATGATCAGGTCGATCACATCACAGGCCCGGATCAGACCCTCCTGGATCTCCTGATTTTCCTGTTCTTTTTTCAGGAGACTGGTGTACTTTCTGGTAGCCACTTCAAACTGAAAGTCCACATGATGTTCAATGATCTGCCGAAGTCCCAGCGTCTCCGGTCTCTGATCTGCCACAGCCAGCATATTTACTCCGAAAGTATCCTCCAGCCGGGTCTTCTTATACAGCATATTCGTAAGATTTTCTACATCTGCGCCTTTTTTCAGCTCCAGGACGATACGGATCCCTTCTTTTGAAGACTGATTGGAAATATCCAGGATATCTGTAGTCTTTTTCGTCTCTATCAGCGCCGCCACATCATTTAAAAATTTTCCGATATTGGCGCCGATCATCGGATAGGGGATCTCAGAGATCACCAGCAGGGTCCTTCCGTTTTTCCCTTTTTCTGTTTCTACTTTTCCCCGGATCTTGATCTTTCCGGTTCCGGTTTCATAAATAGAAAGAAGGTCATCTTTATTTACAATGATCCCTCCCGTAGGAAAATCCGGGCCTTTAATATATTTCATCAGCTCTTTTGTAGTGATCTGATTGTTCTTCATATAGGCGATGACTCCATCGATCACCTCCCCCAGATTGTGAGGAGGGATACTTGTCGCCATACCCACGGCGATCCCGTCTGCGCCGTTTACCAGGATATTTGGGATCCTTACCGGAAGGACTGACGGTTCCTTCTCTGTCTCATCAAAGTTCGGCACAAAATCCACCACATTCTTGTCCATATCTTTCAAATAAACTTCCTGGGTGATCTTCTGAAGACGGGCCTCTGTATAACGCATAGCCGCCGCTCCGTCTCCTTCAATGGAACCGAAATTTCCATGACCATCCACTAAAGGAAGGCCTTTTTTAAAATCCTGGGCCATGACTACCAGGGCCTCGTAAATGGAGCTGTCTCCGTGAGGGTGGTATTTACCCATAGTGTCTCCTACGATACGGGCACACTTTCTATAAGGTCTGTCGTACCTTATCCCCAGTTCATACATATCATATAAAGTTCTTCTCTGCACCGGCTTCAGCCCGTCTCGTACATCGGGAAGAGCACGGGCAATAATAACACTCATTGCATAATCAATATAAGATTTCTGCATGATCTCCGAATACTCTGTCCGGATAATATTTTCCTGAATACCTGCCGCCATACTCTACCTCCTAAACATCTAATTCCGCGTCCCGCGCATGATCGTAAATAAAAGCTTTTCTGGGTGGGACTTCCGTTCCCATGAGCACCTCTGTCACCTCGGAAGCCATACGGGCGTCCTCGATCTCCACCAGACGGAGCCTCCGGGTCACCGGATTCAGGGTTGTCTCCCACAGCTGCTGGGCATCCATTTCTCCCAGGCCTTTATATCTCTGAAGGGTAAAGGGACCCTTATGAGTCTTTCTGTACCTTTCCAGAGCCTTATCATCATAGAGATATTCTTCTTTTCCCTTGGAAGGCATGGCCTTATATAAAGGAGGCATGGCAATATACACATGGCCTTCATAGATCAGATCCGGCATAAAACGATAGAAAAGAGTCAGCAGAAGGGTGGAAATATGAGCGCCGTCCACGTCTGCATCCGCCATGATGATGATCTTATCGTAACGGAGCTTGGTAATATCAAAATCATTTCCATATCCTTCGGAAAAGCCGCAGCCAAAGGCGTTGATCATGGTTTTGATCTCTGCATTGGCCAGCACTTTGTCAATGGTGGCTTTCTCCACATTCAGGATTTTTCCGCGAATGGGAAGGATTGCCTGGAAACTTCTGTCTCTGGCAGTCTTAGCGCTGCCTCCCGCAGAATCTCCCTCTACAATAAAGATCTCGCAGACTGACGGATCTCTTTTCTCGCAGTTTGCCAGTTTTCCGTTGGAATCAAAAGAATATTTCTGCTTCGTAAGGAGATTGGTCTTGGCTTTTTCCTCTGTTTTCCGGATCTTGGCGGATTTTTCCGCACAGGCCAGAATACTTTTGAGTACCTCCAGATTCCGGTCAAAGTACAGTACGATCTCTTCTCCCGTAACTTTGCCTGTAGCCTTGGCCGCATCCTGGTTATCCAGTTTTGTCTTGGTCTGGCCTTCAAACCTGGGCGCCGGGTGCTTGATGGAAACCACTGCCGTCATTCCGTTACGGATATCCGCTCCTGTAAAATTGGCATCCTTTTCTTTCAGGATCCCCAGTTCTCTGGCATAATTGTTCATCACTGTAGTAAAGGTGGTCTTAAATCCCGTAAGATGGGTACCCCCTTCCGCATTATATATATTGTTGCAGAATCCCAGGACATTTTCCCGGAATTCATTGACATACTGGAATGCGGCTTCCACTGTGATCCCGTCGCATTCTCCTTTAAAATATACCGGTTCGTGGATGGGCTGGCTCTTCTTGTTCAGATCCCGGATAAATCCTACGATCCCTTCCGGCTCATGATAGATGATCTCTTCCGGTTCCTCCCCTCTTTTATCCTGAAAAACAATGGTAAGTTCCGGATTCAGATAGGCAGTCTCATGAAGCCTGCTTTTCACCTCCGCGGCAGCAAACCTTGTCTTCTCAAAGATTTCCGGATCCGGGAGAAAATTCACCAGGGTTCCGGTAGCTTTTGTCTTGCCCAATTTAGGAAGAAGCCCGTCTTCCAGTTGGATCACCGGGATTCCCCTCTCATAACGGTCATGATGGATATAGCCGTCACGGCTGATCTTCACATCAAGATAAGTAGACAGCGCATTTACCACTGAAGATCCCACGCCGTGTAATCCTCCGCTGGTCTTGTATACAGAACTGTCGAACTTTCCTCCTGCATGGAGAGTGGTAAATACCAGTCTCTCCGCGGACATTCCTTTTTCGT
Organism: Candidatus Blautia stercorigallinarum; assembly: GCA_019112785.1. Taxonomy (GTDB): domain Bacteria; phylum Bacillota; class Clostridia; order Lachnospirales; family Lachnospiraceae; genus Blautia; species Blautia stercorigallinarum. Next base: position 18,001 of record DXIQ01000010.1, read on the forward strand.
GCATACCCACTGGAATTCCCCGGCCATTATCCTCCACAGTAGCTGATCCATCCGCTTCCAGGGTCACCCGGATATTGGTACAGTAACCTGCCAGATGTTCATCTACCGCATTATCTACAATTTCATATATTAAATGGTTCAGACCCTTGCGGGAAACACTTCCGATATACATTCCCGGACGCTTCCGCACAGCTTCCAGGCCCTCCAGCACTGTAATACTGCTGGCATCATAAGTATTCTTCTTAGCCATTCTATATTTCCTTCCTTCCTATATATAATCCCTTCCGTTCCGTGCTGTCCGCAGCTTCTTTGCCAGGAGCGCTCCCAGACCGCCGCAGATCAGTCCTAACACTGCCCCTGCCAGTACATCAGTAGGAAAATGCACATAAAAATACAGCCGGGAGATTCCCATCAGCACTGCCAGGAGCACTGCCCAGATCCCCATCTTATATCCCATAAAAAGCAAAGCCCCTGCCGCAGCAAAAGAAGCCATAGTATGTCCTGAAGGGAACGAATAATCCTGAGGGACCCTCACAAGCATTTCTACAGTCTCATTGATCCAGCATGGCCTTGGTCTTGCCACCAAAGGCTTAAGGAGCAGATTCGCCGTCACAAAATCAAGGAGCAGCGCCCCAAGTACGGCAATACCTGTAAATCTGTATTTTTTCATACAAAGGAATATGATCCCCAGCAGGATCCAGAACCACCCGGCCTCTCCCAGAAATGTAACAAAAAACATCAGCCTGGTCAGAACCGGAGCATGTATACTCTGTAAGAAATCTAAAATCTCAAATTCCCATCCCATAAAATGCTTTTCCTCCAAAAGAAGCATATCTGCCGGAGCAGACATCACCAATTTCATTATGTCTTTCCAGACAGGTCTTATGTATCATATCTCATTTTTGTAAGATTTTCAAACGCTTTCTGTTATCTCCAATATTATCGAACATATGTTTGCTTTTGTCAAGAAAATTTCTCCGGAAAATTTTTGTAATTTTTTTCAAAAAGGTGTTGACTTTTTATGGGGAATCGTGTATTATAATCAAGCACGGTTCGTTGGTCAAGCGGTTAAGACGCCGCCCTCTCACGGCGGAAACACGGGTTCGATTCCCGTACGAACTGCTTTTATGGGAAATACTTACTTAAGTATTTCCCTTTTTCTTTTACCCGGAACTTTTACTCTCAGAACATGGATCTGCAGAAGGTGCGCCCTTCATGTTCTGACTCCATATTATTTATCCAGGAGGTTATCATGGAAAAATTTATTGATCTTCATGTTCATTCTACTGCTTCAGACGGGACTCTGACTCCCTCTCAGCTTGTATCTCTTGCGGAAGAAAAAAATCTGAAAGCTTTCGCTCTGACGGATCACGATACCACTGCAGGGCTGCAAGAAGCCCTGGAGGCTTCTGAAAGTTCATCTGTGAAAGTGATCCCGGGCATTGAGCTGTCCACCACCTGGCTGGGAAGGGATGTACACATCGTAGGCCTGGATATTGATCCTGAAAACTATTATTTTCAGGAAACCCTTTCCCGGTTCCAGGACTCCAGAGATGTGAGAAATGATAAGATCCTGTCGCTTCTGCAAAAAGAAGGGATCTCTATCAGCCGGGAATCCATGAAGGAAGCTTTTCCGGACAGTGTCTGGACCCGGGCCCATTTTGCCCGATATCTTCTGGATCACAAATATGTAGGTTCTATGAATGAAGCTTTTGACCGATATCTGGGAGACCATGCCAAATGTTACGTTCCAAGAGAAAAAGTCACACCTTTCCAGGCAATTTCTCTGATCCACGAAGGAGGCGGCATCGCCGTCTTCGCCCATCCCATCCTCTGCCGCCTGGACAAAGACCGGCTGGAAAGTCTCACCGCCCAGCTTGTTCAGGCCGGTCTGGACGGGATCGAAGCCTACTATTCCACCTATCGGTCTGCAGATGAACAGACAGTGATCCAGATTGCCAAAAGGCATGGCCTGGCTCTTTCCGGAGGCAGTGATTTTCATGGAAGCAATAAACCCCAGATCCAGCTTGGCACAGGAAAAGGAAACCTGAAGATTCCTTATCAGGTCTGGGAAAACCTCAGGCAGCACAGATCCTGACGGTCTATAAAAGAACGGACCTTCTCCTTCCCGCCGGAGCCCGCAGGCTCACACTCCCGGGAAAAAGAGGGTCCTTTTTTTCTCATTCTTATACTTCTTCCGGTGCTTCAGCCGGTATAAAAATCCGGTCATGTCCCGGATTTCTTTTTGTTTCTGCCATCCTGTGGGCTTCTTCACAAAAATATTCCTGAGAATTTACCAGCTGTTTTCCTCTCTTGTCAATCTTTTCATAAGTGCCATCCGGCTGTAAGATATGTGCTTTCACATTATCTGCAAGCTGTATGTGGAGGATATGTTTTACTTCTTCTTTCAGTCTTGGATCCTCTACCGGGAACACAATCTCCACACGTTTATCCAGATTCCTGGGCATCCAGTCAGCGCTTCCCATAAAGAGCTGTTCTCTTCCGTCACTGTAGAAATAGAAGATCCTGCTGTGCTCCAGGAAGTTTCCCACGATAGAACGGACTGTGATATTCTCACTGATTCCCGGTATACCCACTTTCAGACAGCAGATTCCCCGGACGATCAGATCGATCTTCACACCTGCGGCACTTGCCGCATACAGGGCTGCGATCACATCTTTGTCACAGAGGGAGTTCATCTTTGCAACGATCCTGGCTTCTTTTCCTTCCTCTGCCCTCTTCTGTTCCATCTCAATGAGATGAAGGAATCTGTCCCGCATCCAGATAGGCGCCACTACCAGCTTATTCCAGCTCTTAGGCTCAGAATATCCGGAAAGCATATTAAATACTGCGGTAGCGTCCTCTCCGATCTGTGCGGAACAGGTCAGGATACCGCAGTCCGTATACTGCTTTGCGGTAGAATCATTGTAGTTACCCGTTCCCAGATGAACGTATCTGCGGATGCCATCTTCTTCTTTACGTACTACCAGTGTGATCTTGCTGTGGGTTTTTAATCCCAGAAGGCCATAGATTACATGGCAGCCGGCTTTCTCCAGTTTCTTTGCCCAGACAATATTATTTTCCTCATCAAATCTGGCCTTCAGCTCTACAAGAACCGTAACCTGCTTTCCGTTTTCTGCCGCCTGAGCCAGAGCCGCGATAATGGGAGAATTGCCGCTGACACGGTAAAGAGTCTGTTTAATAGCCAGCACTTCCGGATCTTTGGAAGCCTGCCGTACAAAATCCACCACTGGATCAAAACTCATGTATGGATGGTGGAGAAGAATATCCTGTCTGCGGATCTGGGTAAAGATATCTTCGTCTGTCATCATCTCCTTGACCGGCGCCGGGGTATATGGCGGCACCTTCAGATCATCAAAGCCTTCCAGCTTATACATTTTCATCAGGAATGTCAGATCCAGAGGTCCGTTGATATAATGGATATCTTCCTCTTTCATATCAAATTCCATTTTTAAGATCTTCAGCAGTCTGGGATCCATCTTTTCTTCCACATCCAGACGAATCACTTCCCCCCACTGCCTTTTCTTTAACTGTTTTTCGATCTCAGTGAGCAGATCTGCAGCCTCATCCTCATCAATGGTCAGGTCCGCATTCCGGATGATCCTGTAGGGGCAGGTGCAGACTACCGTATTGCTTAAAAACAGTTTTCCGATATTTCTTTCAATGATCTCCTCCAGAAGCACCACCGTAGTCTTATACTTCTTATCTCCCGGTATCTCGATGATCCTGGGCAGCACAGAGGGAACCTGAACAGTGGCAAATTCCAGTTCTTCTTTATCTTTTTTCCCTTTCTTGGCAATAAGAGCCCCGATATTTAAAGTTTTATTCCGGATAAGCGGGAAAGGTCTCGCACTGTCCATAGCCATAGGCGTCAGTACCGGGTAGACAGCCTCTTCAAAATACTGGTCAACAAAAGCCTGCTGGTCTTCTGTAAGATCTTCGTGCTTTTCTACCACCTTCACTCCCGCCTTTTTCAGCGCCGGAAGAAGAGAACGGTTATAAGTACTGTACTGGGCCTGGATAAATTTCTTCACCTCTGGAGCCAGAGCTTTCAGCTGTTCCTTAGGCGTCATTCCTGCAATATCCGGTTTTGTATACTTCGCATGGACCATATCCTTTAAAGATGCTACCCGGACCATGAAAAATTCATCCAGATTCGATGCAGTGATACTTAAAAATTTCAATCTTTCAAATAACGGAATGCTTTTATCTCTGGCCTCTGAGAGAACCCTCTCATTGAATCCCAGCCAGCTGATCTCCCTGTTCCAATAATATTCTGGTTTGGTATATGCTTTATAATCCATTGTCCCAGCCTCCTATTTCTGTTTCTTTCTCTTTAATACCGGACGGATACTGAAAATTTCCTCAAAGAAATCCGCAGCTTCTGTAAGCAGCGCTTTCTCCAAAGTCAGATCTGCCTTGGAAGTCACCCGCATGATCAGTTCCTGGTCTTTAACGGAAGTACTGATCTCTTCAATTTTCTGTTTATGACTTCTGTCCAGCACATTTGCCACCCGCATGATCGCTGTCAGCTTGGCGATCTGCATATAATCCTTCCGGTCGATCATAGCCTTGGAATCCGCCTCATTATAATACTCAAAAGGCATCTTGATAAATTTCACTACGTTGGCGATCAGTTCCCGTTCTGCATGGGAAAGACCGATGATCTCCGTAGACATGATGATCTCATAAGCGCACTGAGAAGAATTGCTGGAACTGATAAAATTGCCGCAGTCGTGTAAAATGGCTGCTATCTGAAGAAGCAGACGCTCCCTCGGCCCCATTCCATGTATTTTTTTCATTCCGTCAAAAATTGCCAGGGCGTTTTTCAGCACACACTGAGTGTGGCTTTTCCCGCTCATATATCTCTTGGCAATATTTTTGGCAGAAACGATAATGTCATTTTCAAAATTATGCTTGCTCTTTATAAATTTATGCTTTTCCGCATAGTCATAAGAAATACCGTCGTTCAACTGAGTGCCGGGCAGCCACATAGTCTGGGCTCCCAGTTCCTCTACAAATACCCGGTATATGATCATAGCCGGGATCAGGATCTCCGCATATTCCAGAGAAACATCCAGAGAAACAGAGATTTCCTCCGGAGAGTGGCTCACTACCCACTGGTACTCTTCCATAAAGGCATCAAAGCTTACTGTGCGGTTTTCTTTCATACTCGGTTTATCCTCAAAGAGCTTATCCATAAAGGAATCTCCCATAAGGATGATATTATCTATTTTTCTGTCTTTCAGATGAAGCTTTTTAAACCCGAGGATCTGATTATGTACCAGTTCCTCCACCATCTTTTCATAATGGGTAGTTTCCTTCTCTACAGGCTGAAGTATCTCCCGTACACGAAGGCTTCCCAGCATAAAACGCTGCGTAGTCAGCAGGGCGTCTTTATCAAAAAGAGAGATCTGCATATTTCCTCCGCCCACTTCAACAATAGCAGTTCCCTTCTGGATCATTTTTGTAAAGGATTCTTCTTTTGCGGCCACAGATTTATATCCGAAAAAACGCTGCTCAGAATTGCTGAGTATCTCTACCCGGATACCTGTCTTCTGATAAACCTGCTCCAGAACGATCCAGACGTTTTCCGCCTCCTGCAGCGTGCTGGTAGCACAGGCCCTGTAGCTCTCTACATGGTATCCTTCCATTATATGAGAAAAATCTTTAAGGATATGGCAAAGCTGACTGGCCGTGTCAAAAGCAATCTTTCCCTTTCCATAAGTATCCCTTCCGATTTCAAGTCTCTGACGTATCTCGTCTATCTGTCGGATCCCTATCCTGGGTGACATTTCATATATATCCATGCACACATTATAGGAACCTACGTCGATAGCGGCAAATGTTGTAATTCCCATTTCTCCTTTCTCCTCCTGTTTGTTCTTTCTTCCTGTATCAGGCAGGGGATCCGTTCCCCTCATCGGATATTTCAGGCTTTCCCAGAAATTCTTTCAGCTTTTCATATTCTTTCTCTGCTGTCTGGTATCCCTCCTGATAAAGAGCTTCCAGTTTTTCTCTGTTCTTCTCGATCCTGCCGATCTCCACCGGTTTTTCAGGACAGATAATAAATACCCTGCCTGCTTTCTCCTCCTGGATCAGATAATCCAGGGTTTCATTATAGCGGATATGCCGGTCCTTCATCCGCTCCACAAGCTTTGGAAATTCTTTCTGATACCGGAGCCGGATAAGGGGCATGACCTTATTGGGTCCTTTTCTGTAGCTCCGGTCTCTTGTAAGGACAACCACTGTCTTCTCATTTCCCAGTTCCTGAGATTTTCTTACCGGTATAGAATCCGAAATCCCGCCATCCAGATAAGGTTTTTTTCTGATCCAGACTGTTCTTGACAAAAGGGGCAGGGAACTGGAAGCCCTGACATAATGGATTCCCTTATGCATATCATCTATTTTTTTATATTCTGCTCTGCCTGTCTGACAGTTAGTAACCACTGCATAGAATTCTGTAGGATTCTTATCATAAGTTTCATAATCGTAGGGATTCAATTCCTCAGGTATCCTCCTGTAGCACATATCCACCCCGAACATATCTCCTGTTTTCAGCAGACTTTTAAAACTACAGTAATTTTCATCATCCAGGTAGTCCGTATTTGTCTCAAATCCTCTCCTTCTCTGTTTGGAAAGATAACTGCAGGCATGACAGGCACCTGCCGACACACCGATACAGGTATGAAAAGAAATGTCCTTATCCAGGAAAAAATCCAGCACACCTGCGGTAAAAGCACCCCGCATGCCGCCACCTTCCAGGACAAGGCCTGTTTTACTGTACCAACTCATAAAGTCCCTTCTTTCTGTTTATCTCTTTTATTGTAACACGAAAACAGGCTATTAAAAAGTTAAATCAATTTAAAAATAAAATTACCCACTTCCATACTATTCCTCGCATGGAAATGGGTAAAATCACGCAATTATTCTATTATGTTCTATACGCCCCGGTAGTCGGTAGTAATCCATATATATATTTCCAGACTCCGATCCTCTGTTTTTTAGAGAATCTCATCTTCACTCCGTTTTCCCACTCTTGATCAGTGATGAGCACAGCACAAACAATATGGACAATACAATCGCAAAGCAATATGGCAGGTGGGAAACTGTACTTCCAAAAACAGCTGTCACAATGGACATCAGCACAGGAGATATAAACTGTGCCAGATACAGGGCTGCTGAGATCAGAGGCATAACCGTGGTTGCCGCAGCTTTTCCTGCCTTCAGAGAAGCCTCTGACATAATATAAGGGATACCAGCGCCATTGGCAAATCCTACAAATACAGAGCCGATCAGTGTACCTGCCCATCCTCCGATAAAGGCCAGTGACAGATATCCGATGAGGAAGCACAGAGGCGCCAGGAACCTGGTATTTCCCTTCAGCAGCTTCTTAGCGCGCACAAACAGCAGTCCGCCGCAGAAAGCCACAAAGTCCATGCCGGCCATGATCACTGCAATGTAATTCTGGGGAATGATCCCCTCAGATACTGTCTCCATAGCAAAGTTAGCCGGATAGATAAAGAATGTTGACATCAGAAGGAACATGGCCAGGATATACAGGAAATTATTCCGGAATACGCCGGCTCCTCCTGATGATTTTTTCTTTTCGCTCTCCTGCGTGATCTTCTCGTTTGGCAGATAAATGAGACACAGTACAATACTGATCAATCCCATCAGATATACCAGAAAGCTGACACGCCAGCTGATATTTGCCAGCAGGCCGGAAAGCAAGGTAGCGATCACGCCGCCCATCTGATTCATAGCGGATGAATAACCCATCAGCCCCACCTGCTGCTCCGGTTTAAAATAATAAGAAAGCAGGCCTGTAGAAAGAGGCATGATAATACCCACACCTACACCTACAAGAGCACGCATAACAAGGACTAAAAAGATGTTATCAAAAAGTCCCGCCGCACAGCCTCCTGCTGTGTAGAACAACAGGCCGATAAGCACTAGGGTCTTCGCCCCAAATAGTTTGCATAATTTCGGGAAAATATAGTTCGTAATAACGATGAACAACGCCGGCACACTGATGATCATCTGCACAAAAAGCTGATTTGTATCGGCAAAGTGGGCCTGGATAACACTCAGTGCAGGTGCTACTGCCGCACCTGCCATAACCGTCAGCAATGACAGAGACAATATGCTCACTGTCAACGTTTTCCCATGGTTTGATTGATTAGACAAAAAATCACTCCTTTATTTCAGAATAGATAGCGCTTCCTGCGATACTGTAGGCAGCCCGGCAAAGCCTGTCGCTGTCTTTTGCCCGGCAAATACTTGCCCGCGCAAGCGCGGCAGTTACTTGCCTGACGTATCGCACAAACAAAAAAAATGCGTAAGCCTTGTTTGGACTTACGCACTTTGCTACTCAACATAATTATGTTATCACTTTTATTTTAAAAATGTCAAATGGAAATTTTAATAAATAAATTTTCCACATGACTTCCGCCGATCTTATTCTTGTGGTATACTCCTTTCAAAGGAAGGCTGCACATATGGATCTAAGAACAAATCTTTTGCTCCCTCTACCGTCTTATTGCTATGTCTGTCCAGCACATTTCAGTGAATATGTGTTCTTTTTATTCCCGTCATAAAATCAAAATTTCCTATACGATTACTATACATCAAAATATAAATTACAAATAGTAGGAGGTGAACTGGGATAAAGAAAGTTTCTAAACTGAATACTGATTTATTTCAAGATGATATTAAGTATGTATCTATAGGGCATATCAGGCAGGATATTATTGATTCCATTATAGAGAAATTCCCGGAATTTTCTTCTCTGCTTTCTGCTGATACCGATATTCTGTTCTGGAAGAACCGTATCAAGCACACAGAGCGACAGAAGAAAGACTTTGTCTCAGATGAAGAATATGAATTATGTTTCGAGCAGATTCCGGATATCATACAGTATCCTGAATTCATCAGTATTCACCCCAATAAAAATAGCATTTCTTTTATCCTACGATTCACAGACCATGTATCTGTCGCCGTAAGATTATCCGCTAATGGCCGATTATCATATAGAACCATGTATCCTTTACGTGAATCGCAATTAAACAATTACATAAAACAAAGCAGAGTCTGGAAGGTCTAAAAAGGTTTGACAAATTGCAGTTCGTGATGTAATATTAGTCCAAGAAAAGAATATCTTAGTGTTATAAAGATAAATTATTCAAGGATAGAACAGGCAGCTATCACGCCCTTGTGGTCTTAAAGAGATGCCGGAGTGCCACCCGGCTGGATAATTTATCTTTTAACAATAGATGTATCCCGACATAGATATTTACAGGCCATATAAGAAACGCCATTCCCGGTCTATCGGGAATTGTATTCATTTGAACTCTACAGAAATGTAGAGTTCTTTTTTATTTTTTGGGAAGTGTCAAAGCAAACAGCCCATGATTCATATCCCTTTTTTAAACAGCCAGAAAGAATACCCCACCGATATGGCAATACAGATAAGCAAAACGCCGATCATTATAGTAAATATAATTGTATCTTCCAGCCAGATACCTGCGATACCATCTAAGACAACGAAAATGCCGCCTATAATAAAAAGTTTTCCCCCTAACCGGTGTGTTCGGTACCAATTTTCCTCACTACATAATGTCCAAGGCAATTTGATGCCGATCGTATAATTTTGGCGGAGCTTTGGCATATAGTTGCCAAGAAGCATAAATAAAATCCCCATCAAAACTGAAACTGCAGCCGAAATATTAACTTCAATTCCGAATGCGTTCAAATAGATGATTCCATTCATTAAAATGGAGATAACGGGAACGATCCAGAATGTCAGCGTCATTGGTTTTTTATGAATATTTGTTTTCTTAGGGTCGTTCAAAGTCAGAACAACTGCAAAAAGATGTATGATCATTAAAATACATGGCAGAAAAAATACTGTTGTTCCTTTACTGGACCATCCGTTTGCCTGTCCATTTACATCCCAGTGAGTCGCCATGGAATCTGGAAGTTTGCTCCACAGAATCAGTCCGATTAAAATCGGCAGACCTGTAAGCAATGTAGTTAAAATAATCATTTTCTTATATTTTTTCATATCAGGTTTCTCCTTTCAGATCTGACAGCCATACCATAATTTCTTCCAGAACAGTCAGATTCAACTCATAGAATATAAAAGTCTTTTCTCGTTTTTCACGTATCAGATCTGCCTGCTTTAGAATCTTAAGATGATAGGAAACGGTTGCTTGAGTCATATCAAAATGCCTGGAAATATCTCCCGCAGAAAGTCGCCCGTCTTTCAGCAGTTCAAGAATCCGTCTCCTTGCCGGATCTGATAATGCTTTAAAAGTTTCCGCAAATCCCAATCTAACACTCCCTTATAGATGCTTCTTAATTATATCTATTTAGAAATTTTTCTAAATAGAATATACGCTTTTTTAATCCTTCTGTCAACAACTATCCTCCGCATGGACAGGTTAGAATTTCGGGCAAGAAAAAAGCTCTCTAGCCAAAAGCTAAAGAGCTGAATTTACTGCCGGCAGCGGGACTTGAACCCGCACGTGGTTGCCCACAACAGATTTTGAGTCTGCCTCGTCTGCCATTCCGACACGCCGGCGTCTTTTAATGAACCGATAGTTAGGATATCATAAATCCGGGAAAATTGCAAGTATTTTCTGCAATTCTCCCGGCTTCATTTACACTTCAGTCTTCCTGATCTTACTTATTACAATCCAGCTTATTATAGAAATCTTCAAAACAGTCAAAGGTAGCAAAATAGTCCTTTGGCGTCTCGGCTCTTCTGATCAGCTGGGTAGTTCCATCTTCTTTCAGAAGGATCTCTGCGGATTTTAATTTGCCATTGTAGTTATATCCCATAGCAAATCCGTGTGCCCCTGTATCATGGATCACCAGCAGATCTCCCATGTCGATCTTTGGCAGCATCCTGTCTACAGCAAACTTATCGTTGTTCTCGCAAAGAGAACCGGTAATATCATATTTATGGTCACAAGGCTGGTCTTCCTTGCCCATGACAGTGATATGATGGTAAGCTCCGTACATAGCCGGGCGCATAAGATTTACCGCACAGGCGTCCACGCCAATGTACTCTTTATAAATATGCTTCTCATGGATGGCTTTTGTCACCAGACAGCCGTAAGGTCCCATCATAAAGCGGCCTAATTCTGTGTATATAGCCACATCGCCCATACCTGCGGGAACCAGTACTTCTTCATAAACCTTCCGCACGCCTTCACCGATGGCCCGGATATCATTCGGCTCCTGGTCAGGACGGTAAGGAATTCCAACGCCGCCGGAAAGATTGATAAAGCATACCTTAGCTCCAGTCTCTTTCTGAAGCTTTACTGCCAGCTCAAAAAGCTGTTTTGCCAGCATTGGATAATACTCGTTGGTCACAGTATTGCTGGCCAGAAAAGCGTGGATACCAAATTCTTCTGCGCCTTTGGCTTTCAGGATACGGAAAGCTTCAAAGATCTGATCTACTGTCATCCCATATTTTGCGTCTCCCGGATTGTCCATGATACCATTGCTGATCTCGAAGATCCCGCCTGGATTAAAACGGCAGCTGATCCTTTTGGGGATGGTCCCGATAGCTTCTTCCAGGAAAGGAATATGGGTAATGTCATCTAAGTTAATGGTCGCTCCCATTTCATAAGCATACTGAAATTCTTTTGCCGGAGTATCGTTGGAAGAGAACATAATATCATTTCCCGTGCAGCCGATAGCCTTGGAAAGCATCAGCTCAGTATAAGAAGAGCAGTCGCAGCCAAAGCCGTATTCTCTTAAGATCTGGATCAGGAAAGGATTGGGAGTGGCTTTCACTGCAAAATATTCCTTAAATCCTTTATTCCAGGAAAAGGCTTCTTTCATTGCCCGGGCATTTTCTCTGATCCCTTTTTCATCATATAAGTGAAAAGGTGTAGGATACTTTTTCACGATCTCATCTAACTGTTCTTTTGTCACAAAGGGTTTCTTCTCCATAATCGTTTCTCCTTTTATCTATTAGTCTGTAATCCGGCAGCCGTTCCCGGGTCCTGTTCCTGCGGCATTCTGCTCTGGACAGGGATTTCTGCCGATTCTGTTTCCTGCGTATAAAATCCAGAATCCATTATACGGAAATATACTGTATTTTTCAAGTAATTCCTGCAATTCTTTAGTACCTTTTTAACGCATTGACGCAATCCAGTCCCGCACTTCCAAAAGAGAAGTCATTTTTCCATCCAGGATCTCATCTACGCAGGAAGAATCTGTAAGAAGATCCGGTACCATGACCGTGATCATGCCCGCGGCATGAGCCGCCCGAAGCCCGCTGTAAGAATCCTCCAGGGCCAGCACCTGTTCCGGAGGAAGATCCAGGGCCCTGCAGGCCTTTTCATATATTTCCGGCCAGGGTTTACCTCTGGAAACCATATTTCCTGTGATAACCGCCTGAAAGTACCCTAAGATCCCTTCTTTTTCCAGATTTCCCAGCGCATGCTCCTGACTGGAGGAGGTAGCCACCGCCATGGGGATCTGGCTTTCCTTTAAGAACTCCAGTATTTCATGGAGTCCCTGTTTCACCGGAAGGCCGTTTTCCCTTACATATTCCTGAAAACACTGGCGGTAAAGCTCCTGAAATTTTTCAAAAGGGAACTCTTCTCCATACTTTTCTTTAAAATATTCTTTCCTTTTTTCCCGATTAAATCCCAGCGTATGATAAATATTATGTCCCAGCTTTCCCAATCCCATCAGTTCTCCCGCCTGATCCCAGGACAGCTGGACAACACGTTCCGAATCAAACATCAGACCGTCCATATCAAATACAACGCCTTTGATCTCTGTCTTTTTCATCTTCTCACCTGCAAATACCTGGAAAAGGCAGCAACCTTTCCGTTGACTACGAACAACAGGCGGCACGCTCAGCGGTCCGCCTGTTGATTCTATGATTCTTTGATTTCTGTTCTGATTATTTTACTTCGAGTACATGGAGCATGTTTGTAACACGGCCTTCCAGTTTTGTTTCATTGGTCGCCGGGTCTCCTGCTGTAATGACTACAGTTTCTCCTGCTTCTACCAAATGTTCTTTCTTTACCGTCTCCATAGCATTCATAATAATATTTTCTGTAGTATCCTTTGTGTATCCTTTCAGAGGTACTACGCCCCAGTAAAGCTGCATTTTATGTTCTACCATCTCATTAGGAGTAACCGCATAAATGGGCATAAAAGGACGGAAGCTGGAGATCAGCCGGGCTGTCTTTCCGGACATGGTAGGAGTCACGATACATGCCGCATTAATATTTCTGGCCGTACGGACAGAAGCAATACCAATGGCGCAGGATACTCTGGTCTTCTCGTCCATAGTCCTGTGAAGGATATATTTTTCATAATCTACATACTTCTCTGTATTTTCTGCGACCTCATTCATCATCTTCAGAGCTTCAATAGGATATTTTCCTGCGGCAGTTTCTCCGGAAAGCATGACTGCATCGGTTCCGTCATAAATAGCATTTGCCACATCTGCCACTTCGGCTCTTGTAGGACGCGGATTCCGGATCATGGAATCCAGCATCTGGGTTGCTGTGATAACCGGTATATAGTGGGCATTACATTTCTTGATAATGATCTTCTGGATATGAGGCACCTCCTGGGCAGGGATTTCCACTCCCAGGTCTCCTCTGGCCACCATAATTCCGTCAGAAGCTGCAATGATCTCATCAATATTTTCTACACCCTCTGCATTTTCGATCTTGGCGATAACAGAAATATGCTCTGCATTGTTCTCCTTAAGGATCTTCTTGATCTCCTGGATACCTGCTGCATCCCGGATAAAAGAAGCTGCGATAAAATCAATGTTCTGCCGGATACCGAAAAGGATATCCTCTTTGTCCTTTTCTGTGATAGCCGGAAGGTTCACCTTTACATTAGGTACATTAATGCCTTTTCTCTGTCCCAGTTCTCCGCCGTTTTCCACATGACAGACGATCTTTTTCTCCTGGACCTCCCTGACTCTCAGCTCGATCAGACCATCATCGATCAGGATCCGGTCTCCCGGCTTTACGTCCTGGGCAAGCCCCGGATAAGTTACGGAACATCCCTTTTCATTCCCTACCATCTCTTCTGTATACAGTGTAAACTCGCTGTCCTCTTTGAGGATTACTTTATTTCCTCCCTCCAGAAGACCTGTACGGATCTCCGGTCCCTTTGTATCCAGAAGGATGGCTACAGGGCGGTTCAGCTCCTGCCTTACCTTTTTCAGCAGATCCATACGGTTTTTCTGCTCCTCATAGTCCCCGTGGGAAAAGTTAAATCTTGCGATATTCATTCCATTTTTTACAAGTTCTCTCATGTTGGACTCAATGTCTGTATTCGGTCCCATAGTACAAATAACTTTGGTCTTTCTCATCTCTTCTTCCTCCTATTATCTACTATTTGATATGTTGATGGGTAAACAGGTGATCCTGACAATATTCATAGTTTCCGTTACATTTTGAGCAAAAGCGGAACTCCAGATCATCTCCGTCCTTTTCTGTTCTTCCGCACACTGCGCATTTATGCTTGGTGATTCCCGGCGCCATCTTAGGGTGTACAGCCTTCTGAAACTGCTGCCGCCGGTGTACCTCTTTTGGCGAGATCCTGCTGAAATTCCTGGTACCCAGGAAAAAAATGATAAAGTTTAACAGGGAAGCAATGATCACCGTCCGGGTAGACCAGTTTCCTCTTACCAGATCATAAAGGATATAGGCCGCATCCAGCCATGCCAGCCATTTGATCTTAATAGGTATGATCATCATAAACAGCACCTGCATATCAGGGTAACTGAGAGCAAAAGCCAGAAAAATAGACAGATTGATATAATATGTGGAAAATGCCGGGGCATACATTATACTGGCAGGTCCCAGGATAAGATAGAGGATAAAAGCTCCGATCACTGTAAACAGCATTCCGCTGAGAATATACACATTATAACGGAAAGCCCCCCAGGTTCTCTCCAGAGAACTGCCTAAAGAATAGTAAAAAAGCAGCATGATCACTACAAACAGGATATTGGAACTTGAAGGCGGTATCAAGATCCAGGATACCAGCCGCCAGATCTGAAAATGAAGGATATGATAGGGGCTGAGGTACAGAAACCCCATCAGATTTACCCCTGTCAAAGGCTGCAGATATAAAAGGATATAACCGATTATATAGCAGCCGATAATATATTTGGTAAGATTGTGAATAGCAAATCTTCCGAACTTCCGTTCCATTTTATTTAAAAAATTCATATTGTCTCCTCAATTTGCTTAAGTTCTGATCTCAGAATAAATTCTTTTTGGAGAAGATAAACGCAACCAACAGGCTTAACAGCAGAGCCAGGACAATAACAATTATAAAGCCTGCGGAATTCCCCGCAAAAGGCATTCCGTCGGCATCCAGGTTCATGCCGTAGGCGCTGAATATCATCGTAGGTATGGACAGCACAATGGTGACCGTAGCCAGAAATTTCATCACAATATTCAGGTTATTGGAAACAATAGAGGCAAAAGCGTCGGTCATACTGCTTAAGATCCCGCTGTACACATTCGCCATCTCGATAGCCTGCTTGTTTTCGATGATAACATCCTCCAGAAGATCTGTATCATCGGGATACTGCTTGATCCTCTCTACCCGGAGCAGACGTTCCAGGACCATTTCGTTTGATTTCAGGGAAGTGGTAAAATATACCAGAGACTTCTCCAGCTCCAGCAGTTCTATAAGCTCTTCATTTCTGGTAGCCGCCTGGAGTTTTTCCTCTACTTCCTCGCTTTTCTTATCAATGATCCTCAGATAATGCAGGAACATACTGGCATTTTTATACAGGATCTGGAGGATAAAACGGGTCTTCATATATGTGTAGAAATTCCGCACCCTTCCATCCATAAATCTTCCCAGAACAGAAGTGTCCTCCAGGCAGACGGTAATGATCACCTCATCTGTCACGATAATAGACAGAGGAATCGTGCCGTACCAGTCTTTCTCTCCCCTCTCTTCCAGGATCGGAGTGTCAACAATGATCAGAGTATAATCATCTTCCACTTCAATACGGGAACGTTCTTCTTCATCCAGAGGCGCTCTCAGATCATCCACTTCGATATGAAACTGATTGGAAACCTCGAATATTTCTGTTGCGGTAGGATCTGTAAGTGCCAGCCAGCAGCCTTCGCTGGCTTCCTCCACCTGATGGATCTTTCCATCCATTGTCTTAAAAATTCTAATCATGGTATCTCCCTTCAGCTCCTGCCAGGACCAGGCAGGGCAAAAGGGCGGTGCCTGGGTCGTCAGCAGGAAACATATTCTGTTTTTTCTTTTATTTTATATTTCTCCTCAGGACGACAAGGCCCGCTTTCCATAATTTTGCACTTCCTTTTTTTATGATATAGTTTTATAAATATTTCTTTTGTTATTCCTCACATTCGCACTTTGAAAAAATAATGCTGTTTGGAGTCTCTACTTTCATAGGTTTTCCCTTCATGATCAGCAGCTTTTTCTCATAGTCGATAGCAAATGTGGTAATAGAATTGGATTCATGATTTACCACAGCCAGATGTTTTCCATCCGGGAATACATCCAGGTCTTTCGGATAATTTCCGCTGATAGGAAGGATAAACTGGGTCTCCAGAAGACCGGTCTCCTCATCTCTCTTATACATGGCCACTGTATCTTCCCCTGCTGTGGAGCAGAAAAGATAATGTCCGTCAGGAGAAAAGCACATTCCTGACGTAGCGTCATGGATCTGATCATCATCAGAAGCCAGAGTAGAGATCGTCTGGATCTTCTCAAATACCGGTGATTTTCCGGTACCGTCATATCTGTAAACTTCGATGGTGTTGTTCAGCTCAAAGTTCAGATAGGCAAATCTGCCGTCAGGACTGAACTTGATCAGCTTCGGACCGGACTCTCTCGTACATCTTAAGATATCCACTAATTCCAGACGTTTTGTACGGCTGTTGATCCTGTATACCTTCATCTGGTCAATACCGTTGTCCACTGCACAGAGATATTTATTATCCGGTGTGGGACGTACACAGCTTACATGGGGACGGAAGTTTCTCTCTCCCACACTCCCCAGACCTTTATGGAACACGCCGTCTACAACACTTCCCAGACGGCCGTCTTTATGGGTATGCACTACAGTAACTTTTCCATCATGGTATCCGGCTACAAAGAGATATTTGCCTTCCTCGTCTGTAGACAGATGGCAGCCTCTCATTCCGTCAATATCTACCTTATTAATAAAAGTCAGATCTCCGTCCGGCTCAATGGCAAATACGGCCACACCCTCATCTGCTATAGAATAAAGATATTTTCCGTTTAATGAACGGGCCAGATGAGAAGAGTTATTTACCGGAACGACTTTTCTCTCCTTTAAAGTCCCTTCCTCCACATTTACATCGTATATATGGATCCCGATACTGCTTCCATGGGTATAAGTTCCGACATACGCAACATATTTCTCTTTCATATATGCAATACCCTCCTGTATTTATTGTTTTCACCACATGACAAATCTGTATCCCCCACGGGATACCTAGTGCCATTCTACCACAAAGTTTTTTTTTATACAACCTGAAAACTGACCCAATCTTACCTTTTACCCGTTCTTTCCGAAGAATTTACATTTCCGATATATTGACAGGAATTCCCCCTCCTGTATAATAGATATAATGTCAAAATTTGTTTATACAAAGGAGAATGGAAATGAGTCATACACTAGTAGATTTGATTGATATATCCAAAAGTTTTGGGGATCAGATCGTCCTGGATAAGCTGAATCTTTCTATCCGGGAAAACGAATTTCTCACCCTTCTGGGACCAAGCGGCTGCGGTAAGACCACTACCCTGCGCATCCTGGGAGGATTTGAAAATCCCGATTCCGGGAAGGTGATCTTTGATGGAGCAGACATCACCAATCTGCCTCCCAACAAGAGAAATCTGAATACTGTATTCCAGAAATATGCCCTGTTTTCCCATATGAATGTAGAGGAAAACATTGCTTTCGGCCTGAAGATCTCAGGCAAAAGTGCTTCTTATATCAAGGATAAGATCAAATATGCCCTGAAGCTGGTAAATCTGGAAGGCTTTGAAAACCGGCTTCCCAATTCTTTAAGCGGCGGCCAGCAGCAGCGGGTAGCCATTGCCCGGGCCATTGTCAACGAACCCCGGCTCCTGCTTCTGGACGAGCCCCTGGGAGCTCTGGATCTGAAGCTCCGCCAGGATATGCAGTATGAATTGATCCGCCTGAAAAACGAGCTGGGCATTACTTTCATCTATGTGACCCACGATCAGGAGGAAGCTCTTACCATGTCTGATACTATTGTGGTCATGAACCAGGGTTATATCCAGCAGATGGGATCCCCTGAAGATATTTATAATGAGCCGCAGAATGCTTTTGTGGCAGACTTTATCGGAGAGAGCAATATTATTCCCGGCATTATGCTGGAAGATAAACTGGTAGAGATCCTTGGCGCCAAATTCCCCTGTGTGGATACCGGCTTCGGCAGAAATAAGCCGGTGGACGTGGTGATCCGTCCGGAGGATGTGGATCTTCTGGCACCGGAAGAAGGAACCATACAGGGTGTAGTCTCTCACCTGATCTTTAAAGGAGTCCATTACGAGATGGAAGTCCAGGCCAATGGCTTTGAATGGCTGGTCCACAGTACGGACATGTTCCCTGTAGGCCAGCAGGTAGGTATCCATGTGGATCCCTTTGACATCCAGATCATGAACAAACCGGAATCCGAAGATGAGGAGGCGTTAGGTGTCAATGAATAAACGGAAACTTCTCACAGGCCCCTACCTTGTATGGGCGATAGCTTTTATCCTCATCCCCCTGGCTGTGATCCTATATTATGGCCTGACCAACAGCGACGGGCATTTTACTTTTGAAAATATCCTGGCTATCGGGACAGTGGAAAACTTTAAGGCTCTGTGCCTTTCTCTGCTCCTGTCCCTTATCAGCACTCTGATCTGCCTGATCCTGGCCTACCCGCTGGCTATGATGCTTTCGAATATGAAAGTAAGCCAGACCAGCTTTATGGTACTGATCTTCATCCTTCCCATGTGGATGAACTTTTTGCTCCGTACCATGGCCTGGCAGACGCTTCTGGAAAAAAACGGAGTGATCAACCAGATCCTGTCTTTTTTCCACCTGCCCTCTATACAGATCATCAACACCCCGGGGGCTATTATCCTGGGCATGGTCTACAACTTCCTGCCCTTTATGGTGCTGCCTCTGTATAATGTACTATCCAAAATTGACCGGGATATTATCCTGGCAGCCAGGGATCTGGGAGCTACCTCTGTCTATACCTTCCGGAAGATTATCTTCCCATTAAGTCTTCCGGGAGTGATCAGCGGCATTACCATGGTCTTTGTCCCTGCCCTGACGACTTTCGTCATCTCGGACCTCCTGGGAGGAAGCAAGATCCTCCTCATCGGAAATGTCATCGACCGCCAGTTCCAGCAGGGAAGCAACTGGCATGTAGGCAGCGGTCTTTCTCTGGTGCTTATGGTCTTTATCCTGATCAGTATGTTCCTTACCGGGAAATACGATAAAAACGGAGAAGGGGGGATGTTCTGATGAAAACAGCTTTGCGGAGGATTTATTTCGGGCTTATACTTTTTCTCATGTATGCCCCTATTGTGACTTTGGTGATCCTGTCCTTTAATGCTTCCAAGTCCAGGACCAAATGGGGAGGCTTTACCCTTTCCTGGTATGTCTCCCTATTCCAGGACGAAGCCATTATGTCCGCTTTATACAATACTCTGGTCATCGCGCTGGTGTCTGCTCTTCTGGCTACTTTGCTGGGAACCGCTGCCTCTATCGGTATCAGCGCTATGAAACCAAGAGCCAAAACTGTATTTATGGGAGTTACCAACATTCCCATACTGAACTCTGAGATTGTTACCGGGATCTCTCTCATGCTCCTTTTTATCGCATGCAGGGTTACCCTGGGCTTTACCACGATCCTTCTTTCCCATATCACTTTCTGTATCCCTTATGTGATCTTAAGTGTTATGCCCAAGCTGAAACAGACAGACAAAAGCACCTACGAAGCAGCTCAGGATCTGGGGGCCGGCCCTATATATGCCTTTTTTAAAGTGGTGTTTCCTGACATCATGCCGGGAGTTGTCTCCGGCTTTTTAATGGCCTTTACCATGTCCCTGGATGACTTTATCATCACCCATTTTACCAAAGGTCCTGGAGTAGATACCTTATCCACGAAGATCTACGCGGAAGTCCGCAAAGGGATCCGTCCGGAAATGTACGCCCTGTCCACTCTTCTGTTTGTTACGGTGCTGGTCCTTCTGATCCTGATCAATTCCAGTCCCAAAGGCTCTGAGGACACGAAGGTGACAGCTTCAGGGAAAGGCAGGAAATGGGTATTCCAGCTGGCGGTTCCCGCAGTCCTTCTCATTGTCTTCATCGGAGGCGGGATCGGATACAGCCTGAAAAACGCGGGAAATACCTCCGGGGAAAAACTGATCGTTTATAACTGGGGAGAATATATCGATCCCGAAACTCTGGATATGTTTGAGGAGGAAACGGGGATTTCCGTGACTTATGAAGAGTATGAGACAAATGAGATCATGTATCCCAAGATCCAGTCCCATGCCATCGCCTATGATGTGGTATGTCCTTCCGACTATATGATCCAGCGTATGATCGAGAACGATCTTTTGGCCCAGATCAACTGGGACAATGTGCCAAACATTAAAAATATCGATTCCTCTTACATGGAACAGTCGGAAAGTTTTGATCCGGGAAACAAATATTCTGTTCCCTATTGTGTGGGAACTGTAGGAATCCTCTACAACACCACAATGGTAGACGAACCTGTAGACAGCTGGGATATCCTCTGGGACGAAAAATATAAAAACAATATTCTCATGCAGGATTCCGTCCGTGACGCTTTCATGGTGGCTTTAAAGAGAAACGGAGATTCCTTAAATTCTGTAGATGTTAATGAACTGAACAAAGCTGCCAATGACCTGATCAAACAGAAACCCCTGGTCCAGGCCTATGTAGTGGACCAGGTAAGGGATAAAATGATCGGAAATGAAGCGGCTCTGGGTGTGATCTACTCCGGAGAAGCCGGATATACCCAGCGGGAAAATCCGGATCTGGAATATGTGATCCCCAAGGAAGGATCTAACGTATGGATCGATTCCTGGGTCATTCCCAAAAACGCCCAGAATAAAGAAAACGCGGAAAAATTCATCAACTTTATGTGCCGTCCGGATATTGCCCTGATGAATTTTGAGTATATTACTTATTCTACCCCCAACAAGGCTGCCAGAGAACTGATCGAAGACCCGGAGGTCCGCAACAGCAAGATCCTGTTCCCGGACCAGGAAGACCTGAAAAACTGCGAGACCTTCCAGTACCTGGGGGAAGAAGCGGACAATTACTATAACGAGCTTTGGAACAAAGTAAAATCAAGGTAGACCTTATGGAACGTATTTTTGAATTTACAGTAAAACCGGAAGAAGTCCCCTGTACTCTGGGAGAATATCTCAGAGCCAGGGGATTTTCCCGGCAGATCATCATTCATTTAAAAAAGACCCCTATGGGGATTCAGGTAAACGGCCAGTGGGCCTATGTAAGAACAGCCCTGAAAGAAGGAGATATAGTCAGGATCCTTTTAAAAGAGGAAGAATCCTCGGAAAAAATCCTGCCGGTTCCCATGGATCTGGATATCCTCTATGAAGATCCGGATATCCTGGTGGTAAATAAGCCGGCGGATACTCCTGTCCATCCTTCGATCCACAATTATGAAAACACTCTGGCCAACGGGATCGCCTGGTATTTTCAGCAAAAGGGAGAGCCTTTTATTTTCCGGTGTATCAACCGCCTGGACCGGGATACTACAGGTCTTCTTATCCTGGGAAAAAATGCCTACAGTGCTTCCATCCTTTCTTCCAGTATGAAAAACCGGGAAATCCGCCGGACCTATCTGGGGATTGCCCGGGGAACGCCCGTTCCTCTCAAAGGCACCATAGATGCGCCTATCGCCCGGGAAAAGGATTCTGCCATCCTCCGTTGTGTGGACTTTGAAAAAGGCGAACGGGCCGTGACCCATTACGAAACTCTCTGCACCCGGGAAGGCTGTTCTCTCATCCGCTTTTCTCTGGAAACCGGCAGGACCCACCAGATCCGGGTCCATATGAAATATCTGGGCACCCCTCTTCTGGGGGATTACCTCTATAATCCGGAATATTCCAGAATAAAAAGAGTGGCCCTCCACTCCTGTTCCCTGGAATTTTCCCACCCGGTAACCCATGAAAACCTGTATTTTCAGGCTCCTCTTCCAAAAGATATGGCAGAGCTGTTTCCTTCCTTTTGACCTCTCTTTTCCCGGCTTATTGCCGGGGAGAGAAGGAAGGCAGCTCTGCCATTTTTTCTGTTTCCCATCTGAAATTTTATCTTAATTTCTTCTCAGCGCCTCTATAGGATTTAACGCCGCCGCTTTCCTGGCAGGATAGATCCCGAAAAAGATCCCCACTGCGCAAGAAAACAAAGTAGCAAAAAGAACCGTACTTAGACTGATACCCGGAGTAATAGTCATTTCCTGACCTGCGCTCATCAGGAAGCATAATCCGTAGCCTCCTGCAATACCCGCAAGTATCCCGATGATCCCGCCGATCACAGTCAGTATGGCGGATTCCGCTAGGAACTGAAGCATGATAGAAGAAGTCTTGGCTCCCAATGCCTTTCTTATGCCGATCTCCCTGGTTCTTTCTGTCACAGAAACCAGCATGATATTCATAACACCGATACCTCCTACCAGGAGGGAAATTCCTGCCACAAAGGAGATAAAAGCCGTGATCATTCCCATCATATCATTAAGCAGGCTGATCACATCCTGGAAGCTCTGGATCTGATAAAAATCTTCCCCTGCGGACTGATGCCGCTGTTCCAGCAGCCGCACCACCCTGTCAGAAACCTCCTGGGAATCCAGATTTTTATCTGCCTGTACGTAAATACTGGTAAAATCTTCCAGGCTGTCGCCCAGATAATCCAGAGCTGCCGTGTACGGGATAGAGAGGCTTACCGGCATTCCCTCATAAGTATAAGTCACAAAAGTTCCGTTTTCTCTCTGGGTGCTGACTCCCACGATCCGGTAAGACTTTGTCAGATCTGAGGCCTGTACTTCAATATCCATTCCTACTACATCATCAGAACCGAAAAGCCTTTTAGCATCCGTGTCTGAGATCACACAGACATTTCTGGCCTCTGCCACATCGGATTCCCGGAAGTAAGCTCCCCGCTTCATCAGCGTATTATTTATAATAGCCGCGTCCTGGGTCTCTAATGAAAGACTTACATCAAACTCTCCCTTTCCTGTCACTGTCTCTCCTGACAGGCCCATGCTGATGGTAACGCCTTCCACCCCTTCCAGATCCCGGATAGCCTCCAGATCATCCGGCGTGATATAGGCTCCCTCGTTCATGGCGTCTTCGCTGCAGTATATATAGATCTGTCCGCTTCCAACGCCGTCGATCTCCGAGTTCATCTGGTTTCTGGTTCCTTCGCCAATGGAAACAATGGCGATCACAGAAGCAATACCAATGATGATACCCAGCATAGTGAGAAAGGAGCGGCCTTTATTTGCCAGAATATTCTGCACTGCCATTTTCACATATTCAGCCATATCTGTATACTCCTGTTCTTTTACTCTGCAGCTTCTACTGCCACAACGCTGTCTCCTACCTCATGGCTTCCGATATCACGGATCACCTGATCTCCCGCTTTCAGTCCCTTGGTGATCTCCACATAGGAATCGGAGGTTACTCCTGTCTCTATAGATTTTTCAGCAATCTTACCATCCTCCACCACATAGCAGAAGGAGCCGTCTTTTCCGATATTTACAGCTTCTACAGGAAGAAGGGGCACATCTTTTGCCTGAGCTGCCTGGATACTTGCCTGGGCATCTACACCGATAAAGATATTGTCATCCGGATTATCAATATGTATGATAACGCCGATAAGAGGAGTTCCCTGTTCATTTGGAATAGCGATCTTGCTGATCTTTTCTACAGTTCCCTGGTATTCCGAATCTCCAAGAGTAATGGAAGCTTTCTGACCTTCCTTTACCTTGTCAAAATCGTACTTGGAAATATTCGCCTCCACGCAGACCTGCTCTGTGCTCTGAAGTGTGAACAGCTGCATTCCCTGGGTTACTGTAGCGCCCTGGGTTACCTGCGCGTCGGAAATAACTCCTTTAAACTCCGCCTGAAGGCCTTTTCTGCCTTCCTCGATAAGTTCCTGGAGATTTTTTGCCTCCAGCTCGGCCAGATTATTGGAGATCTGCATCTGTTCCTGGGCCGCAGCAGTAGGTCCTGTAGTATCCGCCTCTGCTACAGCCTCCTGGGAAGCCAGTTCCGACTGGAGCTGTGCCAGTTCCTGGGAAGCGGACTCCAGCTGGAACTGGAGATCAGAAGTATCCGGTGCTACAGCCGTATCCGTGCCTGTACCGGAAACTATGTAATCTTCCTGTTTTGGTTCAGCAGGAGGATTATCTTTCAGATCCTGGTATACCTGCCGGGCCTGTTGAAATTCTTTTTCTCTCTGAGAGTACTCTGCTACTGTAATTTCTTCCTTTTCATATAATTGCGCTGCTTCGTTAAACGCTGCCTGACAATCATACATAGCATTTTCTGCATTGGAAAGATCCTCCTGGTATTTAGGAAGAGTGGTATTATTATATGTATCTAAAGCACTCTGATAAGCCTGTTGGGCATCTGCCGCTATCTGCTGTGCCGCTGCCTGGGCGTCTGCTACCGCCTGGGACTGCGCATCTGTTATCTGCTGCTGAAGACTGGAGATCTGATCCTGTTTCTCTGCGATCTGAGCCTCCAGTTCCGGAACCCGTGCCTGGGCGTCCGCCTGTTTTGCCGCAGCATCTGCTGCCTGCTGCTGGGCATCTGCAAGTTCCAGCTGACCGGATCTGACATTTAATTCCGCTTTCTGATTCTCGCTTTCCAGCGTCTCCAGATTAAATCCGATGATCAATTGTCCTGCTTCCACAGTATCCCCTGTTTCCACAGACATGGTCTGGATCTCACCGTTTACCGGGGAATAAAAGGTCTTTTTCTGTTCACTTTCCACATTTCCGGAAGCTTCTACCTCCTGGGTCACATTTCCCTTTGTCACTGCAATGGTCTCTATGGTGGGAACACTCTCCCCTCCCTGGTTCATACCGCCGATAATAGCAATGATAATAACCAGGATCACAATCACCCCCAGGGTGATCAGCATGATCCCGTTCTTACTCTTCAATATTCCCTTCTTCATGGTTCTCCTCCGCCTTGTCATATTCTGTCTCTTCGTATTCCGGATTGATCCTGTCTGTCTCTATTTTTCCATCCATGATCCGGACTACTCTTTTTGCCTGGGAAGCGATCCCGTCATCATGGGTGATCAGGATCACGGTCCTGCCTCCTGCGTGTAGTTTCTTTAATATTCCCAGGATCTCTTTGCTGGAAGCCGAATCCAGGTTTCCCGTAGGCTCGTCGGCCAGGATCACCGGCGGCTTTGCGGCAATGGCTCTGGCAATAGCTACACGCTGCTGCTGTCCTCCGGACATCTCAGAAGGTTTATGGGTCATTCTGTGTTCCAGCCCCACCATTTCCAGAGACTCTCTGGCAAGCTTTCTTCTGCTTTTCCGATCCATCCCCCGGTAGATCAGGGGCAGTTCCACATTTTCTTCTGCTGTAAGATTAGGGATCAGATTAAATCCCTGGAAGATAAAGCCGATCTCCCGGTTCCGGATCTCTGACAGCTGATTATCTGTCATGGTAGAGACGTCTGTGCCATTGAGATAATACTTCCCTGAAGTAGGCACGTCCAGACATCCCAGCATGTTCATAAATGTAGATTTGCCGGAACCGGACTGTCCGATGATCGCCACAAATTCTCCCTCGTCAATCTCCAGATCAATGTGATCCAGGGCTCTCACCTCATTTTCTCCCGGATTGTAAATCTTACACAGATCCACTACTTTAATAAGATGTTCCATAGGCTTTTCCTTTCTTCATATGCTTATTTTGCCAAAACCTCTCTCTACCCTCAGTGTACAAGTGGCCAAACGCCTCTGCCATGTAATTTAGCCCATTTTCGGCGTTATCCTCAGTCGGCGTACGTCCAGTACGCCTCTGTCGTCTGCCTTGAAAATGGGCTAAATTCCTATGGCAGAGGTCGGAGAGTCAGAAGGAGCTAAATTTGCAGTTCTGCAAGGCACTTGAATGAGGCGTACTGGACGTACGCCAATTGAAAGTAACGCAGCAGAACTGTAAATTCAGCCATTCTGACCGTTTGGCCACTTGTACACTGAGGGTAACCAGAAAGAACAGAGCGAAACAGAAAATATGATCTCCTGTCTCGTCCTGTCCCTTTCTTTTCAAAACACACCTTCTGTTTTCAGATTCTGTTACTGGGCCTTGCTGTCCAGCATTGCCTGACGGTTTTTCAAGGCGCCCCAGAAATAAAGCAGCGGCAGGATCAGGCCGATAATGATACTAACAATGCCCATCCCTGTAATCCCCGAAGTGACTGCGGAATAAGCATCTGTTCCCAGCTGCCATACAATTAAGATAATGCCGCAGACAAAGCAGATCCCCGCTCTCTGGATCTTATTACAGCTTGCGATCCCGATGATCCCGATCACCAGATTGAGCAGTGCTCCTGCAGTCATGATATACACACTTGCCTTATAATCCGCCATGGTAGCTCCTGTAGCAGCCAGGCTCTGTTCCATGATCTCTCCTACCTCTCCGCTTCCGGTCATGCCCAGTACGGCGATGTTTATCAGGCTTACAAGAAGTGCCAGGACTCCAATAACTACCAAAATGATCCCTACTACCTGCAGCAATGTCTTTCCAGGTGCTTTTTCTTTCATGGTATTCTCCCCTCTCTGTTAGTTTTTCTCATTGTATAATCCCATGGATAAAAAGTCAATTTATTTTACAGAAATTTTTGATAACTGCTGTGAAATACAGGAAAATCAACCTATTGTAAAGTATTTTTCATAAATATTTTTTCAATACCTGCCAGGTATACCTTTATTTCTGCGAGCAACGAGCCAAGCGGGCATACTTGCATCGCTGCCAGCTTGATGCCCCATATCCTTGCATCAGGGTATTTGACTTTCATACACAGAATAAAAAAGAGACCCTCCAGATTTTTCCGGAAAGCCTCTTATCACTGATACTTTTTATAAAGCCCTTATCCTGGGCACTTCGTCTACATGAAGATATCTGCTCACAGCCCTGACGATAATGTCATGATTTACAAAATGATTCTGATTGGAAACCAGGATCGCACCGATCACTCCCACTTCCTCTACGCGTATAGGAAATCCGCCGCCCATGTAAGAATATTCTCTGGGATCCAGGCCAATATCCTCCAGAGTTTCCTCTGACTTCTTCAATTCGCTGTAGAGGAGCATGGTGCTTTTTTCCACTCTCCGGACTGTAGCATACATTTTGTCCATCCAGGCTTCATTGTTTAAATTGGTGCTGTTTCCCGCATATTTAAACACCGTATAACCATTATTCAGCCGGATCTCCACTGCTGTATCCAGACCTCTTTTTCTGGCTTCTGCCACAATAAGATTTCCAAGAGCCCATGCGTCTTCATTGGTAAAATGTCCGAACTGGAGAATTTCCTCCTGCATTGCTAAAACTGTGATCACTTCTTCGATGGTCATATGAAACACCTCCTGCTGTTACCGGATCCTGTCCGGGAAACCAACCTTGCGCTGAACCTTTCTCAGTGTTTTATTCGCAAAATACTGGGCCTTTTCGGCGTTTTCTTTAATAATAGAATCAATGTATCCCTTATCCTTTTCCAGACGGGCAACTTCCTCCTGGAGAGGTTTCAGAACGCTGACTACCGCTTCGCCTACAGCCATTTTCAGCTCGCCGTAGCCTTTGCCTTCAAACTCTTTAACTGCTTCATCGGGGGTTTTTCCCATACATGCGCAGTAAATATCGATAAGATTTTTCAGTCCCGGCTGCTCCTCTCTGTAGGCAATGCAGGCTTCTGAATCTGTCACCGCCCGTTTGCATTTTCTCATGATCGTATCCGGGTCATCCATCAGATAGATGCTTCCATTAGGATTTTCATCGGATTTTGACATCTTTTTGGATGGATCCTGGAGACTCATGATCTTGGCTCCTACCTTGCCGATATAAGCCTCGGGCACAGTAAACACATCTCCGTAAAGATTGTTGAAACGGATAGCAATATTCCTGGTCAGTTCCAGGTGCTGCATCTGGTCAATGCCCACCGGCACTACATCTGCCTGGTACAGAAGTATGTCCGCCGCCATCAGCACCGGATAAGTGAAAAGGCCTGCGTTAATGTTGTCTGCATGTTTCGCAGCCTTATCTTTGAACTGCGTCATACGGTTCAGTTCACCCATATAAGTAAAGCAGTCCAGGATCCAGGCCAGTTCTGCATGGCCGGACACATGAGACTGATAATAAATACAGTTTTTCTTGGGATCTAACCCTGCCGCGATATAAAGAGTCAGCAGCGCTCTGGCCCTCTTTCTCAGAGTTGCCGGATCCTGACGGATGGTAATAGAATGCATGTCCACCACGCTGTAAAAACATTCATAATCATCACTTAAAGTCACCCAGTTTTTCAGGGCGCCCAGATAATTTCCTAAAGTCAGATTTCCTGTTGCCTGCATGCCGCTGAACAAAACTTTTTTATCCTTTATCATAATTTATGTCCTCCACTGCTACGTTTTCCTTAGGAGATATTTTAGCACGTTTCCCTCCAGGGGGCAACTATGGCTTTTATTTCTCCCCTTCCACTAAAAACATAGGCGTAGAGTAATAATTTGCCCGTTCTTCCCGGCTCCAGACTCTCTTCCAGACGTCCTCTTCTATTTCCACTTTTGAACAATCCAGATCCTCTAAAAGCTCCTTATCCCAGAGAGGACGGTTGATCCGGCTTAAAGGTACTTTTCTGGCAATATCCTCCATGGCATCAATATCTGTACAGGTATAATGATCTTCCATATGAAGAGATTCCACCCTCTTCCGGTCCTCTTCGTATTCTTTCCGCTTTTCCTCATCAAAAAGGTGATGGTACCAGTTAGCATCATAATTCAGAAGCTTTCCGCCTTTTTTCAGCACTCTCAGCCATTCCTGATAAGCTCTGGTAGGATTTTCCAGATTCCAGGTCAGATTCCTGGATACCACAGCGTCAAAAGTCTGATCCGGAAAGTCCAGATTCTGAGCATCCATCTGCAGCCACTGGATTTTCTCTGCCAGCTCTCCCGCATTATGCCGGGCTTCTTTCAGCATTTCCTCCGTATAATCCACTGCCGTTACCTGATAGCCGGCCTGGGTCAGGATAATAGCGAAAAACCCCGGCCCTGTGCCGATATCCAGGATTTTCACATCTTCCGGCTTTTTATCAGGAAGATGTTCTCTCAGATTTCCCAGCCAGATCTGCCTCTGCTGTGTGGCCAGTTCTCCCTGATTTACCTGGGAATATCCCTCTGCTCTCTTTGTCCAGTATTCTTCTATCTGATTCAATAATTCCATATTTCTCTTTTCCTTCCCTGTATGTCAGATTTTCTCTGGGATCAGTCGATAGTATATCATGGATTTCTTTTTTCTCACAAGCCCCCCGAGGGGTTATAAAAACCTGCCAGGTTATGACCCGCGGAGGAAGCTTTGACATTCTGCTATTCAGCGTCTATAATAATGGATATATCCAGGCTTGTCTGCCTGTTGTCAAATAATGAGAAAGGACTGAATAAAATGGAAAAAATCGCAAGCTTTACCATTGACCATATCAAATTAAAACCAGGTGTCTATGTATCCCGGAAAGATCATGTAGGGGCCGAGACTATTACCACTTTCGACCTGCGCATGACTTCCCCTAATGACGAACCTGTTATGAATACTGCAGAAGTCCACACTATTGAACATCTGGGAGCAACTTTCTTAAGAAATCATCCTGTTTTCGGTTCCAAAACCGTTTACTTCGGCCCCATGGGCTGCCGCACCGGATTTTATCTCCTGCTGGCAGGAGACTACGAGTCAAAAGATATCGTAGATCTGGTAAAAGAAATGTTTGTATTCATCCGGGATTTTAAAGGGGAAGTACCCGGCGCCTCTCCCAAAGACTGCGGCAACTACCTGGATATGAATCTGGGAATGGCTAATTATCTGGCGAAAAAATATCTGGATGAGGTCCTGACAGATATTTCTGAAGACCGGCTGGTATATCCGGAGTAAAATCTGCAAGGCAGAATGCAGGAGCTGACACATGAAACAGATGTGATGAATCTCTATAGATTCTGATCCATGTGGCAGCTCCTTTTTTGTGTAGTAATGCCGGCAGATACTGAAGGCATCTTTACCGGATCTTCTACAGTTCTTCTCCTGACAGGAGATTTCTCTCACCTTTCAAAAGTTCTCTGTTTGCTCCGGCAGCAGCGGCCGCCGCCGCAACTATATGGCTGATGAGTACGGCGGTCCAGATTCCATTAAGACCCAGTCCTATATTAGATAAGGCCCATGCAAAAGGCATACGGATGATCAGATAATATAAAACCATACAGAAGAGACTTTTCGCCGGCCTCCCCATTCCGTTCAGACTTCCCAGAAAACAATTTGTCACCGTATTCAGCACATACCCTACGCTGACGATCCGGAAATATCCCCGGACAATGGCAGCGGCGGCATCGCTGTCCACAAAGAGTCCGGACAAAGGTTCCGCGAACCAGATCACCAGAACAGAAAGGACAAGAAGGACCGCTCCTCCATACAGCAGTGCCAGTTTCATATACTCTTTTGCCCGGTCATATCTTCTTCCGCCTATACATTGTCCCACGATACTGGTCAGAGCCATATTCAGAGCCATAGCCGGATAGAAAAGAATGATTTCCAGTTTTCCTGTGATCCCGTAGGCAGCCAGGGCAGAAATACCGTAGCCTGTGACCAGGGCCGTGAGGAAGCTGGTGCTGATGGCAGGAATACTCTGCTGAAAGGCAGAAGGGAGCCCTTTTTTGATCAGAGGAAGAATCAGATTTTTGTCAAAATAGGTAAATCTCAGTACAAAAAATCTTTTCTTATACAGATAGCAAAGCATAAAGACCAGACACAGCGTCTGGGACAGAACGGTAGCCACAGCAGCGCCCTGAAATCCCATAAAATGTATAAACACAGGGTCCAGGATACCATTCAGCAGTGTACAGATCAGCATAGCGATCACCTGAAATACACTGTTTCCAAAGCTTCTCAGCACAGCGGTAAAATAGCAGTAGAGATACACAGCCAAATACCCTATAAGATAAACCGCCAGATACTCCCAGGCAGATTTCATCACTTCTTCCGGCGTGTTCAGCAGGATAAGGACAGGCCTCAGAAAAATTTCCAGGATCACCGTCACCCCCAGTGAAAATACAACTGCCATTACCAGAGAGGTCATAATAAGCCTTTCTGTTTTTTCCTTTTCATTTGCCCCTATGGCCTGGGACAATAAAATAGCCACGCCGTTTCCCATCCCCATAGCTACCGCATTCAGGATCAATATGATCGGAGTAGAATTGGTCAACGCCGCGTAGGCAGTTTCTCCCAGAAGATTGCCGATCCACAGACTGTCCACAAGATTATAAGCCATATTCAGGAACATTGCCGCCATCAAAGGCAGGACCATAAGTCCTAAAGATTTTTTCGTATTGCCGTTTATAAAGTCGATTTTTGTGTCCATATTTTCCTCCTTTTAATAAATGAATGAATATTATTCATCTAATGCTCTTAAAAAAGGACTGCTGCCTGAAATATATTGCAACAGCCTCTAAAATACAGGTTACGCAAAACTTTTGATCAGATCCAGCAAAAATCTGCGGATACGTTCTGTCCGCTCCCGGGCAGGCACCTCCTGATCCAGCAGGATCCCAAGCTGCCCATATACACAAAAGGAAGCCGCCGTCTCCGGATCTTCTATATGGATCTCTCCTCTTGCCCCGGCTTCCGTCAGCAGCTTTTCCACTATGGGCTGGAGCTTCCCGCAGATTTTCAGGGACAACTGGTTGTGAAACTTTGTATTGCCAGATTCGTGACATAACTTCTGGGCATAGCTGTCCTCTTCTTCTATCTCTAAAAAGATGGGCATCTGCCGGATCAGTTCTGTCAGCGGTTTATGAGGATCCAGAATACTGGAGATACGGTCTACCTGCCTCTGGGCATATTGGTCAAGGGCTGTATCAAAAAGCTCTTCCTTAGATGAAAAATAGCGATAACATAACCCCTGAGCCACATGCATTTCCCTGGCAATATCCGAAATAGATGTTTTTTCATATCCTTTTTCATAGAATACTTTCAGAGCTGTATCGATAATTTCCTGGCGCCTTTCTTCCGGAGCCTTTGTAATTCTGGTCATCTTCACTGTTCACCTCTTTTCTCCCTTTACCCTCAGTGTACCACTTTTTACTTTTTCCGTCAATGAATATTATTCATTCATTCTTTTTATATCCCAGTCTTCCAGTTCTCCGGGATCCTGGACCTCATAGAAAAATACTTCTTCTAAATGTTTTTTCAGGACCTTTTTTCCTCCTGTATCCCCTTGAAGCGTCATCAGATCCGGCACGAAACACTCATGAAAGATCACCGGATTTCCCGGTGTTTTCCGGTAAGACATACAGCCGATCTTCTTTCCACTGTCTTCGAAATCCACAAGAAAGTTTTCCACGGTCTCTTTCCGGAGGAAAGGCTGGTCTGCCACAAAAAACATATAATAATCCTCAGAATCCCGATCCTTAAGCCTTACGGCCTCCTCCAGGCCGATCTGAAGAGAAGAGGAAATTCCCCTTTCGCTGTGGAGATTTTTCACTCCGGGTATTCCCTGTCTTGCGGCTTCTGTCAGGATCTCTTCATACTGACTGACTACCACCAGAGAATCCGCCAGACCTTCTTTCTGTATTTCCTTCAGCCTTTCCATGGTCCACAGATACATAGGCCTTCCCTTAATGGGATACAGCAGTTTATTTTCTCCGAATCTTCTGGAAAAGCCAGCCGCCAGAAGGATCATGCGGATACGTTTTTCTCTCTCCTCCCTGGAATGAAGGAACACCGGGACTGACATCTGCGCTTCTATGGCAGCTCTCACTTTTTCCGGTTCTTCCAGAAGCTCCTGCTGATTCAGGATCACTGCAAATTTTCTCCCCGGGTATTGCTTTTTTAACGGTTCCACATAGCCCTTTTCCAGCAGTTTAGCCAGTGTCTCCGCGGTAAGGATCCTGTTTTGCGGGCCAAGGATCTTCTTGGCATACTCCAGCCTGTGACAGACCTGATCCAGGGGCCTGCCAAGAGCCGAAGCTCCTGCCAGGATCAGGATATGAGTGGTATCCTCCCTGATCACCGGTTCGTTTTTTCCCGGCACTTTTACCGGAAATTTTCTGGAACCGTCCGCTTCTACGAGAACCGCCTGAGCCTTGAAAACTGCCTGAATATATACCTCCTCCGAAAGCCCCCGGATCTTCTGGGGCGTCTCACTGCCGGAACCAGCGATCACCACACCCGGAGTCTCCAGGGCCTTTCTGATGTTTTCTGCCGGCTGGTCGATCCAACCGGTTCGTCCCAGGATCTTTGGCTCCTCCATATGAACGGTGGTGGTGATCAGCACGCTTTTTCCCCTGGCCGCCCATTCATCTGCCAGTTCCAGGATACAGGAAGTCTTCCCTCCGGCTCCCACAAAGAAGATCACTGGTTTTTCTGGTCTTCCCAGCTTTTCTATGATCTGATACAATTTCATCTTTCCAGCACACCCTTTTCATAGGCGCTGACCAGTTCCAGAACGCTGCCTGCGATACATCTGGCTTTATCCGATATCAGAGCACAGTGAGCCTGGGACTCTTTTCTGGGATCCACATCCGCGATCTTGAAATGTTCCGTCACCGGGTATCCCTCCTGGATAATTCCTCTTAAGACGCCGGAAATCTCCGTGTAAACAGAGGCAGGTTCTCCTTCCCTTTCTACCCAGCCGATCCGGCTGCCTTTTTCCACCCAGTCTCCGATTTCTTTTTCCTGATGAAAGATTCCCGGACAGGGAGAATGGATCACTCTTTCTTTTCCGTAGCCGCCGATCACCCCGGGAACTCCTGTATTTGGAATAGCCGCCCCCTGAGAGATGATCCTCCCCAGATAATGTCCTCTCTTGGTCTCGATCACATAATCTACATCTTCCCCTGCTGTAAAACCGGGGCCCAGAGCTATAGTCAGCTCCGCCATATCTTTTCTGGTCCCCAGATTCTTCTTAGCCAGAATCCCGTCTACCAGAATATCCGGATGATACTTTTCCAGACATTTTCCCTGGGGATCCACAATAAGCTGCGGATGGTTCCATGAAACCTGCTCCAGAGCCTGTTCAAAACTTTCCGCCAGGCTGCAGGTCATTCCTTCCACTTCCATAGTCCCTTCATAAACAGCCTGGCAAAAGGATACCAGACGACGGATGGCCGAAGGCTGTTCACATTCCAGGATGATCACCGGATAACCGCTTTTGCAAAGTCTGTGTATGGTGGCTGTAGCCAGATCACCGCCGCCTCTTACAATAATAGGCTTCATATATCTCTCCTCTTGGATCTTATGGTTTGATGATAAGATCAGCTTTAGACTGGGTTTCTACGATCACGTACATATTCACAATAGTTCCCACTGCCAGCTTCTCCTTCATCTTATAAAAGTCCAGACAGGTGCCGCAGGTGCAGATCTTAGTCCCTTCTTTTTCCAGGGTCTTCAGATCTTCCAAGACCGGTGAGCCTTCACAGGTAAGAAATGCCCCCTTGTTATAAAATAAAACCGTATCCGGCAGCTTTTCCAGCTGGGTCAGGGAATATATAAATCCTTTGATCAGGATCTGTCCAAGTTCCGGATCTCCATCTCCCATTTTATCAGAGGAGATCACCACTACCGTATTCTTCTGCCCCTGAGGCACACAGGAAATATATTCCGGTTCTTTTTCTTCCTGGGAAGTGCCCTCTTTTTTCACAGTGATCTTTACTTCATAATGCTTGTCCCCCAGTTTTGTCATCTCATAATCTGCCTCCTGAGAATTGGCCAGCTTTCTGAGATTTTCCGTTGCCACTTCATTATCTACCTGAACGATGATCACATCTCCCGGCTGACTTTGATCCATTTCCTTTTTTGCAAGTATTACAGGTTTCGGGCAGGTCATGCCCATAGCGTCTACTGTTTTTTCCATGTTTTTTCTCCTTTTCAGTTCTTTCTATTCCCCAGGCGGTCAGCCGAGGCGCCATACATATACCTTCGGCTATTGATACAGATATACCCGATGGATTCCTTCTGCCTGGATCCCGCCATCGTTGATCACCTGGCGGATCCGCTCTTCTTCCTCCGGCTCCGTACACCAGGCAATGCCGCATTCTGCGGATATTTCGCTTGGAAGAGGGATGATCCGGCCGGGTATCCGGTTTTTCTGACAGTATTTCTCCGCTGCCATAGCCTGGGTAGTTGTCAGAAAGGAAACCACCAGCTTTTCTTTTTTCTCTCTCATTGATTTTCCTCAATATCTGATATTGTATTTTTCTTTTACTATGATAGCAAAACCTGGATAAAAATCAAGCTGGACATTTTTTCAAAAAAACAAAAAAATATGTTGACAGAGATATCTCTTTTTGATAGAATACATAACTGTGATACGCAACAGCACAGTTTGCTGCCTTGGCTCAGTCGGTAGAGCGTCGCCTTGGTAAGGCGGAGGTCGGCGGTTCAAGTCCGCTAGGCAGCTCTGATAAGAACCCTTGGAATTCCAAGGGTTCTTTTTTTCATATCTGCCGGAAAACTATAGTTCTGCCAATCCAAACCCCAGTGATACGGCGCAGATTGGCAAAAGCCGCTTCTAAACCACCAACGAATACAGTAAATTGATCCTGTAACAAAAAGAGACTACCCTATACAGATCCCGGATCTTAAGGAATAGTCTCTTTTTCTTCAATTTACTTTTAGTTGTCAGTTACGATTTCTTTAAACAGGATTTCTGATCCAGGCGCTTTTATCCGGATGTCTGCTTTTTCCGGATAATACCGGGTGGAGAACACGTACTGGCCATCATTGAGGAACACCTCAACAGAAGAAATATCTGTAAGGATCTTCACATTTTCCAGGGTATCCAGTTCCCCATATCTTCTTCCTCTTCCTGCGGAAACACTGGTCTTTTCCAGATCTTTGAACCCCATCTCAAACCGGCCTTCCCGGTATTCCAGAACCAGTTCTTCTCCCAGGACAGCCATAAATTGATTGTCATTGATATGCGAAATTTCCGCCTGATATACCGGATGATCTTTCATGTCTAACATATCCTGTTTTCTTTCCAGCAGCCGGCATTTCTCTTCCAGCTCCCGGACAGGTCTCTGGCAGGGTATCCCGTCTTTTATATAGATTTCTCTGGGAAAAGTAAAGCAGTGCTGCCAGCCATCTTCAATAGTCCTGTTAGTGTATTCTTTACAATCCGGCATTCCCATCCAGCCGATCTGGATGATCCTGCCATCTTCTGCCTGGAAGCTCTGAGGGGCGTAGTAATCAAATCCATAATCCCAAAGCCTGTATTCTCCCAGATGATAATTTCCGGAAATTTCACCATCCAGAAGGAAATACCCGGACTGGTATACATTCCGGTCTTTCCACCGGTCTCCTTCCAGTCCCTGGACAGAAGCGGAAAGGACCTTCCTGTCTCCGATCTCAAAATAATCAGGGCATTCCCACATATAGCCAAAGGGGTGCTCTGTCTTTATACGGTTTGCAAGGCTCCAGTGGATCCTGTCCTCTGACTGATAGAGAAGGACCTGTCCTTCGTCTTTTTTCGTACGGGCTCCCAGGATCATATAGTAGGTATCCTCTTTCTTCCAGACCTTGGGATCCCGGACATGAAGGGTAAGATCTGATGGGTAATCTCTGTTGTCCATCAGCTTTTTCTTTCTGCTAAAATGGATCCCATCCCTGCTGGATACCAGAACTGTATTAGCCTGACGTCCGGTATTGATATAATCATATTCTCCATCTTCCAGCTTCACGTTACCTGTATAGTACAGGAACATTTCTCCGTCTTCGATGAAGGCAGCTCCGGAATAAACGCCGCTGCAGTCAAAGGGCTGATCCGGATATAAGGGCACACCCTGATACTCCCAGTCGATCATGTTAGAGCTGGTATAATGCCCCCACATCTTCACACCCCCCTCCGGATTAAAAGGGGAATACTGAAAAAATCCATGATAAATCCCCTGGAACTGACATAATCCATTAGGGTCATTCAGCCATCCAACAGGCGGCATAAGATGGATCTTCTGGCGGAAGGGATCTTTTCCCTCCGCCTTTTTCTCCGCTGCCTCTGTTAATCTTTTTAAATCTGCTGTCAATGCAGTCATAGCAAATTCTCCTATTCCTGTTTTTCCAGTTTCATCACAGGGCTGTCCCCGTCTGTCTCTCCCGGTTCTGCTTTTTCCACTGTTGAAAAATCTTCCGGATTCGTCAGGATCACCATGGTAGTAGCCGGGTATCCGGCAGCCTTGATAACCTCCAGATCCGCTTCTATCAGCACGTCTCCTTTGCGGACCATAGCCCCGTCAGAAACTTTCTTTGTAAAGCCTTTTCCATCCAGTTTCACAGTATCGATCCCCACATGGATCAGCAGTTCTCCCCCTGCTTTTGTGGTAAGGCACACGGCATGTCCGGTTTCAAAAATATTGCTGACCTGTCCGTCGCAGGGCGCAGTGATCTTCCCCTCTGAAGGCTCTACCGCAACGGTAGTACCCAGCATTTCTGAGGCAAAGGTCTCGTCGCTGACTTCTGTAAGAGGAACTACTTTTCCCTTTACCGGACTGACTAAGGTCTCTTCTTTTACTTCTTCTCCGGCTTCTTTGTCAGAAGTTTCTCCTAAGATTTCTTTTCTTTCTTCTGTCTGATCACCGGATCCCTGGCTGCCGTTCTCTGCTGCCGGAGCAGGTTTCTGGTCTTTATAGAGCAGGAAGGAGATCACGAAAGCAACGCCTACCGCAATGACCATTTCGATAAAATACTGAACAGGCTCGTCCAGACACAGAAGGATTCCGAAGATACCCGTAACACCTGTTCCTTTGGCGCCCAGATGTACGATAGATGCATAAAGAGCGCCGCATCCGCCGCCGATACATCCGGCGATAAAAGGTTTAAAGAACCGCAGGTTTACACCGAAGATCGCCGGTTCTGTAATACCCATAAAAGCACTTAAAGAAGAAGGAAGCGCCAGGGATTTTACTTTTTTGTCTTTAGATTTAAGAGCTACTGCCAGAGCTGCAGCACCCTGAGCGATATTGGCCGCACTTGCCAGCGGCAGCCAGTAGGTAACGCCGTACTGGGCGATCTGTCCGATATCAATAGCCGTATACATCTGATGGATTCCGGTTACTACTGTAGGGGCGTACAAGGCTCCCATAACAAGACTTCCAAGGCCAAATGGCAGTGTGAGCATCCACTGGATGGCATTTAAAATAGCATTTTCCGCCCATACAAAGATCGGACCGATGATCGCAAGAGTAAGATATCCGGTAACGAAAACGCTGACTAAAGGCGTTACGAAAAGATCCAGGACCTCCGGTACCACTTTGTGCAGCTTCTTTTCAATTACAGACAACAGCCATACTGCGATGACTACCGGGATCACATGGCCCTGATATCCTACCATATC
This sequence comes from Candidatus Blautia stercorigallinarum, assembly GCA_019112785.1. Taxonomy (GTDB): domain Bacteria; phylum Bacillota; class Clostridia; order Lachnospirales; family Lachnospiraceae; genus Blautia; species Blautia stercorigallinarum. The sequence continues at coordinate 56,720 of DXIQ01000010.1, forward strand.
AATGTCATAGAGGCCGAAGAACACAGACTGGGTCTGGAGAACGCCGTCTGTAGCCACGGTATAGGCATTCTGGAGAGAAGGATTGATCATAATCATACCGATAACCGCTCCCAGATAGGGGTTGGCTCCAAAGGCCTTAGCCGCGGAGAAAGCGATGAGGATCTGCAGGAAGGTATAAGCTGTATTGCTGAACAGACTGGCAAATACATAAATAGAACTGCTGGTATCCATGTTGATAAAACCGTTGTTGATCATAAAATCCAGAGAATTCATGATCCCCATCAGGAAACCGCTGGCAACGATAGCCGGTATGATGGGTACGAAAATATCTCCCAAAAGTTTAATGGCTCTCATAAACACATTCTGTTGTTTGGCAGCGGCTGCCTTGGCCTCTGCTTTCGTACTGGCGGTAATGCCTGCAATGGCAATAAACTGATCAAATACTTTATTGACAGTTCCTGTTCCCAGAATGATCTGAAGCTGTCCGGAAGCTTCAAAAACTCCTTTTACTCCCTCGATATTTTCCAGAGCTCCCTTATCTGCCTTATTGTTATCGGCAATAACCAGACGGAGCCTTGTCGCACAGTGGGCGGCTGATACAATATTTTTGCTTCCGCCTACTTTTTCCAGAATTTCCTTTGCGGTCTTTCCGTAGTCCATGATGACTCTCCTTTCTCTTTTTCTCTTTTCTTTTCATAATAATATGTAATCGATTTCATATCTTTATGTAAATAATACGTAAAAAAATGCCATTTGTAAAGATGGCATTTTTACTGATATTCGTTATCCATTTTTGTATAAAACGCATATGGTCCTGGCTTTTTCACCCACCGAAAAAGTCTCCCTTTCCGTCCCAAGTTCTCCCTTCATTATGATATCGTTATCACTTATTCCTGTTCATCCACGATCTGAAATCCCAGTTTCATCTCCATAGGGATCTTCTCCCCCCGCTCGATCACGTCCAAAAGAAGCTCTGCTCCCCTTATCCCGCTGGTCTTATAGCCGAAATGCACGGTAGGGATACCCCCGGTAACCGCTTTTAAAAACTGATTATCTCCAAATCCGGTAACTTTGATACTGCTGCCCTTTAAAGCATATTCCATCCTTGTGCCGGAATCCTGGATTTCCCGGGGGATTTTTTTTCTGCTGCAGGCAAGGATGGCTTCTATAGCTCCTGCGGCGATGGTATCTGTGGCACAGGACAAAACAGCAATATCCTTCTTTTTCTCCAGAAGATCCAGCGCAGCTTCATATCCGGATTCCATAGTAAACTGGGATTTTCTTACATATTCTTCTTCCAGTTCTGCGCCCTGGCTTTTCAGCCCTGCCCGGAATCCTTCTTCCCTGGCAGTACCTACAGCCTTATCCTCCCGGGTAACCCCGATATAAGCGATCCTGCCCTTATCTTTTGCCGCTGCCGCCGCAACCTTTCCCATGGCCTTTCCCGCGCCATAGTCGTCATGATAGATGCAGTTGGCATACCTTGTATACTGTCCCACAACAACTACCGGAACTTTGGATTCTTTCAGAAATTTTTTATGTTCCCCTGTGATCATCGTTGCGATCAGCACGATCCCGTCCACAGGATAATTTTCAAACAGTTTCAGGTAAGTGATCTCTTTTTCCGGCTGATTATCTGTACTGGCAAGGAGCATCTGATAGCCTCTCCGGGACAGGACCTGCTCGATCCCTGCCGTTACACGGCTGATAGATTCTGAATTGATCTTAGGCACCACCACGCCTACCAGACAGGCCCGCTTGGTCCGCAGGATCCTGGCCTGGGCCGAAGGCTGGTAGCCCGTTTCCTCGATCACCTTTTTGATCTGTTCTTTTTTTTCTTCACTGACATAACCGCCGTTGAGATATCTGGATACAGCCGCGCTGGATACCCCGGCCAGCTGAGCGATCTCTTTTATTGTCATTCCCATTCCTCCTCCAATATTGCCATAAGGATATCGTCTCCGTATTTATCCCCGTCTTTTACAGCATCCCGAAGAACCCCCTCTCTCCGGAATCCGGCCTTCTCATAAGCCCTTATGGCCCTTGGGTTAAAAGAAAAAACATCCAGTTCCACCCGGTGGAGCTTCAATTCCCGGAAAGCAAAGTCCAGAGTGCTTTTAATGGCCCAGGATCCGATCCCTCTTCCGCAATCCTGTGGATGAAAAACAGCAATCCGAAAATTGGCTTTTCTCAGTTCCCGGTCGATTTCATTCAACACGCTTTCCCCAATGATCTTCCCCTGAGGAGAGAAGATCAAAAAGTCGTACCGGTCTTTGTCATCAATACACTTTTTCAGAAATCCTACCACTTCATCATGGGTAAAATCCGTCCTGCTGCCTGTCAATCTGGCAGTTTCCGGATCGAATGGTTGAAAATTATTTTCATAATACTCCTCTGCGTCTTCCTTTCTTGCCAAACGCAGGATATAACCGTCTTTCTCATAAACCTGATTCATATATTGCTGCCGCCTTTTCAAATTTATTCTATCTGTCCTGCAAGTCCTTTTCCGGCCCCCTGATCCGGATGATCTGAAATGCTGTACTCATACAGCTTAAAATCCGCCCAGCCTGTATCCTCATAAAAAATATTCAAGGAACCTGCATATTGAAATCCTACTTTCTGATATAGCTTCTCTGCCGACAGGTTCCCCTCCAGAACATCCAGACGGATAGCCTTCATACCTCTGTCTGCTGCCATCTTTACTGCCTCTTCTATCATCCTTTTTCCCAGTCCCCGGCCGGAAAATCTGGGATGGACGCCAAAAGTATGCACTGCCAGGACCTGATCAGGCTCGGCCTTCGTCGGCCAGGAAATTTCCTGATACCGCTCATTACAGGTTCGGTTTAAGATCATGCATGATGCAGTCTTTCCCTCTTCTTCTCCTATATACAGCTCTCCTTTTTCAAGGGCTTCCCTGAGCATTTCCATAGTAGGATAGATGTCCTTTTTCCACCCTGGCTTATATTCCGCCTCCTGCATTTCCTCAATAAGAGAATCGTAAAAGTCTTTAACTTTTCCCAGTTCATCTATGTTTCCGATCCTTATACAAAACATTGTCTTTCTCCTTATAATTCTTCTGATCCAATATCCTATTCCCCGCTATCAGATCTCCTGTTTCCGGATCTCCTCCTCCAGCCGGGACAGTACATGGCTCATCATAAAAAAGATGGTCTCGTAATGGACATAATCCAGGATATTTTCGTCCCACATAAACTTCAGCATTGCCGGGAATTCTTCATCCGAATACCAGAACTGGAAGACTGCGGGCAGGAAAGGAAAAATCTCCAGCCGATAGCTTACATCTCCTGCCTGCTCCGGGATCCCTCCCAGTTTTTCACAGGCTTTTGCCAGTTCCCTGGTCTTTCCGTCAAAAAGTCCTGTATATTTCTGAAAGATATTGCCCACAGTCCCGGAAGAAAATACCGTTCCTTTCAGGCTGTTCAGGCTGACAAATCTTCCGGAAAGATGGCAGTCCGGTTTGGAATCGCAGAGCACATCATAGATAGACATAGCTTCATTATAATCCGTCTTTCCCCAGTCTTTTCTCTCCGGTTCCTGGACCTGGATTTCCCCGGTTTGCCGATTTATCCGGTAAAGGCTGCTTACAAAAGTAACATAAATATAATTTTCATCACAGGGAAGCTGAAATTTCTCCGTCATCTGTTCCTGGTTGTATTGAAGAAATCTCTCAGCCATCTGTCCCTGCATGATCTGATAGTTGGATTTTTGCATTTCCATCTTCTCACTCCTCTACACACTTTCCGTAAATACAGAGATCATAGATCTTGCCGCCTTTGGTAACTGCCTTTTTCATAACGCCTTCCAGGACAAATCCATTCTTTTCCAGCACCTTTCTGGAAGGAGTATTGGGCTCATAGACCAGTCCGGTGATACGGATAAGATCCAGCTCTTTATAGGCCAGAGGGCAGATCTTTCTTACCGCTTCCGTCATGATCCCCTGGGAATAGTATTCTTCTTTCAGCATATAGCCGATCTCTCCGTCCCTTCTGTAAACATCTGCCTTTTTCTCCACAGAAATATTTCCAACGATCTTTCCATCTGCCAGGATTGCCCGGAAAATGCCCTCCTTTCCCTCCTGTTTTTCCGCCATGCCGATCCACCACTGGGCATTATCCTCTGTATAAGGATAGGGCAGACGGTCAGAAAGGAACCGCCGGTCTGCATTATGGCATAACTGAGCCAGATCTTTTTTATCTTCCAAAGTCCATGGTTTTAATTCTATTTTCATAGGTGATCTTCTCCTTTTTCTCTTGCTTTTTTCATTTATTTCCGCTTTTTTCTGTCTCGTAAATATGTTTTCCAAACTCATAGGCCTGCTGCAGATGATCCGTCTTCTCTATCTGGGGCCTGCCGTTGGTATCCCCGCATCCGCCTGCCAGAAGCATGCCCCTGTCATGAAATCCAATGTAATTTACAACTGCAAACTGGTAATAGGAAACCGCCTGCTCAAAAGTCCAGAAAAAGTTATCTGCAGAAGTCATCAGCAGCGCGCTGTCCTTTACCGGATAATTTTCATATCTTCCAAAAGGCGGATCAGGATCCTCCCTGGCAATACAGTAAAACCGCTCAATAAAAGCCTTTAGGCGTGAAGAAATGGTCCAGAAATATAGCGGTGAGGCAAATACCACCAGATCTGCCTCCAGGATCTTAGGCGCTATCTCGTTAAATCCGTCTTTCTGGATACAAGGTTTCCCATAGCGGCAGGCATTGCAGCCCAGGCAGCCCTTTACCTCTGTTTTCATAAGGGATACCAGTTCGGTCTCATGTCCTGCTTCCCTGGCTCCTTCCATAAAAGCCTGGACCAGCCGGGCAGTATTTCCTTTCGGACGCCCGCCTCCAAGTACCACTAATATTTTTTTCACAGCTTGTCCTCCTTCCCTTAAGATCTTCTGTGCCAGATATTTAGTTTCCATTTTATCACAGAGAGATCCCCGCAACAACCGGAGATTAAACATAGATTTTTTACCTCCGGGGTGCTATAATCATTTCGACTTTATAAACAACAGGAGATAATTTCTATGATTTCTATATTGCTGGCCAGACAGCTGGCCGTACTGTTCCTGATCATGGGCTGCGGATTCCTTCTGGTAAAACTTCATCTTGTAAGATCCGAAGAAAGCAGGACTCTGTCTGTGATCACCCTGTATCTCATCATGCCCTGTGTGATCATAAACGCTTTCCAGATTGATTATTCCAGAGAGATCCGGGACGGTTTCCTGCTGGCTCTTCTGGCAGCGGTCCTTATCCATGTGATCTTGTTTCTCCTTTGCCGGATCCTTGGGAAGTTCCTGAAGTTCAGCTCTGTGGAAAAGGCTTCCCTGATCTACTCAAATGCAGGAAATCTGATCATTCCTCTGGTAACTGCTGTTCTGGGAGAAGAATGGGTGATCTATGCCAGCGCATTTCTCTGTGTTCAGACTATTGTTCTCTGGACCCACGGCCAGTCTCTCATGAAAGAAAGCAGAGGGATAAACTGGAAGAAGATCCTCTCCAATATTAATCTGATCGCCATTGCTGTGGGGATCCTGCTGTTTTTTACCCAGCTTCCTCTGCCTTCTGTACTGACGGATACCATTGACACCTTGTCCTCCACCATCGGGCCGGTAAGCATGCTGGTCCTGGGAATGCTCCTGGCAGAAGTCCATTGGAAAAAGGTTTTCACAGGAAAGCGGATCTATCTGATCGTTCTTCTGAAAATGGTAGTATTTCCCGGAGCGGTACTGGTGTTTCTCCGCTTTCTCGGCCACACAGTTCCCATGGCCCATGCACAGACCATCCTGCTCATCAGCCTTCTGGCAGTGATCACACCCTCGGCGACCACTATCACCCAGATGGCCCAGCTCTACGACAATCATGCTCCATATGCCAGCGCCATTAATGTGCTGACCACCCTGGTCTGTATCCTGACCATGCCTCTGATGGTGGCCTTATATACTCTGTGATTTGTAATCCTTACTAAATCACACACCCTGCAACAGATCTAGATATACATCGCTCAGTTCTGTTCACAAAAGGGGACTGCCTGGATACCACGATCCGGGATCAGTCCCCTTTTATTCATAGCTTTAAATGCTATCTCTTTTTACTTCTCTTTTTCTTCATTATCACGGCTATTACAACTCCGGAAAAGGTCAGTATGCAGATAAGTTCACCAATAGGCGCTTCATCTCCTGTTTTTACGGAAGCGGTGCCGAAGGTTTTTGCTGTCTCCTGCTCTTTTTCAGGACTGCCCGGAGTTTCTTTTTTCTCTGTTTTTGGTTCCTCAGGGACTTTGATCTTTACTGTCTGATTTTCGTCCTCCAGGTCTGTATGGGAAGCCACCTCAATTTCCTGTACATAGAGGCGTTCAAAGACAACGATCTCCTTTCCGGCTGCTATGGAAGCATCAAAAGTAAATTCCAGTTCTTCCCTTCCGGAAGATTTTTCCGGTATAAAAGTTTTCTCTGCGGTGATCTGCTTTTCATTGATCAGCAGCGGCTCTCCGGTACTCTTATCCATGAGCATGCCTTTCAGAGTATATCTCTGGCCCGGGATCAGACCTTCATAAGTAACAGTATCCAGGATCGTTGTATCGGCTTTAGCCCGGGCTTCCTGAGTTTCTGATTCCTTATCCCTGGCCTGGGTCTGGATCTTATGCTCCGGATATTTTACAGTCTGGCCTTTGTCATTCAGATCCCGGTGGGCATTTACCTCTTTATCTTTTACAAACAGACTTTCAAAAACCACAATTTCCGAATTTTTCAAAACTGTACTGTCAAAGAAAAATTCCAGGACCACAGTTCCATCTGCTGTTTCCGGGATAAAAGTCTTTTCTGCTGTAATCTCCTTTTTGTTGATCAAAAGCGGCGTTCCGGTAGATTTATTCATCAGAATTCCTTTCAAGGTATATTCCTGGCCCGGGATCAGATTCTGATAAGCCACTGTATCTGCGATTACAGACTGTTCCTTCCGGATTCCCTCCTGAAGACCTGTATTTTTGTCTTTCGCCTGAGTGCCCAGGTCCGAATAATGGACGCTCTGGCCTTCATCCTGGATATCTCCATGAGAGCCGACTTCTACACCGTTATACAGGAGGTCCTCAAAGACTACTGCCGTCTGTCCGGCAAGCAGGGTTGAATCCAGTTCGTAGACCAGCTCTACGCTGCCTTCTTCATTCTCTGGAGTAAAGGTTTTCTCTGCAGTTATATCCTTACCCTCACTATTTTTCACCGGTTCACCAGTCTCTTTATTCATGAGAGTGCCTTTTATAGTGTACTCTTTTCCCGGGAGCAGCCCTTTGTAGCTCACCACATCGATTACCGTTGCTTTCTCACTGACAGTTCCAACATGTTTTCCGGTAACGCCGTCGGAAGCATTGGTACGGAGCCAGGGGAAGGTCACCGTCTGTCCCTCGTCATTGATATCTTTATGCTCCCCGATCAGTTTATCGCTGGTATAAAGCTCTTCATAGACAACTACCTGCTTTCCTGCCAGGGCTGAAGCATCAAAGGTATACTCCAGGTCAACAGATCCATCTGCCATCTTGGGAGTAAACTCTTTCTCCGCAGTTACTTTCTTTTCGTCGATCAGCAGCTCTTTTCCCGTGGCCTTATCCATTAATACGCCTTTCAGTGTGTATTTCCGGCCTGGGATCAGATTTTTGTAAGATACGGTATCCAAGATCTTTACCTTGCCTGCATTGGCGATATGATCCTTGGTGCTGCTGCCTTTAGCTGTGGTTCCCATAGCCGGGAAGTGGATACTCTGATCTTCGTCTTCAATGTCCGTATGGCTTCCAACTTCTTTATCCTTGTAGTACACATGCTCAAAGGCTACTACCGTCCTGCCGGCCAGAGCCCTTCCGTCAAAGGTAAAGGTAAGCTCCACAGAACCTTCTGCTTTTTCTGCAGTCAAGGTCTTCTCTGCAATTACCGTCTTTCCATCTGCCTGCAATTCCTTACCGGTAGACTTATCCATCAGGGTTCCCTTTACCGTGTATTCCTTACCCGGGATCAGTCCCTTATAGGTAACAGTATCTACAATGGTCACTTTCTCATCCGGGTTACTGCTATGGTTTCCTGTTTCCTTGTCCAGGGCTGTAGTGCCGATCCTGGGGATATAGATGGTCTGCCCTTCATCTGTGATGTCTTTATGCTCTGCAACGCTGGCTTCTGTCTGGAACAGCTCCTCAAATACCACCAGAGTATGGCCTGCCAGGGAAGAAGCGTCAAATGCAAAAGTCACATCTGCCGTTCCGGAGGCTTCTTCTGGTTTAAAGGTCGCCTCAGCCGTTACTTCCTGTCCCCCGACTTTTACAGACTCCCCGGTTTCTTTATCCATCAGGATACCTTTCAGAATGTACTCTGTCCCAGGAGTCAGGTTCCTGTAGGAAACCGTGTCTACTAAGGTGATCTTATCGGCTTTTCCGAACTTTGTCCCGGATACGGCTTCTTTTGCTGTGGTGCCGATCCCCGGAAAGTAAATCGTCTGGGCCTGGTCATTGATGTCTGTATGTACGGCATACACGGTATCGTTTCGTTCCAGGCTTTCAAAGACTACCAGGGTCTTTCCGGCCAGATTGCTGCCGTCAAAGGCAAAGGTCACGTTTACAGTGCCATCTGAGGTTTCCGGCTTAAAGCTGGTTTCTGCAGTGATCTCTTTGCCTTTTGCATCTTTTACAGGCTCCCCGGTTTCTTTATCCATCAGGGTTCCCATCAGTTTATATTTCTTACCTGGCTGAAGATTGCTGTAAGAGACTGTGTCTACCAGCGTGATCTCCCGATCCGCCTTCGATACATTCGTGTTTGTCTCCTGATCCATGGCCTTTGTCCCGATTTCCGGGAAATGAATGGTCTGTTCTTCGTCTGTAATGTCCGTATGTTCTGCGATCAGATTTTCCTTCTGATAAAGTTCCTCAAACACAACAATGTCCGCCCCGGCCAGTTTTGTGCTATCAAAAGTAAACGTCATCTCAGCAGTTCCTTTTACTTTCTTTGCAGTAAAAGTTTTTTCCGCAGTGACTGGATTTTCCTCACCATCTGTCACCGGTTCTCCGGTTGCCTTGTTCATGAGGATTCCCTTTAAGGTATATTCCTCTCCCTTGTTCAGGTTGGTATATTCAACCGTGTCGGTAATCGTTGTATTCTCCCCGGCTGCTGCATAATGATCTTCAGTGTCACTGTCTATGGCAGTCGTTGCGATCTCTGCCAGGTCGCTGTCATCTGTCAGAGTACCTAAAGGAATGGTATAGTTATCTCTGTATACAGTAATCTCAATGGAAAGCAGCTTGTATCCTTCGTTTGCTTCACATCTCTGCTCTTCGATCCGGTATGTGTCATAGGGCAGCGCCCCTTTCTCATCATTGACCGGCACTTCTTTTTCCGTGGTTCCGGAGAACCATACTCCGTCTTCCGAAGTCTCTCCCCGGTTAGTGTTCTGACTGTGCAGATTCCATGCAGAAGAAGTGTCCACCTGACCGTTTCTGTCAGATACTACAATATGGGATTCTCCCGTAGTTTTGCTGGTAATCTTAAAGGGCACATTTTCCAGCCGCTCCAGGGTGCTGTCTGCTACTTTCACAAAGTTCAGATCTCCACGTTTTACCTGGTTTTTAATAGCTCCCTCATTGTTATCCAGGGATACGATTTTTCCATCCTCCCGGATCTGGAAGTTCCTGGCTTGGGCTCCATCCGGCAGATAGCCGTCCGGTTCCTGCACTTCCGCGACTTCATAGGTGCCATATGGCAGCCAGTCTTTTTCAGAGGTCCACAGACCGTCTTCCCCTGTCTCTACCGTTGCGATCACCTCTCCAGGCTGATACAACTGGCCGTCCACCAGAACTGCCTTTGCAGAACAGTTGGTAACCGTGAATTTTGCTCCGTCTAAAGCTGCGCCGCCTTGTGTCTTGCGCTCATTGGTTTCCAGACTCCACTTTGCAATGGTTACTCCCCCGCGGATCACTTCATTCTTGACAGCTGTATCAGAAGTGTTCATCTGGACGATCTTCCCGTCTTCCCGGATCTCAAAGTTCCGGGTGATGGTTCCGCCGGATGTATAGCCGGTTGGAGGAAGGGTTTCTTTTAGCTGATAGTCTCCATATGGAAGGAAATCTGCAGATGTGCCGGCCTTTCCATCTTTATCTGTGGTGAGGGTGGCAACCGCTTCGTCTTTTTTATATTCCTTCTCCCCTACAAGGACGGTATATGGATTATTGGAAATGATCTGGATCCGGGTCCCTTCCAGGCCGGCGTCGCCCTGAGATACACGCTGCTCCAGTTCGCTGTCCCATTTTTCCACGGCTACACCCCCGCGGATCACTTCATTCTTGACAGCTGTGTCAGAAGTATTCATCCGGACGATCTTCCCGTCCTCCCGTATCTCAAAGTTCCGGGTGATAGTTCCGCCGGATGTATAGCCGGTTGGAGGAACCGTCTCTTTCAGCTGATAATTTCCGTATGGCAGGAGATCCGCCACTGTGCTGGCTTTTCCGTCCTTATCTGTTGTCAGGGTAATGATAACTTCGCCCTGCTTATATTCTTTGTCATCTACAAGGACTGCATTGGTGTTCTGGGAGATGATCTGGATCTTTGTTCCTTCCAGGGCTGCTGTGCCCTGGGGTTCTCTCTTATCCTTCTCGCTGTCCCATTTTTCTACAGCTACGCCTCCGCGGATCACTTCATTCTTAATAGCCGTACCTGTGGTATTCATCCGGATGATCTTCCCATCCTCCCGTATCTGGAAATTCCGGGTAATGGTTCCCCCAGATGTATAGCCGACAGGGGGAATGCTTTCCTTTAACTGATAATCTCCATATGGCAGAAGATCCGCTGATGTACTGGCCTTCCCCTCTTTATCTGTAGTAAGAGTTGCGACCACTTCGCCTTTTTTATATTCCTTCTCCCCTACAAGGACAGTCTGCTCGTTCCGGGAAATAATCTGGATCTTGGCTCCCTCCAGGGTTGCTTCGCCCTGAGCCGCTCTCTTATTCAGCTCACTGTCCCACTTTTCTACAGCTACGCCTCCGCGGATCACTTCATTCTTGATGACAGTATCTGAAGTATTCATCTGGATAATTTTCCTATTTTCCCGGATCTCAAAGTTACGGGTGATTATTCCTGCGGAGGTATATCCCCCAGGCTGTTTCACTTCTTTAAGCTGATAACTTCCGTATGGAAGGAAATCTGCGGATGTGCCGGCCTTTCCTTCCTTATCTGTTGTAAGGGTAGTGATAACTTCCCCTTTCTTATAAACTTTTCCATCTGCCAGGATTTCCTGATCGTTCTGGGAGATGATCTGGATCTGTGTGCCTTCCAGAGTTGCTGTGCCCTGAGCGTTTTTCTTATCCAGCTCACTGTCCCATTTTTCTACGGTCACTCCGCCACGGATGATGTCTTCCTTACTGCTCACAGATTTATAAAACACCTCTGCAGAAGCATCCTCTGCAGTCAGTTCCACGGTGTAGGTCTGTGGATCTACCTGGTATCCTGGAGAGGCTGTCTTCTCTTTTACTGTATAAGTGCCAAGGGGCAGACGTTCACTTTCCCCTTTACCGGCATTATCTGTGGTCATAGTGCTTACTACTTCATTACTGCTGTTTCGGATTTCATATACAGCTCCGGCAAGGCTTGCCTGCCCTTGAGCTGTATTTCTTTCTGAATCAGACTTCTGCAGCCGGATAATACCCTTCTGTGATGTTTCCGGTACTGTCGGCTGATCATAAGTAGCAACCGTTTCTGCTGTTCCATCAGAAGTGATCTGGCGGATAAATATTTCCTGGTTCAGCAAGAATCCTGCAGGTGCTTTGGTTTCCTGGATCGTTACGGTCCCCAGAGGTAAAGCCGGATTGCCATTGGTCATATAATAAAGATCATCGCCGGAAATTTTTGCCTTTTCATCAAAGGGAAGATCCCCCTTTTCATTGGTCTTCATGATCCAGGTCCGCTCCGGATCTATTCCCTGTAAAGCCGGGTCCGTGTCATAAATTCCTTTGTAATACTTGACAGTAAATTCCGCATTTGCCAGGGAAGCACTGGCCTGAGTCTTATTCTTATCCGCCTCAACCTTTCTAAGCAAAACTGCAACCGGGTTACTTTGTGGGGTATCCTGGCAGCTGTAAGCAACCGTCTGGCCACCTGTAACAGTGACTGTGCCTGTTGCCGTATCCAGGGCATATCCGGCAGGGGCTTTCAGTTCCCGGATATCATAATTTCCTGCCGGTATATCCTCTACTTTTCCATAGCCATTTACGTCCGTCACTAATGTCGCCACCTGTTCTTCAGTACCTTGCTTATACACACCGTACTCTGCGCCTGCCAGACTGTAAGCGCTGTTGCCACCTGTCATTTCCGGTTTTGCGGAGGACTTTGTAATGCTTATTCCGCCTTTTGCTTCAGCAGTATCCGTTTTCACCACAGTAATAGCCATACAGGTGGTTTTCGGAAGTATATTGGAGATCATGTTGCCTGGCGCATAACTGTCTGGAATACCATGGTCCGTACTATGCCAGAAACCATTAATATCACCATTATCTTTATGGAACCATCCCGGCGATGCATTATATGGATCAGAATTATCAAACGCAGAGCCGATATAGATTCCCACATGATGATAGTTGGAAATACCGTAACTCAGACCATTATTCATATTTCCGGCGGCGGCGTCCCACATCCAGATAATATCCCCGGGCTCGATCCAATCATCCTCATACAAAATCGTATTGATGATAGCAGTGGTATCAGATCCCGTGTAGGTACGGTACCTGATATTATTATTTCTGATAAAGGACACCCATCCGCTGAGAGCTGGGATTTCTGTCCCGCCTGCTTTCGTCAGGGCATGCCATACGAAACCGGTACAGTTCATGCCTGCCTGTCCCTCTGTGTCGCCTGCGCCATAGGCGCCCTGGCAGTCGCCGTTGGGATTACGGTAATCTGCAGACATTCCCGAATTTTCGATCCAGCCCGGGTTATAGGGCGTACTCAGATAGTAATCCGTTGACACATGGCCGCCAAGCCAATTCATGATAGACTCACGGTTTACCCCGGCGACATCTGCCAAAGAATTAGAGCCATATTCACTAACCGTTGTATCTCCGGCCGCCACAGTAAAGGTATCCTCCGGCAGGTCTTCTTTTAATTGTTCTGCCGTGTATGTTTTTACCAAATTCGGCTCAACTGTGGGGATCAATCCGGCTTCATACATCGCTGCTTCTTCTGCAGAAACCCCAACATACTCCTGCCCGTCTTCAGCCGGTTCTTCAGTTACAGGCTCACTGGTATAATCTGCTGCAAATACAAGCCCCTGATTCAGGATATCTTTAACAGCTTCTAAACCATTTGCAGAAACAAAACCGGTAAACAAAGCCGCGGCTTCTGATGTAGAATCTGCAACAACATTATAATCAACAGTTTCTCCGAAATTAGACATATCCAGACGGGTGCCATCTTCTTTCGCCGCGCCTATAATATATGCCTCATCTACGGAACCGGGCATATAACCCGCCGCATCTGCGCTATCATTGCCTGCAGCCCCGACAACAAGAATACCTGCTGCTGCCGCTTTCTGAATTTCCTGTTTCAGTACAGAGGTAGCTAATGTTGCTTTTGCATATACCGAAAGATTGATAATATCCACTTTCTGCTTAATGGCATATTCCATCCCGGCGACCAGGGACGAAATCGTACCGATTCCTTTATCATCCATTGCACGAATGGAAAGAATCTTACCCTCTGCATCCTGGCTGATAATCGCCTCCAGCATATCGTTCCCATGCCCGTTTCCTTCCAGCTTGTCATCAATAACAGATACGCGTGCCATTACATGCTCACCCTCAGATACTCCCGTATCGATCAATGCGATCATGCCATGTGCATCCAGTACTTCATCAGATGTCTCTACATCATTTAGTACTTCGATAGGATTCATTTCAGAATCCATAGAAATACTGGCAATATCCTTCGGGCCATTATCTTCCGAAGCAGTTTCAACAACTGCATCCGGCTCTACTGCAGTCATCTTGTCCTTATAATACGCATAAGCGTTCACTGTCTGCTGTATAGACGAAAACTGGAGCAGGTATACATTCTCATACCGCCCGATAATGTCGCTGTCGTCAACAATGACAGATGCATCATCTGCCAGTACGACCAGACGCATTGAGGCAAAATCAGATGCATTCAGATCAGCTATATCCGGTACAGCTGTTACATCCTCCGGTTCCTCTGTTAAGGTTTTCTCCGGATCTTCCGCCGGAGTTTCTTCGGGAATTTCCTGTACTTCAAGGTCTCCTGACTCTTCTGGGGATATCTCAGAAAACCCAATCTCTATACTGCTTATTTCATCCACATTGATCCGGGCTGTATAGTGCCCATTTTCTAATGCCGGAGTAAGGATCTCCTCTTTGACTTCACCTGTGTCCGTCATGGTCTTATAGAAAGCTGCCTGGTATCCGTATTCCGGTATTGCCGTAATCTCAAAGAAACTTCCTGCAGGGCAGTCTAAAGAAAGAGGTTCCTCTGGCGCTGCTTTGCTGATATTTCCCTCCTCGTCTCTTACTTCTATGCTTCCTTTACCTTCTGTAACTGACACATTAAACCCTTTTGTTTCTTCTGTTTTCTGCTCCCCGGAAATTTCCATGACCTTCGCTGATTCCTCTGCGGCAAAAACCGGGACAGGTTGGAGAAAAGAAGAAAAACTCAAGACTGCCGCTAATACATATGCCACTGTTCTTTTAAACCTTTTCATATCTGGCCTCCTTTCTTATTTTCCTGTTTTCAGGTACAAAAAGGGCACTCTACAGAGCTCCTGTGGTTTTATTTTCCCTTCCCGGGATCATCTGCTCAATGGAACCGCCTCCTTTCCCACAGAAAACAAACCCCTTTAAAAATCCATAAATGATAGATACATGCCCCAGGCAGTACGCTCCTGAAACTTTGTACTATAGCAAAATCCCCGTAAATAGATTTGCAATTTTAAATAAATGTTATTTGGAATATATGACGCGAACGCATCAAAAGAAATAAGCCGACAGGCCGCAAGAAATATCATATAATGATCCGGATCCATAAATTCTAAACCTTTATGAGCTTGCTCATAAACAGGTGAAAAGCCCTGGGATCCGCTCAATATGCACATAAAAGCAGGCTATATATTCTGCCATCAGATATTTATCTGCAAATGGGATTTCTTAAAGATTTAAATTCTGAAATACATAAAAGTCAAAGACCCTCGCAGCAGTCGTCAAATGGACATGCCAGCATGTCCGCTTGGCTCGTTGCTCGTGGGAATAAAACATATGCTGTAGAGAAATGTAAAGAATCTACTGTCCTTACAAATGAGATCTGTTTTCATCAGGATTTCTTTTCTTGTTAGTATATACCGGATTTCCAAAAGTATCAACCGGAAATGCCGGATTTTTCTTAAAAATTTTGCGACAGATTTTGACAGCCTCTGTCCTGCTCCTGGTTAAAGTAGACGACCATTTTTATAGTTGATACCACCGGGACGGGTAGCCTACGCCTACCTTCCGGCTGTCTATAATCAAGGATCTAGAAGTTGTCAAATGGTAAAAGCCACCCAATCCTGTCAACACTGCAGCAATACAACTCAAAATAGAAAAAAGCCTGTAAATACAGACTTTTAAGAGTGGAAGCAACGGGGCTCGAACCCGTGGCCTCTCGCGTGTGAGGCGAACGCTCATCCCAGCTGAGCTATGCTTCCGAAATCTGAATTTATTATACTCCTAAAAAACATAAAATGCAAGGGCGGTATTACCCGCCCTCTGAACCTCCTGCCTCGGGGATGCCTGCAACAGAAGTCAGTAAACTGATCACACCGGCCATCACGGAAGCAGACACAACATATTTCCAGTCCACCTGCCCCAGGGCCGCCGCCGTTCCGATCCCGGCAATAGCCGCCTGAGCCACGGTTTTCACTGCTCTTATACCAGCTGCTTTCAGCCATTTCCGGCTGTCCACAGATACTTTAAACACACAATTCTTGAACAATGCTACGCCTCTTGTATTCTGTTTTGCTATAAGAATATGCGGACAGAAAAAAATTGCAACAGCTCTCAGCTTGCATAAACACCGGCTTTAAGCATAAAAATAACCGGAGAGAACTTCTCTCCGGCCGCTTGAAAGTAAGTGGAGCATACGGGACTTGAACCCTGGCAACGACTTCTAAACCGCATAGAAAGGGGGCTTTGCACATCATCTAAGCAAGTGTAACCAAAAGTGTAACCACTGCATACAATATTTTTCCTTGTCCGCCCGATCAATAACCAGCGTTCCGCAGGATACCCAGAGCGACGGTTCCTAACAGGGCGTTGGGTCGGCTGGGTAAGCGTCCGGCTTCACACTCTTTTTGTTTTGCGAAAATAAAAAACATCTCAATATTTTTTATACTTTTAAGTATCGCTTATCCGTTCTTTCCAGCAGATAATCAACAGAAACATTAAAATAATCCGCTACTTTAATCAACATTTCTGTAGGTATATCCCTTTTTCCTGTTTCATAATGAGAAAGTGTCCGCTGACTTATATTTAATTTTTCTGCCAGTTCTTTTTGCGACATATCAGAATCCTCTCTTAGACCTCTTAGCCGTTCTAATTTCAAATATAAATCACCCCTTTTACAGGGATTATATTAAAGAACAAAATGGGCTATTGATTTTTAGAACAAAATGGGCTAAAATCACTAATATATGAAAATTTATACTTTTAGGAGGAAGAAAAAAGATGAAACAAAAGATGATACTTGCACTGTTAGCGGCTATGACCTTAACAGTTGGAAGTGTAGGAACTGTTTTTGCGGCTACGAATAATGGTGGTGCTGAAGTCCAGACATCAGATCCCGAACAGCATACTCATACATGGGGAGCCCCTGTATATGTAGTTGACCAGGAAGCCGTTTACGGACCGTCTGAGTGGGTTCCTACTAAGCCTGCCGAGTACGAGCAGATCAAGGTCGTAGACAAAGAAGCTTGGACCGAAGAGATTACAGCGACTCATACGGTATGCTTCACCTGCGGTTTAGATTTTGATGCAGCGGGTATGTCTAATGCAGACGTTCTTGCACATGCTAAAAATCATGTTCTTAACGGAGAGTCTGGAGATTACGGCAGCAAGGAAGTAGTCGTTGACACCATCGACCACCCAGAAGAATACCATTACGAGAACGGCGCACTGATCAGCCCAGAACAGGGCTACTGGACAGAAGCTCCTCTGATCACTCCGGAGCAGGGTCACTGGGAACATACTTGTGAGGGGTGTGGTGAGATTCAGAACAGCGAAACAGGAGAAGTTATCAAACCAGGTACAGTCACTACACCTGAAAATCCTGGTGCAGAGAAGCCAGGTACAGAGACACCTGCAAACCCAGACACAAATACACCTACGAATCCAGATAAAGAAGATCCAGACACAGGGACACCTGTAAATCCGGGAACCGATACCGAAAACCCGTCAGGGGATAATACCCAGAATCCTACAGAGGATACGGAAAAGCCTGTTGTTGGAAATGAAGGCAGTCAGGATCAGACAGATCAGAATAAGACAGAGACTCCCCAGAACACAGCAGAAGAAACTACAGCTACAGAAAATAAAAATACAGATACCCAGGACACTGTAAAAGGTGAAAAGGTTACTCAAGTCAACACTCAGACAGAAACTACTGAAAGCAATGAAAGCAACGAAAAGAAATCTCCAAAAACAGGCGATCCGGCAAACTTCATTTATCTGGCTACACTGGCCGGAAGTGCTTTGACTGGCGGTACAGCCTTCGGGCTTAGAAAGAAATTACAAAAATAAATCTGATATATACGTAAGAGAGGTTCAGAGAAATCTGGATCTCTTTTTGTATGCACAAAAGTATTTTTCTTTTTATCTACTTCCATAAAATCTGGATTTTCTCCCGTCGGACAGGGCGTATGCCGCAAGGCAGAAGCCCGGACGGCGGTGAGAAATCCAGATTCTCTGGAGGTAAGTATTACCTCCAGAGAACAAGCATTCAAAATCTATTGTATTTACTGGCTTTCCGGCTGTGCGTACTTTTGCACAAATCGAACACAAAACATCAAAGAACCAAATCGCAAATCAGAAGTATAACGATAATTTTAGAAACAGGAAAAACAGATTTATATCTATAAAACGCAAGAATAGAAATACAAAACCTACATTTAGATCTGAAAAATTTAGATTTAGATCTACAAAAAAGAAATTTAGATCTGAAAACACTGCTCATACATTAAAACCAATCAAAAATCTTTAAAAACACTATGTAAACTTAGAAACCCATCTTCCGTTTCTTAAAAAACATCTAGTACCTCCGAAAGGAGGAAGTGATCCTGTTAAGTGCTACAGCTTTTCCCGATTCAATCTTTACAGCGCATAGATAAAATGTCGAAATGAAAAGTCGGTTATTTCCGTTATTTTTCTGCCGTAATTTTATTTGTCACTCGATTTATCCTGCATTTTTAGCGGAAAATCACTAAAAAGTATATCCCGGAGAAAAAAGTCTGAAATTTCAGATACTCAAGATCCGACTTTTTAAGGCGGCAGTACGGCAGGATCACACACTACATGAACAAGAGTCTTTTATCTTTGACAAACAAAAGTGCAGAAGAACTGTTGTCGTTTCTTACTGAAAATGATATCATTGACCTGGATGATGTGCAAAATCAGATGACAAAAAAGTTTAAGGAGACGATACTCAAATATCATAACCACAAAATCTGGAAAGGTACAGATAACCGTTATCGTACTCATGTCAATGACAGCACAAAGAAATCAGGACGGAGGTTGATAGTCAAAACAAAGGAGGAAGATCTTCTATCCTATCTTGCAGAATTTTATGGACTGAAAGATACTAATGAAAGTGATAGCAGATCAGTTCCCACATTAGAAAAAATATATCCTCAGTGGCTGGAATACAAAAGGTTGCATACTACTGCGGAAACTTATATTCTGCGGATTGATTGTGACTGGAAAAAGTATTATGCTCAAACAGAAATCGTAAAGAAGCCATTGACTTCTCTGAATAAGTTGAAATTGGACGAGTGGGCTCACAAACTGATCAAAGACCACAGCATGACCAAAACTCAATATTACAATGTTACTGTTATTATGCGTCAGACCTTACAATATGCCGTTGATATGGGAATTTTGAAAGAAAATCCATTTTCCGCTGTTCATATAGACGGAAAGAGAATGTTCAGAAAAGTCAAGAAAAAAGCTGATGATACACAGGTTTTCCTCAGCAATGAAATTCCTGCTATACAGAGGCTGGCCTGGAACGACTTTTTAAGCAATGATAAATTATTACATCGCCTTGCTCCGCTGGCAATCCTGTTCCAGTTTCAGACAGGTGTGCGGATCGGTGAATTATGTGCCTGTTGTGATGAAGATGTTGAAAGTGAAAATTATATTCATATACAGCGAATGTATCGCTATGGGGCCCGTAAGCCGGAGATAGTAGAACACACGAAAACCTCTTATGGTGACCGTAAAATTTTTTTAACAGATCTGGCAAAAAAATACATACAGATAGCGAAAGAGTATAAGGCAGAACATAAGATAAACAGCAAGTATATTTTTTCTGTGAATGACCGCCCGCTTTCTAATTGGTCAGTAGCCGCCCTTTATAGAAAGTACTGCCAAGAAATCGGAATCATAAATAAGACCTCACATAAAACACGTAAAACCTATATATCCGCTTTGATTGACGGGCAGGTGAATATCAATACTGTCCGTGAAATGGTGGGACATGCTGATGAGCGTACTACTTTGGGAAATTATTGTTTTGACCGCAGTACAGAGAACGAAAAGTTAAAATTGATACAGAAAGCCTTGATATCCTGAAGTGTAACCAGACTGTAACCAGAAATAAAGCACATCTTATACACTTGCTTTTGCATAGAAAAAAATTGCCACAGCTCAAAACACCGGATAAACACCGGATTTAAGCATAAAAATAACCGGAGAGAAGTTCTCTCCGGCCGCTTGAAAGTAAGTGGAGCATACGGGACTTGAACCCGTGACCTCCACACTGCCAGTGTGGCGCGCTCCCAACTGCGCTAATGCCCCGTGCACTTTTTCTATTATAACACTTATTTTCATAAATGCAAGAAAAATTTCTTCAATTTCATATATTTATATCTTTTGCTTGTAAATCAAGGGATATGTGCTCCCGTTCCAGGAGTTATCCTCCCAAAGTAAGGTCACATATCCCCTTTCATAAAGCGGTATGTACATTCCCATATGCTCTATAAAGCTATTCATCCCTTACCTGCACCAGATTTTTCAGACTCTCTCCTGCCAGATACCTGCGCAGGTTGCCTGCACAGATATCCACCACATTATCCAGAGTCACGGAAAGATGGTAGCCTCCTGAAACATGGGGTGTGAGAAATACCTGAGGCATATCCCACAGGGGGTGGTCCTTTGGCAAAGGCTCCGGGTCCGTTACATCCAGAGCAGCTCCTCCCAGTTTTCCCTCTTTTAGAGCCTGGTACAAATCTTCTGTGGAAACTGTATCTCCTCTTCCGCCATTTAAGAAAAGACTTCCCGGCTTCATCTGATCAAAAAATTCTTTTCCGAAAAAGCCCTTATTCTCTTCTGAACTTGGGAGAAAAGAAACCACCGCATCTGCTTTTGGGAGAAGTCCTTTGGTATCCTCCTGGAGATGGAGCTCATCTACATATTCCGGGCAGGGACTGTAGGTCCTTTTGATGCCGATCACATAAGCGCCCAGGGCATGGGCCAGCCAGGCGAAATGCTTTCCGATATCTCCCAGTCCCAGGACTATGACTGTAGTGTCGCTGATGGAAGTAACCTGTCCCTCGTCCCCCCATTTGTGGGCTTTCTGGTCATCCCGGTAAAGGTGTAATTTTTTCTGCATCGCCAGAAGCATGGCAAACATATGCTCAGACACTGCCTGGCCATATGCGCCGCTGCAGGAAGTGAGAATCCGGTCTCCCATGATCTCTTTCTTCGCATAGGCGTCGAATCCGGCGGAATTCAGCTGCAGCCACTCCAGTTTTTTTGCCTTTTTCACCATTTCCGGAGGAACATTTCCTAAAATGATCTCCGCCTGGTCTACCTGTTCCTGAGTCACACTTTCAGGATCCGAAAAAATGAGCTTCTCATTCTGCGCAGCCTTTTCCAGTAATTCCTGATGCTTCCCATTTACAGGGATCACCGTCAGTATGGTCTTTTTCTGCATAGACTCTCACCTTCTTTCTCTTAAAATATCTGTACATTCTTCAAATCTTTTCTGTCAGAAGATGGATCTTATTCCGTATCCTCTGAAGAGCGTTATCAATGGATTTGGGAGATTTTTCCATCTGCTTGGCGATCTGATGGTAATCCAGTCCCTCCAGATAAAGCTCCAGGACCTGATTCTCAAAGGGGCTGAGTTTTTTTCTGATCTTTTCCAGCATAAGATCCGCATTTTCTCTGTCAATAATGATCTCTTCCGGATTCTGCTGCTTGGTATCCTCTGTGTCCTTTAAAGGACTGTTTTCCTCGCTTAAGGAAATATAGGAATTTAAAGGCCTGTGCTTCTGTCTGCCTGATATTTCTATTGCCTTGTAGATCTGTCTCTCCACACACAGATTTGCAAATGTAGCAAAAGAAGCATTTTTATCCGGGCGGTAATCCCGCACTGCCCGGAAAAGTCCGATCATCCCCTCCTGGATCAGATCTTCCTGTTCTCCTCCGATAAGGAACATAGCGTGAGCTTTCTTCCGGACCATACCTTTATACTTGTCAATGAGAAACTCTTCCAGTTTCTTTTCTCCCTTCTGAGCCCGAAGGATCAGCTCTTCATCAGAAATCCCTTCATACTCTTTCATCATATCTGAAACCTGTATTACTTTACTTACTTAATCTCTGTCTTACGATCTCATAGGCCAGCACTCCCGCAGCTACAGAAGCGTTTAAAGAGTCAATATCTCCCTTCATGGGAATCGATGCAACGAAATCGCATGTTTCTTTTACCAGCTTGGACACGCCCTGTCCCTCATTGCCGATGACCAGTCCTATAGGACCTTTCAGATCCAGATCATACATCTGGGTGCCTCCCATATCCGCGCAGACAAACCAGATCCCTTCTTTTTTCAGACTTTCAATAGTCCTGGCAATATTGGTCACTTTTGCCACAGGCGTATAGTTTAAAGCTCCTGCAGAGGTCCTGGCTACCACGGCAGTAAGTCCTGCCGCCCGGTTCTTTGGAATGATCACCCCGTGAGCCCCTGCCAGATTGGCAGTACGGATAATAGCTCCCAGATTATGGGGATCTTCAATATTATCCAGTATAAAAAGGAAGGGCGGCTCCCCTTTTTTTCTGGCAGCTTCCAGTATGTCTTCCACCTGGGCGTAGGCGTAAGCCGCTGTCTGGGCGATCACCCCCTGGTGCATTCCTGTCTGGGACATCTGATCTAAACGTTCTTTTTTCACAAATCTGACAATGGTATCCTGCTTTTTTGCCTCCCGGAGGATCGTCCGAACCGGACCGTCCTCACAGTGTTCCAGTACAAAAAGCTTGTCTACCGTTCTGCCGGAACGAAAAGCCTCCAGCACTGCGTTTCGTCCCTCAATATTACTTTCCTGGTACCTGTTCTCCATCTTCTTCTCCTTCCTGAAGTCCCAGCTTTACCAGCTCCAGTATCCGTTCCCACTGCTCTGTAAGATACAGATATCCCATAAGGGCCTCAAAGCCTGTAGCTCTGCGGTAGTCGGACATGGTCGCGTTTTTTGCCATGGTATAGGACTTGGCATTTCTCCCTCTCCGGAAGATTCCCATCTCTTCTTCTGTCAGACAGGGCTTCAGTTTTTCGATGATTTCTGACTGAGCAGAGGCCTTCACCAGACGGTTGGCTCTCTGGTTCAGTTTATTCACCTGGGTATTTCCTTTTTCCACTAAAAGGGTACGGATCACCAGCTCGTAAACTGCATCTCCGATATAAGCCAGGGTCAGAGGAGAATAAGTCCGGATATCCGGCTCCTCCAGCCCGAAAAGCTCTCTGAAATGTTCTAAGCTCTTTTCCATTGTACTCCTTCTCTCGTATCCTTCAGAATAATCCCCATAGCCGCCAGCTGATCTCGGATCTCATCCGCACGTTTGAAGTTCTTCTCTTTTCTGGCTGCCTGACGCTCAGCGATGAGCTTTTCCACATCTTCGTCCAGCACTTCCTCCTCTTTATCCACCAGAAGTCCCAGAACATCACTTAATTTCACGATGGTGTCAAAGAGATACTGTACAAAAGCCTTGGTACTTTCTGCATTTCCATGGGTATTGGCAAATTTTACCAGTTCAAAGATGGCCGCAATAGCGTCTGCTGTATTAAAGTCATCTTCCATAGCCTCTTCGTATTTTTTCACATACCCTTTTACTTCTTCCGCCAGCTTTGTCTCTTCTTCTGTCATGGTCTCCCCCTGGGCGGACCCGGCCAGACGTTTTAACTGGTCTACACAGGTAACGATCCTGTCAAGGGCGTTTTTAGAAGATTCCATCAGTTCTGCGCTGAAGTTCAGCGGACTTCTGTAATGAGCGTTCAGCATAAAGAACCGGAGGACCTGGAGATCGTACTTCTCTCCGATCTCCCGGACAGTAAAGAAGTTTCCAAGAGATTTGGACATCTTCCGGTTGTCAATATTCAGGAAGGCATTGTGCATCCAGTATCTGGCAAATGTTTTTCCATTGCAGCACTCGGACTGGGCGATCTCGTTTTCATGATGGGGGAAGATCAGATCTTCTCCACCTGCATGGATATCAATCTCTTCTCCCAGATATTTTTTGGACATTACAGAGCACTCAATATGCCAGCCGGGACGTCCCTCTCCCCAGGGAGATACCCAGTAAGGTTCCCCTTCCTTTTTAGGTTTCCATAAAACAAAGTCTAAGGGATCTTCCTTCTGGTCTTCTCCGGAAACCTGGAGAGAGCGGAATCCGGACTGAAGGTCTTCCAGGTTCTTATGGGAAAGCTTTCCGTATTCTTTAAAGTTCTTTACCCGGAAATATACGGTGCCGTTGACCTCATAGGCAAATCCTTTATCGATAAGCGTCTGGATCATCTCGATCATACCGTCGATCTCCTGAGTTGCCAGAGGATGGGTGGTAGCCGGCTTTACGTTCATGTCTGCCATATCTTTTTTACACTCTTTGATATAGCGGGTGGAAATTTCTTCGGCGCTGACGCCTTCTTCAATAGCTTTCGCAATGATCTTGTCGTCTACATCTGTAAAGTTCGATACATAGTTGACTTCATAGCCTTTATATTCCATATATCTGCGCACAGTATCAAAAACGATCATAGGTCTGGCATTCCCGATATGGATAAAATTATAGACCGTAGGCCCGCATACATACATTTTCACCTTTCCCTCTTCCAGAGGAATGAATTCTTCCTTTCTCTTTGTCAGGGTGTTGTAGATCTTCATGAATTTTCTCCTTTTCTCCTTGCATTTTCCAATTCTAATCTGTGCTCCTCCTCGGCCTTTTCTCTGGCCCTGCGGCACATTTCTTCTTTTTCTCTCATATCCTGGAGCTCATAGTTCATTTTCTGGAGTTCTGAACGGAGCTTTTCATTTTCCCTCTGCAGGACATGGATATCGTCCAGTGTAGGATCCGGCAGATGCACCTGATCCATATCTACTCTGGGCACTTTCTTGTTTTCTCTTCTTACTACTCTTCCGGGAACCCCTACTACTGTGCAGTTGGGCGGTACTTCCTCCAGCACTACGCTGCCTGCGCCGATCTTGGAATTCTCTCCGATGGTAAAAGATCCCAGGATCTTCGCTCCGGCGCTGACCATTACATTGTCCTTCAGGGTAGGATGGCGTTTTCCTGTTTCTTTTCCTGTTCCTCCCAGGGTCACTCCCTGGTAAAGAGTTACATTATCGCCAATGATAGTTGTCTCTCCTATGATCACTCCAGCCCCATGATCGATAAACAGCCCTTTACCTATTTTTGCCCCGGGATGGATTTCAATACCTGTTTTTCTGGCCGCTCTCTGAGAAATCCATCTGGCCAGGAAATAATGGCCTTTTTCATACAGCTTATGAGCCCTCCTGTATTGGATCATTACCCGAAAACTTGGATACAGCAGCACCTCAAGAGGAGATTTTATAGCAGGGTCCCTTTCCTGTATCACCTGAAATTCTTCTTTTATATGTCCGATAAAGCCCATTTGTTCACCTCAATCCTAAAAAAAGAAAGTCCCTATATCCCAAGGGACATAGAGACGAATATTTCCGCGGTTCCACTCTATTTGAAGATAAAAATCTTCCGCTTATTACCCCGTAACGCTGGTCTGCGTGCCCGGCTGTATTTCTGAAGAAACAGTCACCGGACCGGCTCCCGAATGCACTTTCCCGGATTTCTTCATAAAAGGGCTTTCAGCCGGCGGCCCCTTCTCTCTGGATAAATCTTATCCGGTACTCTTTTCGTTCTCTGCCTTTTCATATCTTCTATTAGTTTATTCATAAATCCCTGGTTTGTCAATAGGAAAACCGCTGGTAACATGTCCCGGACCGGGCATTTTATCCTATAGAACAGTCCGAATAACTTTTTATAGGATAAAAAAGGAGAGAGTCCTGACCTTTTACGGAAAAGACTCTCTCTTCTCTATATCCTGAATGCGGAGGATATTTGCAATATTAGCAGATGCCCTGAGCCAGCATTGCGTCTGCAACTTTCTCAAATCCGGCTGCGTTGGCACCTACTACATAGTTGCCTTCATATCCGTATTTCTTTGCTGCATCAGCCATGTTATGGCAGATATCTACCATGATCCTTTTCAGTCTCTCATCAACTTCTTCGAAGCTCCAGCTTAAACGTTCGCTGTTCTGGGACATTTCCAGAGCGGAAGTAGCCACACCACCTGCGTTTGCAGCTTTGCCAGGTGCAAAGAGAACTCCGTTTTCCTGTAAATATTTAGTAGCTTCCAGAGTTGTAGGCATGTTTGCGCCTTCTGCTACAGCGAAGCAGCCGTTGGCAACCAGCTGTTTTGCGTCTTCGATACCCAGTTCATTCTGTGTAGCACATGGAAGAGCAACATCACATTTTACACTCCATACGCCTTTGCCTTCATGGTATTCAGCGTTTGGTCTGTAGTTCTTGTACTCTGTAAGGCGGGCACGTTTTACTTCTTTGATCTCTTTGAGGGCTTCCAGATCAATACCTTCCGGATCATAAACCCAGCCTGTGGAATCAGAGCAGGTAACCGGCTTAGCGCCTAACTGGTAAGCTTTCTCGATAGCGTAGATCGCCACGTTTCCAGCGCCGGATACTGCTACAGTCTTTCCTGCGATATCTTTGCCGTTGATCTTCAGCATTTCTTCTGTAAGGTACAGCAGACCATAACCTGTAGCCTGAGTTCTTACCAGAGAACCGCCGTATGTCAGTCCTTTTCCTGTAAGAACGCCCTCATAAGCGTCGCGGATCCTCTTATACTGTCCGAACAGGTATCCGATCTCTCTTCCGCCTACACCGATGTCCCCGGCAGGTACGTCTGTATCTGCACCGATGTGACGATATAATTCTGTCATAAAGCTCTGGCAGAATGCCATAACTTCTCTGTCTGATTTGCCCTTAGGATCAAAGTCAGATCCACCTTTACCGCCGCCGATAGGCAGGCCTGTCAGAGAGTTTTTGAAGATCTGCTCAAATCCAAGGAACTTGATAATTCCAAGATATACAGAAGGATGGAATCTCAATCCGCCCTTGTATGGTCCGATAGCGCTGTTAAACTGTACACGATAGCCTTTATTTACATGTACATTTCCGTTGTCGTCAACCCAGGGAACACGGAACATGATAACTCTTTCAGGCTCTACCAGGCGCTCCAAAAGAGCTGCTTTGCGGTATTTTTCCTCATTTGCCTCTACAACCGGCTTTAAGGATTCCAGTACTTCTCTTACTGCCTGATGAAATTCAGGTTCCCCCGGATTTTTCTTCTCAACTAACTCGATTACTTCATCTACGTATGACATGGCTTTCCTCCTATTGGTTCACATTTTTTACTCTGTGTTGTATTATAAAGCCTTTATAGACAATTTGCAAGTTTATTTTTTCATTCCTGCATATTTTTTAATCATATCTGTTATTCCAGATTATTATATTGTTTTTTTGAATCCTTTTTATTTTTTTGTTTCATTTCCTTTATCTTTGTAAATCAGAGCTGTCAAAAAGCGTTCTGCACTGCTTTTCTTATGCTTTTTCTTGTATCTCCCAAGCCCAGCCGCTATAATATTTCTGAAAGAGGTAAAGTATCATGATCGTTTATGAAGATTATCATTTTGGAGACCCCCAGGAAATCTCTCTATACCATATCCGGGAATTCAGCCATTTTGCCCATCTTCACAGAAGCTATGAACTTCTCCGGCTGAAGAGCGGAAAACTCATGGCAACAGTAGACGGAAGAGATTTTCTTATGAAGCCGGGAGACCTTATTCTCATCCTGCCCTATGAGATCCATTCTTATACAAATCTGGAGGAAGCTGAATGTCAGGTAAATGTGTTTTCTCCCGACTATATTGAAGAATTTCATAAGATGACAGCCAAAAAGGCCCTGGACTGTCCGGTCTTCCATCTGGAAGACCAGGTCTTCTCTCACATGGAAAAGCACCTGTTTATAGACAGTTCAAAGCCTTTATACTGTAAATCCTGTTTATATTATATTGCCGCCCGGCTCCTGGATGAGTCAGGACTTTCGCCAAGAAAGACGCCTGCCTCAGATCTGCTCCATCAGATCCTGATCTATGTCCAGGAACATTATCTGGATCAGTCTTCCTGTTCTCCGGCTGCCTGCTGCCTGCAGCAGCCCTGGCAGGAAGGCGTGCTCCTGTCATCTCCCATCAGATCCTGGACACTGGTAAGAGCGCATATTGCATGAGCAGAGATTCCCTCCATACTGCCGGTAAATCCCAGCCCCTCCTCTGTAGTGGCCTTAATATTCACCTGGTTTTCCTCCAGATGAAGAGCCCGGGCTACATTTTTGATCATAGCGTCTATATAAGGGAGCAGCTTCGGCTTCTGGGCAATGATGGTTGCGTCAATGTTATTGATCACGTACATATTTTCTTCCAGAAGTTTTCCCACATGCTGAAGAAGAAGGATACTGGAGATTCCTTTATACTTTGGATCTGTATCCGGAAAATGTCTTCCGATATCCCGAAGAGCCGCCGCTCCTAAAAGAGCATCCATAATAGCGTGGACCACCACATCCGCATCTGAATGTCCTAAAAGTCCCTTATCCCAGGGGATATTTACTCCCCCAAGGATAAGGTCTCTTCCCTCTGTCAGCTTATGAACATCATATCCCATTCCTACTCTTATCATAATCTGTCTCCTATTCTGCAATTCCTGCTTTTTATCTCTTAATGTGTACATCTTTCATTTTATCTGATACCACCGCTGCTGCAGAAATATATACTATCTGCTTATCCCAGGGCCACATCCAGGATCATCATCAGAACAAATCCTGCGGCAAATCCGATCGTTCCGATATTGCTGTGTTCCCCTTCGCTGGTTTCCGGGATCAGCTCTTCCACCACTACATAAATCATAGCCCCCGCAGCGAAAGCCAGGAGATAAGGAAGAAGAGGCTCGATAAAACTGAATAAAACTATGGTAAGCACAGCTCCCAATGGCTCTACAGCCCCGGAAAGAGTCCCGTAAAGAAAGGCCCTTCCTTTTCCAACTCTCTGCTCACTTTTCAGAGGCAGCGAAATAATGGCACCTTCTGGAAAATTCTGTATGGCTATCCCAACTGACAAAGCCATAGCCCCCGCCAGAGTGATCTGGGCGCTGTCTGCCATCATTCCCGCAAATACCACGCCTACCGCCATTCCCTCGGGAAAATTATGGAGCGTCACTGCCAGCACCAGCATAGTGGTCTTTTTCAGGTTGCTCTTTCGTCCTTCCGGTTTCGTCTCACCCAGATGTAAATGGGGCACCAGACGGTCCATAGCCAGAAGAAAAAAAATCCCCAAAAGAAAACCTGCTGCCGCCGGAACGAAAGCAAATTTTCCCATAGAGTCTGACATATCCATAGCCGGGATCAGCAGGGACCACACAGAAGCCGCCACCATTACCCCGGAAGCAAATCCCAGAAGACCTTTCTGGACAAGAGGCTTCAGTTCATTCTTCATAAAGAACACACTGGCAGAGCCCAGGCAGGTCCCAAGGAAAGGAATCATAATTCCGATAAAAAGTTCCATGTTCGTCTCCTTTATTAAGTTTTCTGTTTCGTTGTTTTACATCATGATATCATACTCCGGAATAAAACGCATGAACTTTTTTGCTTTATGATTAGGATATGCAGATTTATAGGATTTGACTCAAAAAGCTGCCCCGCAACTAAAAATTGGCCGGAGCAGCTCTTCAATCACTATTTTTCATTTATCTTTGTTTATCCAATCCCAGATTATGTACCGCCAATTCATTCTGTTCTGCAATATACGAAGGACTGTAACCGCAGACTTCTGTTCATCTATAGTATAAAATATCAGACAGCCACTTTGTGGTTTTAAATATATTTTATATCCTATATATTGAAAATCTGTAACCGCATAACCTGTTGGAAATGTATCTAATTGGCTTATGGCCGTTTTCATCTTCTGTGAGAAATCTTCCGCATACTGACGGTATTGAAAATGTTCCAGAATATAATTTTTCTTTTCTGCAACATCTCTTTTTGCGCTTACCGCAATTACCACTCGGTATTTCTTATTTCTCATCAATACTCCTTATAGAGCGTCAAGTTCTCTCCATACTTCTTCAATCGTCTGCACACGTCCAGTCTCCATATCTTCGATAGCTTCATCTAGTTTTGACCGCCAAAAATCCTTTTCTTTTTTCGGTGTATGTTTTTCTTCATGGAGCCGTACTGATTTTTCCCATTTCATAATGCATACCTCCCTTTTGCTGCCCTTCCTGTATCTTTATACTACCACTATCCGCCAAAAAGGGGCAAGTACAAATTCCCGCTTCAAATTCCCCCCATTTTTGTATCATATGACAGAATCTCTGTCCCTCATGAAAAAACATTCCTCCCATGAAAGAAACGTGCTACAATTTCCTTATAAGAAAGAAATTATTCAGGAGGCGGGCTTATGGTCAAAAAAGAATTTTATGAAAATCCCAGGATCCTCAGATACCCCAATACTGGTTTTCAGAAGGCTCTGAATCTTTTTTCTATTCTTGTACTGATCCTTTCCTTCCTCTATCCTTTACTGAAATGGAATCAGATTCCGGATACCATCATTACCCACTGGGGATTCAGCGGTCAGCCGGACGGCTGGGGGCCAAAAGGCACGATCTGGATCATACCGGTAGTCAGTCTGGTCCTCTATCTGCCTCTGACCATAATGGAAAGATTTCCCTCTATCTGGAACGTGCCTGTCAGAACTACTCATAAAAATCAAAAGTGGGTCTATCAAAACATAAAAACCATGCTGATCCTTATGAAATTTCTCATGACAGCAGAATTTGCCGTCATTACATACCACAGTGTTCAGGAAAAAAATCTGAGCACTCTGCATACAGTCCTGTTTCTGGTCTTCCTTTTCGGTTCCATGATCTTTTTCATTATAAGAAGCATCCGGAAGCCACCGGAAAACTACCGCTAAGAAACAGTCCCCTAAGAAGCCCGCCTGCTCTTTTCAACATAAGTACGGTTAAAAATTGAAATTTAGGTATTTTTGACCGTACTTTGTTCTCTAGCTATGCGGCAAAATCCGACTTTTTGGTTTTTTGACCGTACTTTGCCCAGCTGTACGGGCGAAATCGGTTCTCTATCTTTTCCAACAGGACCTGATATCTCCCTCCGCATAAAAAAACACCTGGAAAATATCCGGCCTGCCAGGAGCCCCAGACACTTTCCAGGTGTGCATTCTATTCTTTTATCTCTTATTTCTGTCCGTAATAAGCATTGGCTCCATGTTTTCTGTAATAATGTTTATCCTGGAGTTCCTGTGGCGCCGGCTGTACTCTGGGATTGATCATCTCGCATCTTGCTGCCATCTTCGCTACTTCTTCCAGCACTACTGCATTGTGGACTGCCTCATGGCCGTCTTTTCCCCAGGTAAAGGGACCATGGTTTTTACACAGGACTGCAGGAACTGCCTCATAGTCCTTATCTTTAAAATAGTCTGCGATAAGGACTCCTGTATTCTTCTCATAAGCAGTATCGATCTCTTCTTTTGTGAGACATCTTACACAGGGGATCTCTCCGTACATATAATCTGCATGGGTGGTCCCGTAGCAGGGGATTCCTCTTCCTGCCTGAGCCCAGCTGGTAGCCCATGGAGAATGAGTGTGTACAACGCCGCCGATCTTTGGGAAAGCCTTGTACAGCTCAATATGTGTAGGCGTGTCAGAAGACGGATTATATCTGCCCTCGATCTTGTTTCCTTCCAGATCCATGATCACCATATCTTCGGGAGTCAGCTTGTCATAATCCACTCCGCTGGGTTTAATGGCGAAATAGCCTGTTTCTCTGTCGATCTGGCTTACATTGCCCCAGGTAAAGGTTACCAGACCATACTTAGGCAAAAGCATATTTGCCTCATAGACTGCTTTTTTTAACTCTTCTAACATTTTAATTTTCCTCCTTTTTCCTTCTGTCTTTTACCGAATTTCTTACGATCAGCTCCGGCTGGATCAGCCTGGGGATCTGGCTTTTCTCTTCCGGAACCTCCCGAATTTTTTCCAGCAGCAGCTCCGCCGCCATCTCTCCCAGTTTTTCCTGAGGGTGTACGATAGTGGTAAGGGAAACGTCCCCTCCGGCCATCACAGAATTATCATAGCCTGTGATAGAAATATCCTCCGGCACATTTTTCCCCATTTCCCGCAGAACATGCACTACGCTTACCGCGATCTGGTCATTGTAGCACACGATCCCGTCCACAGGAAGGCCCTGGTCCAGAAGCAGTCTGGTCATCAGACCCGGCTTAGTCTTTCGGTCCTCTGTATGGAACCAGATCACCCGGTCCGGATCATAATTATATCCTGCCTCCTGAAGGGCTTTTACATAGCCTTTATGCCGCTCCTGCCCCTGAAAATCATCTGCCTTAAAGATCCCCAGAAGATTCTCATGGCCCCTATCCAGAAGATATTTCGTCACCAGATAGCCGCCCTGGCAGTCGTCCATAAGGATATGGGGCTTGTCCTTCATCTGGGAATAAACCCCCTGGATGAAAACATAGGGGATCTGGTACTTGTCCAGCAGCCCATACAAGTTCATATGTCTGCAAAGGATCTGGCTTTTAGCCGGCTCGATGATCAGTCCGTCAATGTCCTTGGTCAGGATATCTTCCAGCACTTTCGCCTCTTTCGTCCTGCTGTTCGCCGTATTCTTTAAGATAATGCTGTAGCCGTTTTCTGTGAGCACCCGGTCCATCCCCTGGATCAGCCTGGGAAAAATATAGTCTGAAATATAGGTGGTGATCACCGCGATATTCTTAGACTGTTTCAGATGTCCCATCCGCTGGGAACAGAAGGTCCCTCTTCCGTGCTCTGCCACAATATATCCTTCCTGGCTCAGGATAGAAAGGGCCTTTCTCACCGTGTGTCTGCTGATATGATACTTCTCAGATAACTGGTTTTCTGAAGGCAGCTTCTCGCCGGCTTTGATCTTTCCGCTGAGGATAGCCTCTTTCAGTTCTTCCATCAGCACATAGTACTTTGTTTTTCCGCTTTCCTGTGTCATAACCTGCTCCTTTGGTAATCATTCTACAACTTGTACGGTCCTCTTAACAAGTTGTTCTTATTCCTTTTTCAGGAACTTTTCTTCCTTGATCTCCACCAGGATAATATCCTCTCCGATCTGACGGATACAGGAATAAGGGATCACATATTCACTGGTGGGACCGAAAAATCCGCACATTTTTCCCGGGAGAGGTACGATCAGCGCCTGTATGCAGCCGGTCTTACAGTCAAATTCCACGTCCAGCGGACAGCCCAGGGTCCTGCAGGAACAGATATTGATCACTTCTTTTTGCCTAAGTTCACAGACACGCATAAAAATCCCCTGTGCCATAACCTGTTAATATAGATTATGTACACAGGGGCTGTGTTGTTACCTGTTATCTGTCCATTTCCAGCTGAATACCGGTATTTTTATGATTTTTTATGATCCTGTCGATCTCTTCCAGTCCGCAGGAGGGCAGATCTCCCGGGATCGTATTCTTCACAGAACTGGTGGCATTTCCATATTCCAGCGCCTTCTGACAGTCAAAATCATGGGCCAGCAATCCATATAGAGCTCCGGAAATATAAGCGTCCCCGCTTCCGATCCGGTCTACCACTTCAATATTCCGGTAAGGCTCCTCCTGATAGAACTTATCCTCTTTCGCATTATAGATCACAGATCCGAATGTATGTACCTTTGGGCTGTGGACGATCCTCTGGGTGGAAGCCACGATAGACAGAGGATATTCCTTTGCGAAGCTCCGCATGATCTGGTATACATCTCCTTCTTTTAAGAAGGTCAGCTTTGCAGTCTCCTCAGAGCAGAAGAAAATATCCACATAGGGAAGTATTCTTTCAATACACTCTTTTGCTTCAGGTCCGGTCCAGAGATTCCCCCGGAAGTTTACATCAAAAGAGATCAATGTGCCATTTTCCTTAAAACGCTTCATCATCTCAATGGCTACTTCCCTGGTGTTTTCAGAAAGCGCCAGGGTAATGCCGCTGGTATGGAAGCATCTTGTGGAAGAAAACATAGATTCCGGCAGTTCATCCAGAGAAATCTTACAGAAAGAAGCATGCCTCCTGTCGTATACTACACTTGGTTTTCTCGGATAAGCCCCATCTTCATAATAATAAATTCCAAGACGGGCATCCTGGTCATGGTCATAAACCAGGTAGTCATCGCTGACCCCGCAGAAGCGGACACGGTTTTTCGCATAGGTTCCCAGCGGATTTGCCGGAAGCTTGGAAATGATCCCGGTACGCAGTCCCAGAAGAGAAACTCCGGATACTACGTTAAGTTCCGCTCCTCCTACCTGCTTCTGAAAAGTCTCACCCCTTACGATCCGTTCATTGTTCGGCGGTGAAAGCCTCAGCAGTATTTCCCCCAGTGACAACAGATCAAAATCTTTTTTCATAATCCTGCACCTCCATTATTTTTCCTTACTCCGCGATCCGACAGACCGGAAGACAGCTGACAGTCTGTCTTCTTTGGCCGAGGATCTTAAGTGATAAAAAGCGCCCTGAGAAACCTGTCTAATAAATATATTTGTTTCTCAGGGCACCCCTTTCTATTTAAATGTTCCCCAATGGCATAAGGGTTTTCATTTAGCGATATTTAATTATCTCTGTACACGGCCTGAACCGTCGCCGCCTGCCAGTTTCAGGACTTCGTCCATGGAAACCATGTTGAAATCGCCTTCGATGGAATGTTTCAGGCAGGAAGCAGCTACTGCGAATTCAATAGTAGCCTGAGGATCGTATCCGTTTAAGCATGCGCAGATCAGTCCGCCGCCGAAGGAATCGCCGCCGCCTACACGGTCTACAATGTGCATTTTATATTTTTTGCTGAAGTAGTAGTCTTTTCCGTCATAAAGCATAGCAGACCAGTTATTGTCGTTTGCAGACAGGGACTCTCTCAGTGTAATGGCAACTTTCTGGAATCCGAAACGGTCAGCCAGCTGTTTTGCCACATCTTTATAACCTTCACGGTTTACTTCACCCTGAGTTACATCTGTATCTGCGGCTTTAATGCCGAATACATCTGCTGCATCCTCTTCGTTAGCGATGCATACATCCACGTACTTGCACAGTTCGCCCATAACTTCTCCGGCTTTTTCCTTAGACCACAGTTTGTTTCTGTAGTTTAAGTCGCAGGAAATAGTAGCTCCTGCTTCTTTTGCAGCTTTGCAGGCTTCCAGACAGATCTTTGCTACTTCGTCGTTAAGGGCTGGAGTAATGCCTGTGAAATGGAACCATTCTACGCCTTCAAAAATCTTCTTCCAGTCAAAGTCAGATGAAGAAGCAGTTGCGATAGAAGAACCTGCGCGGTCGTAAATAACTTTGGAAGGTCTCTGGGAAGCGCCTTTTTCCAGGTAATAGATACCTACTCTGTCTCCGCCTCTTACGATATCGGTTGTATCAACGCCGTATTTTCTCAGAGAATTTACAGCAGCCTGTCCGATCTCATGTTTTGGAAGCTTGGTAACAAACTTCGCATCAAAACCATAGTTTGCCAGAGATACTGCAACATTTGCTTCTCCGCCGCCGTAGGTTGCTCCAAAGGTATCTGCCTGAACAAAACGGTAATATCCTTCCGGGGCCAGTCTTAACATAATTTCACCAAAAGTAACAACTTTCTTTGCCATGATCGTTTCTCCTCTATTTCTGTATGTTTCTTATTTATTTCTAATCTGAGCTGCCAGTTTTACAGCTTCTTCTGTCAGTGCTTTGATCTCGTCAAATTTTCCTGCTTTTACCAGATCGCCTTTTACCATCCAGCTTCCGCCGCAGGCTACGATCTTGTCACAGCTTAAGTAGCTCTCCAGATTCTTTGCGTTTACACCGCCGGTAGGCATGAATTTCAGGCCTACATAAGGAGCTGCCATAGCTTTGATGGTAGCTACGCCGCCGAACTGTTCAGCAGGGAAGAATTTTACGACCTTTAATCCTCTCTTAACAGCCTGCGCTACTTCAGAAGGTGTGATACAGCCTGGGAATACAGGAATATCTTTGCTCAGGCAGTAATCTACGATCTCCGGATCGAATCCCGGGCTTACGATGAATTTTGCTCCTGCTGCTACGGCTCTGTCTACCTGATCGATGGTAAGAACAGTACCTGCTCCTACGAACATGTCCGGATACTCAGAAGCCATGATCTTAATAGATTCCTCTGCTGCATCTGTACGGAAAGTTACCTCTGCACAGGGAAGTCCTCCCTCTACTAAAGCTTTTGCCAGAGGAGCCGCATCTTTTGCGTCCTCCAGGACCACTACGGGCACTACACCTAACTGGGCAAATTTTTCTGCTGCTGTGTTCATAATACTTCCTCCTTATACATTTCGTTTCATATTATGAAATTTTGTTTCGTCATGTGGTATATCTTTACCTGCATTATACTACCCCGTCATAAAAAGTCAAGGCTTTTTTTCCAGTTGCCACATTTCCCGGAAAGTGATACAATATCGCCGGAATCATTCTTAACTATTCACAAACAGGAGTGTTTGATCATGGAAGATAAAAATCCTATCCAGGTAGCTGACCGGCTGTTTCTGGTTCTGGAAACCCTGGCCGACACAGGTTCTGTCACTCTGGCTGAACTCTGCCGCCAGTTAGGTCTGAATAAAAGCACCCTTCACCGCCTGCTCAGCTCCCTGATCTATATGGGCTACGTCAAACAGGACAGTGAGACCGGAAAGTACAGTCTGACCTTAAAGCTCCTTGGCCTCTCCAACAAACTGCTTGGCCATATGGACATCCTGGACGCCGTCCGCCCCAGTCTGAAATACCTTGCTGAAGAAACAGGCGAGACTGTTCATTTTGTCCAGCTGGAAGGCACGGATGCTGTATACATCTACAAAGAGGAATCTACCCAGAATTCAGTCCGCATGGTATCCAAAGTGGGAAGCCGGATCCCTCTTTACTGTTCCGGCGTTGGAAAAGCAATGGCAGCGGATATGGAAGAGCCGCAGATACAGGCAATCTGGGACAACAGCACAATCCGAAAACTGACACCTCATACTATTATTGATTATAACCAATTCCTGGAGAAAATTAAAGAGGTTAGGGAAAAAGGTTATGCCCTGGATGATGAGGAAAATGAGCTGGGTGTCCGGTGTAT
Source organism: Candidatus Blautia stercorigallinarum (assembly GCA_019112785.1). Taxonomy (GTDB): domain Bacteria; phylum Bacillota; class Clostridia; order Lachnospirales; family Lachnospiraceae; genus Blautia; species Blautia stercorigallinarum. The sequence goes on from DXIQ01000010.1 coordinate 93,530, forward strand.
TGCCGTAAGTATCCCCGACTATCTTGGTCATCCCAAATATGCTTTTTCCATCTCCGCCCCCGTGGCCCGTATGAGTGATGAACGGATCCTTCAGCTGTCAGCTATTGTACTGAAAACAAAAAAAGAAATGCTGTCGGCCATGAGCTGACAGCATTTCTTTTTGTTTATTCTTTTTATTCTTTCTATTTACTCTTCTTTTTTCCTGTGCTTCTTTCTATATTTTACACATTCTGTCAGCAGATACTCGATCTGTCCGTTCATGGATCGGAAATCATCTTCTGCCCATTGGGCGATCTCGTTCCACAGAGATACAGACAGCCGCAGAGGCACCTGCTTTTTTGCTTTATCTTTTCCCTTTTTTTCCTGTTCCAGAATGTGTCACCACCTTCTTATGATTTTACGTAAACACCCTTTCCCCTTAGTACGGCTTTTTCATCCTTCTTTTACATTAATACAGACTTCCGCTGTTTACAATAGGCTGTGCGTCTTTATTTCCGCAGAGTACTACCAGAAGATTGCTGACCATGGCGGCTTTTCTCTCCTCGTCCAGCTCCACGATATTATTTTCATTCAGTTTGTCGAGAGCCATTTCTACCATACCCACAGCACCTTCCACGATCTTCTGACGGGCGTCTATGATGGCTGCCGCCTGCTGGCGCTGGAGCATAGCCGATGCGATCTCCGGCGCATAGGCCAGATGGGTGATCCGGACATCCAGGATCTCAATTCCCGCATTTTCTACTTTTTCCTGGAGTTCTGCCTGCATGATATCTGCGATTTCCTGGCTGCTTCCCCGGAGAGACTTTTCGTCGCCCCCTTCCACAGCGTCATAAGGATAGACCCTTGTAGTGTTCCGAATGATAGAATCACACTGGATAGACAGATAATCATTAAAGTTCTCTACATTCAGCACGGCTTTTGTAGGATCTACCACCTGCCAGATCACCACTGCGCCGATCTCCACAGGATTTCCCATGGCATCGTTTACTTTCTGTTTTTCATTGTTCAGGGTCCTGGTCTTAAGAGATACTTTTTTCGCCCTTCCCGGAGTGGCCGGTATATCTTTGACCGTGGGATTAATAGGCGATACAAAAGGATTTACCCAATAGAATCCGTCTTTTTTCAGCGTTCCATAATAATGTCCGAACAGTGCCAGTACAAGGGCTTCATTAGGATTGATCACTTTCAGTCCGCACAACAGGATAAAAAAGATCAGCAGCAGCACCAGTCCTGCCAGGATCAGCCAGCCTCCGGCGCCGCCTCCTGTAGCGGAAAGTGTCTTAATGCCGTAAAACAGCAGGACCCCTCCCAGGATCACCCCCAGGAGTCCCACAAACAGCATCAGGTATCCGGACATTGCCTTTAATTCTTCCTCTTCCTGAAATTTACCTTGATTTCCCATACAATACCCTCCTTTTTCTGTGAGTCCCCATCCTGAGCCTCATCTGATAAAGCAGATTAATTTGATATCATTTTGATATCATTATAATACATCTGATCCTTGCTTTTGTCAAGTGCCGGGACAGATCTGCCGAAAAAACCCGCCAGGACTGTATTTTCATACATTTCCTGACGGGCCTTATATTTTATATACTGTTTTTACTCATACCTTACGATCTCTTTTTTCAGTCTTTTCATGATCCTTTTTTCCAGCCGGGAGATATAGGACTGGGAGATCCCCAGCAGATCTGCCACCTCTTTCTGCGTCTTCTCCCTGCCGTCGGGCATATTGATCCCGAACCTCAGCCGTACAATGGTCTGTTCTCTTTTTGTCAGCTTTCCAATGGCCTTTCCCAGAAGATTTCTCTCCACCTCATTTTCGATATCCTTGTAGATCACATCCTCGTCTGTTCCCAGGATATCCGAAAGAAGCAGTTCATTCCCGTCCCAGTCCACGTTCAGAGGTTCGTCAATAGAGACCTCCAGCTTGGTCTTGCTGTTTCGCCGCAGATACATGAGAATTTCATTTTCTATACACCGGGAAGCATAGGTGGCCAGCTTGATCTTTTTCACCGGATTAAAGGTATTGATCGCTTTTATCAGTCCGATGGTCCCGATAGAGATCAGATCCTCCACCCCCACTCCTGTATTATCAAATTTTTTGGCAATATAGACCACCAGACGAAGGTTATGCTCGATCAGGGTGGACCTGGCTTCCTGATCCTCCTGGTTCTGGAGCCTCTCGATCTGAGCGCTTTCCTCCTCCGGGGACAAAGGCGCCGGCAGGACCTCCGCTCCTCCGATATAATGGAGCTCATTCCCTGCTGGCAGCAAAAATCCTGTAAATCTCGAGAACTGAAATCCTTTTTTCATACAAACATCCATATTCACAAAACTCCTCCTTAACTAACTGTCCAGAATCTTGGGACTGATGATCATCTCGAATTTTCTGTAAGGAGACAGGGGAGCAGCCGAAAGTCCTATGGCAGCCTGGGGGATACTTATTTTTCTTTCCTCCCAGAAGATCACCAGCCGGTCTGCAGTTACCACAGGAAGAAGTCCTTTTTCACAGCCCAGAGCTGTGTAAAAGACAAATCTGGGATTCAGACCTCCCAGCTCCTCTCCCCCGGTACTGTTCAAACCGCAGAAACTTTCCAGCGCAGCCCGCTGTTTTTTCTCCAGCATACTGGAAAATCTGTCCATTTCCATAACACACACCGGTTTCCCGGTATTATTGTCAGTCAGGCAGTTTCCTGTATCCAGCAGTCCTTCTAATTCCATTTTCTGTCCTCCCAGTTCCAGGATCACCCGGCACCGGGAAACAGCTTTTCCTTTTAAGTATTTAAAGAGTCTTATGCCTGTGTCTAAAATCAAATAAGCGGTAAATGTGATCGTAAAAAAAATCAGGATTCCTTTTCCTGCCTGGAGAGGCAGCGCATTTAACAGTCCTCCAAGCAAAAAAGAGATGCCCCAGCAGGTCAAAAAGCCGGTAAGCAGTTCTTTTCCCTTTCTCAGGCCGCAGCCCAGCCGTACCATCACCAGGGTGGTCCCAAGGGAAAAAATCAACATGTTTATTGTATTGATCTCTTTTGCAGTCCAGAAAAACAGGGAGATCAAAGCGGCTCCCGCCAAAGCTCCCCATAAAGCTCTCCAGGGTCTGGCAGTCCCCCGAAGGATCCGGTTTGTCAGGCAGAGAACCAGGAAATCCATAAAAAGATTTACTACGAAAAACACATCTATGTAAAATTCGTAGTACACAAAACACCCCCCTAAACCTCTACATGACTCTCTTACTTATCTGGAATAAGCAATGTCCATTATAGAGGTCAGGGGGTGCTGATTTTGTCAAAACCGCTTGGATAGATCCAAAATCTTTTCGACAGCCTGGTCCTTCTTTTTTCGTCTTATGTCACCTGTTTTATGTTAAGATAAGATCTCGTGAATATTTTCCAGTATGTTCCGTATATTACCCGCTGCCGCCTGTCCCGGCGCGGAAGCATTTCTTCCTGCAGCAAAGGTCAGGGCTGAGCCTGTAAACTCTCCGCAGATCCTGCTTAAAAAGCCGGTTTCTCCCATAGACATGGTGATCAGGGGCCGGTCGTATTTTCCGGAGGCTTCTTTCGTGGTATCCAGCAGCACCAGAAGATCCGCAAAGGACTTTGGCATCACTGCGATCTTCAGGATATCGCTATTGCTGTTATACATCACTTCTAAAATCTCCAGCATCTCTTTTTTGGAGGGCGTCCCCTCAAAATGGTGATTGGAAGCCACCACCCTGACTCCCTTTTCCTGAAGCTGTCCCACCAGCTGTTGGGAAGCTTCCTGTCCAAAAAAGATCTCCACATCTGCCAGATCGATCCGCCCTGTATCTGCCGCCTTGTAGAGGAGCTTTACATAACTTTCAAAAGAAATTTCTTTGCTGCCCCCTTCCCTGGCTGTGCGGAAGGTGAAAAGAAGAGGAATCTGTCCCAGCCTGTCGGTTATTGTCTCCAACATTTCCAGAACTTTTTCTTCCTTCTCTCCCTCTTCATAACAATCTACCCTCCATTCTGCCAGGTCCGGCTTCTGTCTCAGGATCTCTTCTATATCCAGAAGGATCTCCTCCCGGTTTTTTCCGGTAATGGGAATACAGATCTTGGGCATTCCCTTTCCGATTTCTATATCCTTGATCTTCACTGTTTTCATATGCCCTTTCCTTTCTTCCCGGCTGCTCTTTCTTGACAGCAGGGAAATAACAATTTAAACTATTAAACAAGTTCACAAAAACGGAACTTTGAACACTATTTTATCAGGAGGTATTTCCTATGTCCGAAATTACAGGCACCACAAAACTGGCCTGTCTTCTTGGCAGTCCGGTCTCCCATAGCATCTCTCCTCTGATACATAATTTCAGTTTCCAGTATCTGGGGATTGACTGCACCTATCTTGCTTTTGATATAAATGAACAGACTTTAAAAGAGGCAGTGGAAGGTCTGAAGGCCCTGCATGTCCTGGGCTTTAACCTTACTATGCCCAACAAAAACAAAATACTGGAATATCTGGACGGTCTTTCTGATGCCGCCCGGCTTATCGGCGCCGTCAATACCGTAGAAAACCGGGATGGCCGGCTTATCGGCCACAACACCGATGGTCTGGGATTTATGCACTCTGTAAGAGAACAGGGTATCCAGATGGAGGGCCAGACCATGACCCTTATGGGGATCGGCGGAGCAGCCACTGCCATCTGCGCTCAGGCAGCTCTGGACGGCGTAAAGAATATCCATATTTTCGCCAGGAGCACAAGCTCCCATCTTCCCCGGATCCGGAAACTGGCCGCTGATCTGGAAAAAGAAACTTCCTGCGCCATTTTTCTCCACGATATCCGGGACGTGAATACGCTGAAATCTGCCATGAAGGAAAGCCGGCTGTTCGTCAACGCCACCTCTGTGGGAATGGCCCCTGACACTCAGGGCTGTATCCTTCCGGATACCTCTTTCCTCTTCCCGGAACTGGCTGTGGCAGATATTATTTATTCCCCCTGGGAAACCAGGCTGCTGGCTATGGCAAAAGAGACCGGCTGCACTGCCTTTAACGGTTTCTCCATGCTCCTGTGGCAGGGAGCCGGGGCATTTCAGATCTGGACCGGCCGGGAAATGCCTATGGAGCCTTTAAGAAACTACCTCCGTCAGAAAAAAATCTATTCCTGATCAATGGGAGCTGCCACAGTTTCCTGCATCGCCGCGGAGGATATCGATCCCGTGTCCCAGTGCTCCGATCACGTACTCCAGGCACTCCCGCACTGCCTTGGGACTGCCTGGAAGGTTTACGATCAGGGTTCTGTTCCGGATACCCGCGGCCTGACGGCTTAACATTCCCCGCTTCGTCACCTGCATACTGCAGGCCCTCATAGCCTCCGGGATTCCCGGCACCATGCGCTGGCAGACATCCTGGGTGGCTTCCGGAGTAAAATCTCTTGGTGAAAAACCGGTTCCTCCTGTAGTCAGGATCAGATCCGCCATGTCCTCATCAGCGATCCTGGCCATCTCCGCTGCCAGAAGCTCTCTTTCATCCGGAAGCAGGTTCCGGTATACTACCTGGTATCCTTCCCTTTCCAAGATCTCGCAGATCACCTGGCCGCTGATATCCTCTCTTTCGCCTCTGGATCCGCTGTCACTGGAAGTGATCACTGCTGCTCTTCTCATATATTTTTTCTCCTTTCTTTTCAGGCAAAGCTTTCATGCCTGTGACTCCTGTATCTTCTAAAATTTAAAATATCCACTTTTTCCTCCCATCTTTTCTACTAAGTGGATATCTGTGATCTCCATTCTCTTGTCTATGGCCTTACACATATCGTAAATGGTCAGAAGAGCCGTGGTAACTCCCGTAAGGGCTTCCATCTCCACCCCGGTCTTTCCCTGACACTGGACAGTACAGTATGCTGTGATCCTGTTTTCTTCCGGGAGAAGCTTAAAATCCACAGAACATTTATCCAGAAGGAGAGTATGGCACAAGGGGATCAGATGAGGGGTCTGCTTTACTCCCATGATCCCGGCAGTCCTGGCAATCCCCAGTACATCTCCTTTTGGCACCTGTTTCTGGCTTACAGCCTCCATGATCTTGCGGCTTACCAGAATGCTTCCTTTTGCAATGGCCGTCCTGCTGGTAACTTCTTTTCCGGAAACATCTACCATTCTGGCGTTTCCCTGTTCGTCGAAATGGGTAAATTTCTGTTCCATAAAAGACTCCTTTCTTTCTATAAAGACGCAAAGGGCTGCCGCATAAACTGCGGCAGCCCTGATCTTTTACAACCTTATCTTCTGTTTTTCAGGAAATCCGGAATCTGAATGTCCTTCTGCTGCACCGTGCTCTTAAACTGTGGCTGCTGGAAGGCCGGCTGATGGAAAGTCGGTATCTGATAAGACTGCTGAGGCTGCTCCTGCTGGGGCTGTGCCTGTCTTGGCGCCTGAGCCTTAGCTCCTCTTTCCGTTTTTCCGGATTTTTTATCTCTGGATACACTGGCTTTTCTGGCGGTCTCATCATCCAGACCTGTAGCAATAACTGTGATACGTACATAGTCTGCTTCTTTATCATCATAGAGAGCACCAAAGATAATATTTGTATCCTCTCCGGTAAGATTCTGCACATAGCTTGCTGCGTCGTTGGCATCCATAAGAGAAATATCTCCGGATACATTGACGATCACATGGGAAGCACCCTCGATAGTTGTCTCCAGCAGCGGACTGGATACAGCCTGCTGAACAGCTTCCATAGCCTTGTCGTCGCCTTTTCCTTCACCGATACCGATATGTGCGATACCTTTGTCGATCATAACAGTCTGTACATCGGCAAAGTCCAGATTGATCAGTGCCGGCAGGTTGATCAGGTCTGTAATACCCTGAACTGCCTGCTGCAGGACTTCGTCAGCTTTCTTCAGTGCCTCCGGCATAGAAGTCCGGCGGTCTACGATTTCCAGCAGACGGTCATTTGGGATAATGATCAGTGTATCTACATTTTCTTTTAATTTTTCGATTCCTGCAAGAGCATTGCTCATACGGGTCTTAGCCTCAAAACGGAAAGGCTTGGTCACAACGCCTACGGTCAGGATTCCCATTTCCTTGGCAACTCCTGCAACTACAGGCGCAGCTCCGGTACCTGTACCGCCGCCCATACCACAGGTAACAAATACCATATCAGCTCCCTGGATGGCCTGTTTGATCTCCTCGATGCTTTCCTCGGCAGCTTTCTCACCGATCTCAGGCTTAGCGCCTGCTCCCAGTCCTTTGGTCAGCTTCTCGCCGATCTGGATGATCGTAGGTGCCTTGCACAGGGTGAGCGCCTGCTTATCTGTATTAACTCCTATAAACTCAACGCCGCCGATGGCTTCCTCCACCATCCTGTTTACTGCGTTATTGCCTGCTCCGCCTACGCCGATAACAATAATCTTTGCAGATGATTCAGCTTCGTTTGTCATAATCTCTAACACGGTATTTCCTCCTTTAGCTCCCTTGTATGGTCTGGATAATCTTCAGCTTTTTACTGAATGGTTACCATATTTTTCTTCTAATTCTATGTTTTCTATGTTCCGGCAAAGCCGGTATGTATCAGTCTATTCTTTTTAGCTGGTCATTACATATAGATATATAATATCTTTTTTTCTAAAATTAATCAACTGCAAATTTCACTTTTTATAAAAAAATTATATCCATTTAACCTGCTCATTTCAAAGCTGTTCCGGGGTGCGGCCCGGGACAGCTCCGGTATTTTGTCTATTCTCTACTGTTCCTCCATGCTTCTGGTATCTGCAGAATCCGAACCGTCGCTGTAGTCCAGCTGATCTTTGTCTGTATCTTTCTGTCCGGTATCTTCCTGGATAGTCTGTGAACTTCCGCTTTCCTGAGTATCCTCCTGATCTTCCTCCTGGGTGGCGTCGTCAAATACCACAGATTCTGAATCCTCTGTGGTGTTCTCCAGATGGAGGATTCCTGACATGCCTTCCAGCTCCGGCAGGATCCCTACCAGACGGTTGATCTTCTCATCCATATTCTCATCATCTCCCAGGCGCACTTCAATGGTCCCATAATAGAGCACCAGCTGGTTCAGGTCGTTAAAAACCAGTCTGTCCGGCTTTTCTTCCATCTTCTCCAGCATTTTTCCCACACTGAGGATCGTATTGAGCTTGGTGGTGTTGATCCCGGAAAGCCTCTCCCCCTGAACAGCTTCTTTGACGTCGATTCCTTCGATCTTAGGTACATTCTCCAGAGGTTCTTCTGTAATGATCTGCACGATACCCTGACGGTCGAAATTCACACACTGTCCCTGAAATTCAATATATCCGATCATCTGCTTTTCCTTCACCTGAAGGAGCAGCGTATTCCGGTTGACTCTGGAGACAGTGATACTGTCGATCATGGCTTCATCTTTTGTACTTTTTTCCGTATCGATAAAACCGGCCAGAATAGAATTCTTGGCCATGGGCACATCCAGGATCATATTTTTTATCTGATCGTCTGTGTAAAAACTGTTTCCCTCTACCTGTACGCCGGTAACCCGGAATCCCAGGAAAAACACCAGGACAAAGATCAAAAGGATCCCTGCCGCGGCTTCTATGATGATCCTGTACAGTTTTCTTCTGCTCATTAAGCATCTCCCCTAATCTTTCTGCGTTTTTGCCCCGAGACAATTTAAATCTCTGGAGATATCCTCGTATCCTCTCTCTATAAATTCCCGGTTTTCCACACAGGTCTCTCCCTCTGCACCCAGTCCGGCCACCACTAAGGCAGCTCCTCCCCGAAGCTCCTCAGCCTTTACCAAAGCTCCCAAAAGCCTGCCTCCCTGTATCCTGGCTATCCGTCCGTCCAGGGTGATCTGCGCCCCCATCTTCTGAAGCTGAGGCACTACTTTAAACCGGTCTTCAAAGATATTTTCTCTTATCAGGCTTTCTCCCCGGGCGCATGCCAGCACTGCCAAAAATATGGACTGAAGATCTGTGGGGAAGCCGGGATAGATCCCGGTTTCCAGCCTGCAAAGAGAGCCGGAAGCCCTCTGGCTGCATAGAAACAGTTTACCACTCTTATACGCATATTGTCCACCTATTTTCTCATAGGCTTTAAGAAGGGAGCCCATTTCACCAACCGGCGGATCCAGCAAGATTCCTTTTCCTCTTGTAATAGCACTGGCACATACATAAGTTCCTGCGGCGATCCTGTCTGAAGGGATCTGAAAGACTGTATCATGAAGACCGGATACCCCTTGGATCACCAGACATGAGGTGCCGGTTCCCCGGATCTTTCCGCCGGCCTGGTTCAGGAAACGGCACAGCCAGCTTACCTCCGGTTCTATGGAACAGCCCCGGATCACAGTGGTTCCTTTAGCGCATACTGCTCCCAGCACGGCATTCTGGGTAGCTCCCACGCTGGATCTGGGAAAAAAGATCTCGCCGCCATGCAGCCCCCTGGTCCGTCCCCAGAGACATCCTTTTTCCTCTTTAAATTCCGCGCCTAATCTTCCAAGGGCGTCCAGGTGAAGGTCTATGGGCCTGGCACCTATGACACAGCCTCCCGGAAAAGGCAGTATTCCTTCTCCATATCTTCCCAGAAGGCTTCCCATAAGCACAATTGAGGAGCGCATCTTCTCCCCCAGTTCTCTGTCCGCCGTACAGCTGTGAAGCTCCCTGGCACAGATTTCCAGAGTATCTTCCTGCCAGCTGGTCTTTGCCCCCAGACCCTTTAACATTCTCTCCATCAGAAAGACATCCGCGATCCTGGGACAGCCTTTCAGCACAGTAGTTCCTCTATTTAAAAGAGCGGCCGCCATGATTGGCAATGCCGCATTTTTTGATCCCTGTATCCTCACTTCTCCATCTAATGGAATTCCCCCCTCGATCCTGATCCTGCCCAAGCCATCCACTCCCGCATCATTTTCCGAAATACTATCTGAGATTATACTATGCAGCCGTACTCCCTCTGGTGAATGATACTAGGTTTTTATCTGCCGGCTTACAGACAGAGCGATGCCCATCTCTCCCAAAAGAAACAGTACCGATGTGCCTCCATAGCTGATAAAGGGCAGAGTGATCCCTGTATTTGGGATCGTATTGGTCACAACCGCAATATTCAGGATCACCTGGATGGCCATATGGGCCATGATCCCCGCTGCAATAAGACTTCCGCAAAGATCCGGGGCATGGGTAGCCGTAACCATCAGTCTCCAGATCAGAAGTCCGAATAACAGGATCACCAGACAGGCCCCGGTAAGTCCTGTTTCCTCACAGATAATAGAAAAGATCATATCATTCTGGGCTTCCGGCACAAACCCCAGCTTCTGAAGACTGCTTCCCAGTCCTTTTCCGAAAATCCCGCCGCTTCCGATGGCATACAGGCCCTGGATCGTCTGAAACCCCTTCTCATACGCTTCCGGATTTCTCCAGATAGCCAGCCGTTCCAGACGATAACTGGCCATTCCCAGGAATACGGCGATAAACAGGATCCCCACAGCACCGATCCCTACAAAAGGCAGATATCTGGGATTGGATACAAAGATCAGGATGACTCCGATCCCCAGGATGATCACAGCCGTGCTGAGATTGTTGGTCCCTACCAGCCCCACTACAGGAAGGAGGATCACCATCCGCCCTGCCATATAGAGGATCCCCCGGTTTTCTTCTTTTCCCCGGATGATCACCCAGGCAAGAAGAAGGATCACCGCCACCTTGGAAAATTCCGAAGGCTGAAAAGATAACGGCCCCAGAGACAGCCATCTCTTAGAGCCGTTATATTCCTCTCCGAAAAGCAGTACTGCCAAAGACAGCACCAGAGAAACCCCATAGAAAAAAGGTGCCATTTTTACCAGAAAATGATAATCCATAAAAGAAACCAGATACATTCCCATAAGCCCCAGGGAAGTGGCAAATAATTGTTTTTTGAAATAATAGGCAGGATCGTGAAACTTCACCCTGCCGTTATAGGCGCTGGTGCTGTAGAGAAAGATCAATCCCCAGACCACCAGAAGCAGTACAAGGAATATGAGAAAGCCGTCTGCCCCTCTCTCCTTTTTCTTCCTGCTTTCCAAATATATCCCGCCTTTTGTATCTGTTTCCTCTAATTATATGGCTTTCCTTTTTCTCTTATGTCAGTTTTCTCCTTTCTTCATATTTCGGACGTATTCTTTAAATTTATCCCCCCGCTGCTCATAGTTTTCAAACTGACCCCAGCTTGCACAGGCAGGGGACAGAAGGACTGCGTCGCCTTTCTCGGCTTTTTCGGCGCAGATTTTTACTGCCTCTTCCAGATTCTCTGCCAGGATCGTGTTATAGAATCCGCACTCATGGGCAGCCTTTTCAATCTTTTCTCTGGTCTGGCCGATCAGGACAAGATATTTCACTTTTCCGTCAAAGGACCGGATCCACTCTTCATAGGAAGACTCTTTGTCATAGCCCCCTCCGATGAGCAGAGTAGGACGTTCCATAGCCTGTATTCCCTTGATAGCCGCGTCCGGATTGGTTCCCTTTGAATCATTATAATAGGCCACTCCATTGATCTCTTCCACAAATTCGATCCTGTGGGGCACAGCCCGGAATTCCATAGCCGTCTTGCGGATGATCTCTACAGGCACGCCGGCGCACCAAGCCATAGCGGCGGCGGCCATGACATTTTCATAATTGTGTCTGCCCAGAAGATACAGCTCTCCGGTCTTTACGATCTCTGTCTCCTGCCCGTCCTGTCTGAGAAGGATCCTGTCCCCATCCAGGAAGATTCCCTGGGAAAGTCTTCTCTCGCTGGAGAAGAATACTACAGCAGCAGGACATTTCTCTGCAAAGTCTCGAAGGACCGGATCCTCGTAATTCAGGATACAGAAATCTTCCTTTGTCTGATTTGCAGTGATCAGTTCCTTCACCCGGATATATTCTTCCATGGTATGATGCCGGTTCAGATGATCTTCCGTAATATTCAAAATAGCCGATACCTCAGGTGCGAAAGTTTCGATAGTCTCTAACTGGAAACTGCTGATCTCCGCCACCACATAGCTGTCCTCTTTTGTATCCAGGGCTGCGGCTGTATAAGCATTGCCGATATTCCCTACCACAAAGACGGAATCACTGTATGCCTTCATGATCTCTCCCAGAAGAGCCGTAGTGGTTGTCTTGCCATTGGTCCCTGTAACTGCCAGGACCTTTCCTTTTCCCATCTGATAAGCCAGCTCTACTTCTCCCCAGATCCTTACGCCCTTCTTTTTCAGACGTTCAACAGGGGGGATATCCTGAGGAACTCCCGGGCTCATAACAGCCAGATCCAGACTCTCTATCACTTCGTCAGGAAGTTCTCCCAAAAGGATCTCGCAGGAACAGCCTTCCGGCAGTTTCTTCCGGATATCCTCTTCTTTTAAATTTTCATTTCCATCATATAAAATGATCTGTGCTCCTACCCGTGCCAGGAGCTTTACTGCTCCTGTACCGCTGATCCCGGAGCCGAAGACCAGAACTTTTTTCCCTTTTAAATCTTTTCTCTGCAAATTCATGATACTTTCTCCTTATCTGCCTATACTCCCATAAGAGCGATCAGACATAAAATAGCGGTGATCACAGAAAAAACAGCCACTACTCTTGTCTCGGACCAGCCGCACAATTCAAAATGATGATGGATAGGTGCCATCTTAAAAAATCTCTTTCCGTGGGTAGCCTTAAAATAGGTCACCTGGATCATAACGGACAGGACCTCCACTACATAGACCAGTCCCACGATCAGTATGAACAGGGGCATCTGGAGCATATAAGCAGTACCTGCCACAAATCCGCCAAGAGCCAGGGATCCTGTATCTCCCATGAAGATCTTTGCCGGATATACATTAAACAGAAGAAATCCCATAAGAGCTCCCACTACCGCGCAGGTAATAGGTTCGATCCCGCTGTTTGTCCCAATAGCCACCACAGAAAAGAATGTAGCCACCATAATGGTCACAGAGGAGGCAAGCCCATCCAGTCCATCGGTAAAGTTTACTCCGTTGACCGTACCGATCACTGCGATAAACAGCACAGGTATGGCCAGGATCCCCAGATTCAGCTCATATCCCGGCATAAAGGGGATCTTCATAGCCAGGGATACATCGGTGAAATTCACCAGATAGAAAGCAAATACTGCTGTCACTACGATCTGACAGGCCATCTTCTGCCCCGGCATCAGACCGTCGGAACGTTTCAGGACTACCTTCAGATAATCATCCAGAAAACCGATGACTCCAAATCCCAGAGTCAGGAAAAGCACGGGAATGATCTTTGGATAGTCCTTTACAAAAAAGATGGACGTGATCACAGTAGAAAGCAGGAAGATGATCCCTCCCATAGTAGGCGTTCCTGCTTTCTTCAGGTGAGACTGGACTCCCTCCGTCCGCTCTGTCTGTCCCATCTTCAGTTTTCTCAGATAAGGGATGATGATAGGACCTAAGATCACGCTGATCACAAATGCCAGCAGTACCGGTAAAACCATTTTAAAATCTGCCATAGTACACCTCATTTATATGTATTTTTTGCTCTTCCCAGTATAATGCTTTTTCTCCTGATTTTCAAGACTGGCTTCCCTCAGCCTTCAATTCCCATATAGGGCAGGATGTTTTCGTAGATATCCTTCAGCACCGGCGCGGCTATAGTTCCTCCGTAATACACGCCCTGAGGATCATAGATCACCACGGTCCCAAGGATCTCGGGATCTTCTGCCGGGGTAAATCCCAGGAAAGAAGAAATATACCGGTTTTCACTTCTGGGCAGAGTCTGGGAAGTGGCAGTCTTTCCGCCTATGGTCCTGCCCTCTATGGCCGCGTTTTTCCCCGAGCCTTCTGACACTACCTTTTCCAGGATATAACGTACCTCCTCTGATACCTGAGAAGAAACGATTCCTTCCCGGGTTTTATATTCCAGTTCTTCAACAAGGTTTCCCTGGGAGTCTGTGACCCGCACTCCAAAATGGGGCGTCACCCTTTTCCCGCCATTTACAATAGAGCTGACGGTAGTGGCAAGCTGTATAGGCGTGATCTGGAAGGACTGGCCAAAAGAAATGGTAGCCAGTTCCACCTGACCGATATCTTCTTTTTTGTGCATAATGGTCCCTGCTTCTCCCGGAAGATCGATCCCCGTCTTTTCCATAAGGCCGAACTTCTGGAAATAATCATAATAGGTCCCGGCTCCCAGCCGCAGTCCCACCTCGATAAACACCGGGTTGCAGGAATTCATAGCTCCCTGTACAAATGTTTCTGCTCCATGCCCCGTCCTTTTATGACAGTGGATCCTTCTGTCTTCCACGATCTTATATCCGGGACAATTAAACTGGTCATCCAGATCTACCACTCCCTGGGACAGCCCTGCAGCCATGGTGATGATCTTAAAAGTAGAACCCGGTTCATAGGTATCGTTAATGGTAGGATTCCGCCACATCTGATTACAGGCATCCTGAAATTCTTCGTCTGTCATCTGGGAAGTGTCTATATCTGTATTTAAAGTAAAGGGATCGTTCAGATCATACTCCGGTACGTTTACATTCGCATAGATTTCCCCATTCTGGGGATTCATAAGGAGAATAGAAACTCCCTGGGCTTCTTTTTCCTCCATGACCTTTAAGGCCGCCTGCTGGGCGTACATCTGGATATTTTTATCCAGGCTGATATGAAGATCATAGCCTTCCACCGGTTCTACCCGGCTTTCTCCCAGCTCTGACAGCTCTACGCCCCGCGCATCCGTAGTCGTCAGGATCTTCCCGTTGATTCCCTTTAAGACCTCCTCATACATCACTTCCAGCCCTACGATCCCCTGATTGTCTCCACCGGTAAATCCCAGGACTTTGGAAGCCAGTTCATTATAGGGATAACTCCTTTTATAATCCTCATCTACCTTCACTCCGTCCAGCCCGTAGCTGCGGATCCTGTCTCCCACTTCTTTTTCCACATTGGTCTCTACCCTTTCAATAGAGGAGACTGTCTCCACCCGTTTTCTGGCAGTCTCTTCCGAGATTCCCAGTTCCTTCACCAGCATGGCGATCACTTTTTCCGGCTCTGTGATCTGGCTGTGGATCACAGAAACAGTACAGACCGCTTTATTATCTGCCAGAACCTCTCCGTTGCAGTCCAGGATCCTGCCTCTGGCGGCTTTAATGTCTCTTTCCCTCTCATGGAGTTCCTGGGCTTTCCTGGAATAGTAATCTGACCGGATCACCATAAGATAAAACATCCTTCCCATAAGCCCCAGAAGCATCAGCGCAAACACTGCAAAAACAATGACGGTTTTCTTTTTGTGATAGGTCCTGTTTTTTTTCATAGATACAGCTCCGCTCCCCGCCGTCTGTCCCTGCTATTATATGCAGTTTTCCGGAAAAAATATGAAAGGCCGGCAGATCTGCTTTATTTCCTGTTGCAGACCTGTCAGCCTCTTGCTTATCTTTCTTTATCCGTCGGCGGTGCCTCCGCTATCTGTATCCTCTGTATCACTTTCATTTCCGAAGTTTTCCAGCTCATCTGTATCATAAGTATCTTCCTGGTAGGAAGGATCATCTTCATCGATCCCGGCCTCTTCATTTGTGATACCGTCTGAATACTCATCATTTAATTCCGTTTCCTGAGGATCTCCATCTCCATAACCCTGATCCAGGACGGTTCCGTAAGGATTGGAAACTCCATCCTCGATAATGTCTGTAAGCTTTGGTACACCGTAAAAGCCCTGCCACAAAACCGTCTCCTGGGTGGTTTCCTCATCCTGAGGAATGTTCATGTAAGGCAGCACCTCAGACATAATAGCCTGGGCCAGATACAGGGCATAACTGCTGGAAGCCTGGCTTTCTACATTCGGCGTATCCACTACCACGTAGATCAGCATCTGCGGATCATCCAGCGGAGCAAATCCGATAAAAGATACCAGATAATTTTTCTCCGGCAGTTCATTCAGTTTCTCTGCAGTTCCCGTCTTTCCTCCCATGGAATAGCCCTGGACTTTGACAGAACGGCTGGTACCGCTTTTTACACTCATTCCCATATATTCCCGGATATCTGCGGAAACATCTTCGGATATAGGCTCTTTCATAACCGTAGGTGTAATATTCTGCAGTACTTTCCCGTCCTGATCCGTGATCTCTTTTACCAGATGAGGCTGGTAATAGGTGCCTCCGTTAATAGCCGCCGACATGGCCGCGATCTCCTGGATCATCGTACAGGTAAAGCCCTGGCCGAAAGCAGAAGTAGCCAATTCCATCTCATACATATCTTCCTCATTGAAAAGCATTCCTGTTCCTTCTCCTGGAAGATCGATACCGGTTCTGGTACCAAAGTTAAACTTACTCTGATACTTCAGGAATTCCGCTGCGCCCATTTTCCTTCCGATGGCCATCATACCATCATTACAGGAATTCTGGATAACCTCACCCAGAGTCTCTATCCCATGTGCATTTGGATAAACCGCGCATCTTACATAATCCTCTCCGATCTGCTGGCCGCCGTCACAGTAAAAGGTATCATTTTCTGTGACCGCTCCGGACTCCAGGGCGCTGGCTACAACAATAGGCTTTACAACAGATCCCGGCTCGTAATCATCACTGATACAGAAGTTCCTCCACATATCGAAAAGGGCGTCTCTTGTCTCTTCGTCGTTCATTTCCTCTATTTTTTCTTCTGTATAGATTCCTGACAGATCACGGGGATCATTAAGATCATAGCTTCCGGAACTTCCCATAGCCAGGATCTCGCCGGTATTGGGATCCTCGATGATCACACCGATATTGTCCGCACCTTTTTTCTGTTCTCCCGCTACATTATTGGGACCTGCGGAAAGGGCTGTATTAAAAGCTTCTATATACTTTTCCACGATCCCCTGGATGGTGGCGTCCAGAGTAGTGGTAAGATTTTTTCCGTCTACTGCCTCCACAATGGTCTGGGCCTGGTCTGTATCATTGCTTAAGTATCCAAACTTCCTGCCGTTAGTACCGTTGAGAGTATTGTTGTAATATCCTTCCAGTCCCCAGTCCGCGGTGTTTCCGGCATCGGTAAAGCCGATCACATCACAGGCCAGGCTATTAAGAGGATAAACTCTCTTATAGTCATCTTCAAAATAAATACCCTGGACATTGCTTCTCCGCTTTCTTTCATCCTCGGACAAAGCTTTCAGTTCCTCTTCATCTTCCGGCAGTTCATTGGCATCCTGAAAAGCATTCTTGTCATCCATGGAAACTTCTTTCTCCAGGATCTGATACTGGCTGGAACTGGTCTCTTCATTATCCAGCAGTCCTTCTATAGTATCCCTGTCAATATTAAAATACTCTTCCAGGGCCTCAATGGTAGGTTCCCGGTAATCATCATTATAATTTACCGCCTGGCAGTCCAGGATCAGATTGTATACCTTTACACTGTTGGCCAGCACGGTCCCGTTCCGGTCTGTGATGGTTCCTCTCCTGAAAGGGACGGTAGTGTTGGTATACTGCTGCTGGGACTGGGAAAGGACCTGCTGGGCATAGCGGTTTCCTTCTCTGGCGTTTATTACTGTGATCCCTGTCAGTAAACCGGCGAAAGCCAGCAGAGTTACTGCAAATACCCCCGCCAGCTTTCGTTTCATTTTCTTTGTTAATTTTCTTTTCTTTGATTCCTTTTTATCCAATCTTTCACCTGCTTAATTTTCCGGTACATCCTGGTACTGTCTTACGTAGCTGTTATTTCCCGGTGTATAATACCGGATCTGATCCTCGGTTGCGTACTGCATTCCCAGCTCGTTGATAGCCTTGTCCCTGATCTCATCCAGATCCACGCTTGTCAGCACCTCGCTGTAATAAGCATCATTATCTTCTTTCAGCTGATTTAACTTCAGTTCCCTGGCAGCCACTACACTTCTCTGGGCAGTTACCTGGGCAGTCAGTTTAATATAATGTACACAGGCTGCAGTGGCAAGGGCACATACCAGACTTAGAAAAACAATATAGCCTCTGCTTATACTGGTACTTTTTGCCCGATTTCGTTTTGCCCGTCTGCTCAGTTCCTTTTTTGGCTGTTCAGGTACCTCTTCCAAACGCCGTACCGCGCTGCCTTCTTCATAGTAACCGGTATAGCTCTGCTTTCTTCTGTTGTTGTATTTGTTTCGGTTCCTTGTACTTGCCATGAAACTCTCCCTTTCGGGCCTTCTGCCCTTACTCTATCACCCGCTCAAATACCCTCAGCTTCGCGCTTTTAGACCGGCTGTTATTTTCCAGCTCTTCTTCACTTGGAAGGATAGGCTTTCTGGTGATCACTTTTCCCTTAGATTTTTTCCCGCACACACATACAGGAAAATCCGGCGGGCAGGTACATGGATTTTCATTTCTCCGGAAAATGGTCTTTACGATCCTGTCCTCCAGAGAATGGAACGTAATGATGCAGATCCTTCCCCCGTCACTTAGCAGGTCGATCATATCATCAAGACTGTCCCTTAAAACATCCAGTTCCTGGTTCAGCTCGATCCGGATCGCCTGGAAGGTCCGCTTTGCCGGATGTCCTCCCACAGCTCTCATTTTCATGGGAATCGCATGTTTAATGATCTCCGCCAGCTCCCCGGTAGTCTCTATAGCTTTTTCCTGTCTTGACAGACAGATATGCTTGGCGATATTTTTTGCGAATTTATCTTCCCCGTAGTCCCGGATAATACGGTACAGCTCTCTTTCACTGTAGCCGTTTACAATATCCCGGGCCGTCCGGGGATTTCTCTGGTCCATACGCATGTCAAGAGGGACATCTTCCCTGTACGTAAAGCCTCTTTCCTTGTTGTCCAGCTGGTAGGAAGATACCCCCAAATCTAAAATGATCCCATCTACTGATGTGATCCCTATCTTTTGTAATTCTTTTTTCATGTTGCAATAGTTGCTGCGGATGATCGTCACATTCTCCCCGAATTCCTTTAAACGCTCACCCGCAGCCTTTATCGCAGCTTCATCCTGGTCTATACCTATCAAGCTCCCCTTGGCAGATAACTGCTGACATACCGCGTAGGAATGTCCGCCGCCTCCCAGTGTTCCATCTACATAAATCCCATCCGGTTTTACCCTTAAATTCCGGATAGTCTCCTCCAGTAATACAGATTGGTGTTTAAATTCCATTTTTCTCTCCTGGCTTTGTCAGATCACAATGCCCATATCCTGCATACCCTGTGCAATGGCATCCATATCTTCATAATTGCTGTTCTCCAGCCATTTTTCCTTACTCCAGACTTCAATCCTTGTAAGATTGCCAGTCAGCACCACATCTTTACTTAAACCGGCAAATTCCCGCAGCGTCTGTGGTACGAGAACTCTCCCCTGCCTGTCTAATTCACACATTGTTGCACTGGCTACAAAGAAACGTAAGAAGGCTCTTGCATTTTTATCATTAAGTGGTAAAGCTTTCAGCTTTTCTTCAAAGTTTTTCCATTCATCTTTGGGATAGATCGACAGACATCCGTCTAAGCCTTTGGTGAGTACGAACTCTTCTCCCAGTTCCTCCCGGAACTTTGAAGGAATGATCATTCTCCCCTTTGCGTCAATCGTATGACTGTACTCTCCCATGAACATATGAATGTCACCTTCTTTCGTGAGGATACGATTCTCCCCTTCGTGCCCTCCATGGTATCTGTGGGCCGCTTCTGCCATCAGCCACCCATTCGTTACCACTTTTCACCACTTTCTACCACTTATATGCCCATTCTATACTAATAAAGGGGAAAACGCAAGAGGAACATATGTTTTTTCCGCAATACAAAAGAGACCGCCGCGTAAAACGCAACAGTCTCTTTTTCCTGAAAATTCCTTTCAGCAGCCCTTTGTCCGGCTGCCTCCCAGGCAGGAAACCGGGTCGTCTCCGGCCCCTTTCAGACTTCTGTCTGTTTCCAGATATTCTTCGATCAGTCCGTCCAGAAGCTGACTGATATCCAGTATCCGGCTCCTGGTCATATTCCCTGCTATAGCAGCATTCAGATCTTCTCTGGTATTTTCGATTTTTATTTTCAGTTCTATCTGTGTCATTTATTAACTCCTGCAGTTCTTTCTTTCCACATTAATCTTTTGGTAACCAATCCTGCGCACATACAGGCCGCAGATAAAACTAACAACTTTTCTCTTCGTATATAAAAGATGTCTGTACAGATGAAAATAGGATTTCTGATTTTACCGGATTTTATACGTTAAACCGGAAGAGGATCACATCTCCATCCTGTACCACGTAATCCTTGCCTTCCATACGGACCAGACCTTTTTCCCTGGCTCCGGCATAAGAACCGCTTTCCAGCAGATCCCGGTAATTGACCACTTCAGCCTTGATAAAGCCGCGTTCAAAATCTGAATGGATCTTTCCTGCTGCCTGAGGTGCTTTCGTACCCACCTTGATAGTCCAGGCTCTTGTCTCGTCCTCTCCGGCAGTAAGGAAACTTAAAAGTCCCAGCAGACGGTAGCTGGCTACGATCAGTTTTTCCAGGCCGGACTGTTTGATCCCCAGATCTTCCAGGAATTCTTTCTTCTCATCATCTTCCAGCTCTGAAATTTCCTGTTCGATCTCCGCACACAGGGCAAACACTTCGCTGCCTGTCTCTTTGGCGTACTCTCTCACCTTCTGTACATGGGGATTGGACTGGGCGTCATCAGCCAGATCATCCTCCGATACATTAGCCGCATAGATCACCGGCTTATAAGTAAGAAGATTATATTCTTTCATATAGCCTTCCTGGTCCTCGTCCTCCAGCTCAATAGTGGAAGCCGGCTTTCCATCCTCCAGATGAGCTTTTATCTTCTTTAAAAACTCCAGCTCCTTGGCTGCGTCTTTATCCATTCTGGCCGTCTTGGTGGTCTTTGCGATCCTTCTCTCCAGGATCTCCAGATCTGAGAAGATCAGCTCCAGATTAATAGTCTCAATATCCCTCATAGGATCGATGGAACCGTCTACATGGACCACATTCTCATCCTCAAAGCAGCGCACCACATGAACAATGGCGTCTACTTCCCGGATGTTTGCCAGAAACTGGTTTCCCAGACCTTCTCCCTTGGAAGCTCCTTTTACCAGACCTGCAATATCCACAAACTCGATCACTGCGGGAGTTACTTTCTTAGAATGATAAAAATCTCCCAGCAGCTTCAGTCTCTCATCCGGCACTGCCACGATCCCCACATTGGGATCAATGGTACAGAAGGGATAATTGGCCGATTCTGCCCCTGCTTTTGTAAGTGAATTAAACAATGTGCTTTTTCCCACGTTGGGAAGTCCCACGATTCCTAATTTCATAGTGAAAAATCCTCTCTTTACTGTATATTTCTGTCTTTCGACATGATCATCAAAACAACGCCGGACCGGAAAGTGATCTCGGCCTTTTCTTCCAGGATCTCATTGCTGACTCCGATCTCGTCGGAATTTACCAGGGTATGATCCTTCAGAGGATATTTAAATCCCTTCAGGGTCACTCCCTCCACCTTATCTCCCATAGTGAAGAAAGAAACATATTTTCCAAACTGATGGTCTTTTGGGATCTCTGTTCCCCGATCCAATAAGGTAATGGCATTCTGACTGTCCAGGATCCATGCCCGTACTCCCTGTTCCATAGGGAGAAACAGGGATTTCAGATTTGCCATATAATGATCCAGCCTTCCTCCTGTAGCCCCCAGAAGGATGATCTCTGTACAGCCAAGCTTCAGGGCCAGTTCCAGACCGATCCTGGTGTCCGTGGCATCCTTTTCCGGCCGGTACCGTTTCACCGGTATCTCCTGATTTTCATAATAAGACAGTATTTTCGGAGAAATGCTGTCGAAATCCCCCAGAATATAGTGGGGGACAATATTGTACTTATAACAGAATTCCAGTCCTCTGTCAATCCCGATAATACAATCCGGCCGGATTCTGTCAAAAACAGCCAGAGCAAAGCTGTCCTCTATCTCACCGCCGCAGACCAGTATTACCTTCATATTCCTTGATAATTCCTTTCAAAGCTTTTGCGTTCTCTCTGGTGTCTCCTCCGAATACAGCCGAGCCGGCAACGATCACGTTGGCTCCCGCTTCCAGCACGGTATGGACGGTTTCCCGGTTGATCCCTCCATCCACTTCAATATCCAGCTTTTTCCCCATGCTTTGGGCCATCTTCCTTAACCGGCGGATCTTTTCTGTGCAGTAAGGAATATATTTCTGTCCCCCAAAGCCCGGGTTCACTGTCATCACCAGTACCATATCCGCCAGTTCCAGTACATCCTCCAGAAGGGACACAGGTGTTGCCGGATTAATAGCAATGCCCGCTTTGCAGCCTTTTTCATGGATCAGTCTGAGGGTGCGGTCCAGATCCACACAGGCTTCTGCGTGAACGGTGATCATATCTGCCCCGGCCCTGGCAAATTCATCTACCAGATGAGCCGGCTCCTTAGCCATAATGTGTACGTCAAAGAAAAGCCTGGAAGCTTTTCTCAGGGAAGTAACAACAGGAACTCCCATAGAAATCGTAGGGACAAAATGTCCATCCATAATGTCAATGTGAAGCCATTCCACTCCGGCTTCTTCCACCTGTCTGATCTCCTCGCCCAGATGCCAGAAATCTGCTGCCAGGATCGAAGGGCATAATTGATATTCCATGAACTCAGTATCTCCTTTTCTCTTCTAATTCTTTATAAATCTCCAGATAATTTTCATACCTTCTGGAATTGATCTTTCCCTCCTGGAGGGCTTCCTTCACCTTACATCCCGGCTCATGGGTATGAGTACATCCCTGAAAACGGCAGGTGCCTTCATAAGGTGTAAATTCCGGAAAATAATAGCGCAGTTCTTCTTTTTCCATATCTTCCACATAAAAAGAAGTAAAGCCCGGAGTGTCCATAAGATAAGTATCTCCATCGATGGGTATCAGCTGAGAATGCCGGGTGGTATGTCTTCCTCTTCCCAGTTTCCTGCTGATCTCCCCTGTTTCCATCTGCACATGAGGGGCCAGCAGATTTGTGAGGGAAGACTTTCCGGCTCCCGAGGGACCGGCCACAGTAGTTGTCTTACCCTTCAGGATCTGCTCCAGTTCCCGGATCCCCTGTCTTTTCTCTGCGCTTGTGACAAGGACCTGATAGCCGCAGGCAGAATAGATTTCTACAATCTCCTGTATTTCTTCCTCCTGTCCCAGATCTTCCTTATTCAGGCAGATCACCACCGGCACATCCTGCCGTTCCATGGTAATGAGAAACCTGTCCAGAAGCATAAAATTAGGATTCGGTTCTTTTACCGCGAAAATAACCAGAGCCTGGTCGATATTGGCTACCGCAGGGCGGATCAGCTGGTTTTTCCTGGGCAGGATCCTGACCACATTTCCGGTTTTTTCTTTTTCATCGATCACTTCGATCTGGGCATAATCTCCTACCAGGGGTTTCAGTTTTTCTTTCCGGAAGATTCCCTTTGCCCGACACTCATAGACTGCTCCATTTCCTGTGTCCACATAATAAAATCCCCCTACTCCTTTGATAATTCTTCCCTGCATCTTACCTCCCTGTTCTGTATTCTCTGCTGCCAGAACTGAAAACTTTCAACTCTGGTGTCATTATATACTTTTTTGTCTGGAAAGGCAACCAGACGATAAAAGGATTCCTCCCACTCTTTTCTGTCATAAACAAAAAACTGCCCCGGCAGATATTTCCGGTGGCTTCCGGCCTTTTCTGCCCGAGCAGTTCATTCTTCATATTAATTTTTAATTCCGGTACCTGCAGATCACTGCTGGCTGAATTCCAGAGGATAGCTCCATATAGTGGTGTAATTTCCGCTGTCATCCTGCACGTCAAAGTAGAGGGTTCCTGTAGACTCCCCGCTCTGCCCTGTGATCTGTCCTACCGCATACTCGCCGTTTTCATCAAAGGTCAGGGGCTGATCCTGAAGGATCGTGGTGCCGCCCTGGGCGTCATCAGAACCCTGTACCAGTCTCAGTCTTACCGGCTGTCCTTCATAGTTATCCGGCTCGCCGATCTTCAGATTTGCATTTGTTGCCCATGTGCCGGAAGATGCAGAGGTTTCAGTGCTTGTATCTGTAGTCTCTGTATTGGTGTCCTCTGACTGAGTATCTGTCTGGGTTTCCTCAGTAAGGACTTTCAGGGTAATAATACTTCCCTGCTGAACACTCTGTCCTGCCTGCGGACTGATCTCAAAGACTTCTCCGATTCCTACCCTTGCGTCTGCACTGTAATCATACTGTACGCTTGGGATCAGATTCACAGCTTTCACTGCAGATACAGCTGTTTCTTCTGACATCCCGATTACATTCGGCACGTCTGCGTAAGCTGTTCCCTCGCCGATGCTGACCGCAACTGTCACATCAGACCCTTCTTCTACAACAGATCCTTCCTCAGGATTCAAAGAAATGACATTTCCCACATCTATATCAGCGCTCTCCTGTTTCTCTACTACCGGATTTAATCCCAGCTCCTGAAGCTGTGACTGCACATAACTTAAAGACTGTCCCACCAGGCCGGTAGGAATGGTTACCGTCTGTGTTTCCTCCTGAGCAGGCCCTGTGCTCACATAATAAGTAATCTGAGTGTTGGGATCCACTTCTGTATCCGCCACAGGATCCTGACGGCAGATTTTTCCTTCCTCTACTGTGTCAGAAGCTTCTTCCCCGCCTTTGGCAAGACCCAGGCTCAGGCTATTTACAGTTGACTGAGCTTCGTCCGGAGTCATGTTTGTCAGATCCGGAACTGCTACTTTTTCCTCTTCAGCTGTAGTTTCCTGCTGGGTTTTGGTATCCTGTCCGCTGTTGTCGGAGCCTCCTACGATCCCTGCTGCGGAAGCTACAAAATATATCAGTATACAGACGATCACCGCGCCGATGATCAGGCCGCCGATTGTCATTGCCTTTTCCAGCTTGGTATTAATGCCGCCTCTTTCATCATCATCGTCGTCGTCATCCTCATCATCGTCATCATATTCTTCTTCCTCGTCCTCATCCTCGTCGTCATAGTCTGAGTTCCTGGAATATCCGCTGTTCTGGATCTCCTTCATCTCTTCAGGAGTGATCATGATCGTCTGGGCGTGATTGCTCAGAGGGGAAAGATTTACAAAATTCCCGTCAGGATCAATGAGGGAATGTTTCAGATCATTGATCAGCTCCGCCAGTGTACTATATCTCCTGTCAGGGCTCTTCTGAGTACATTTCAGGATAATATCCTCCAGGCTGTGAGGCAGATCCGGCACATAATGAGAAGGCGGGACCATCTCGTCCTGAAGATGTTTAATGGCGATGGCAACTGTGGTATCGCCGTCAAACGGTACCCTTCCGGTGACCATCTCATACATGGTGATACCCAGAGAATAGATATCGCTCTTAAAGTCGCTGTATCCTCCTCTTACCTGCTCCGGAGAACTGTAGTGTACAGAACCCATGGCATTGGTACTGATAGTATTGGAAGAAGCCACCCTGGCGATCCCGAAATCTGTCACCTTTACCTTTCCGTCTGTAGAAATGATAATATTCTGGGGTTTGATATCCCGGTGCACGATATTCCGGTTATGAGCCGCCTCCAGACCCATGGAAACCTGAATGGCAATACTGGTAGCTTCCTTTACAGTCAGCCTTCCCTTTTTGGAAATGTATTCCTTCAGGGTAATGCCTTCTACCAGCTCCATGACAATGTAGTTAACTCCCTGATCCTCCCCTACGTCAAAGACATTTACCACATTGGGATGGGCAAGCCCTGCAGCCGCCTGGGCTTCTCTCTGAAATTTACGGATAAAATTCGTATCTGCGCTGAACTCCGGCTTTAAGACCTTCATGGCCACAAACCTGTTCAGCTTATGATCTTTTGCTTTATATACATCGGCCATGCCTCCGGATCCGATCCGGCTCACAACCTCATAACGCTCTCCTATGATTACTCCCACATTTAACATACTTCCACCTCTTTTGTGTCTGGCTGTACCAGTACCACTGCTATATTATCTTTTCCGCCATTTTCATTGGCCAGAGAAACAAGCCTCATGCCCATTTCTTTCAAATCACTGCTGGTCTCGGCGATCTTCCAGATTTCTTCATCTGAAACCATGTTGGACAGACCGTCCGAGCAAAGGAGAAGTCTGCTGTTCCCCTTCAGATGGATATCAAAGAAGTCCACCTCAACTTCCGGTCCGATGCCGATGACTCTGGTAATAATATTTTTATCCGGATGGTGTTTCGCATCCTCTCTTGTGATCAATCCCCTGCGGACCATCTCTTCTACCAGGGAATGGTCCTTTGTGATCTGGACGATCCTGTCCTCGATCAGATATAGTCTGCTGTCTCCCACATTTGCTACATAGGCATAATCATCAACGATTGTAACAAGAACCATTGTGGTCCCCATACCGGACATTTCCTCATGGAGATTTGCCTCTTCCAGAACTTTCCGGTTGGCCTCTTCAATGGCATGCCGGATAATAATAATGGGATTTTGATTTTCATCTTCCAGAATTGAATGAAGCAGGATCTGAACTGCATAACTGGACGCGAAATCTCCTGCCTTATGACCGCCCATACCGTCTGCAACCACAAAAAGATTCGGAAGATTTCCCACCGGCTCCTCAGAGGCAAATATGTAGTCCTGATTCACCTGGCGCTTCTGTCCCACATCTGTTACAGAATATGATTTCATCCTACGAGTCCTCTTTCTTATCAATGTAACTTTTTCTTAATTGTCCACAGGCCCCGTCTATATCGCGG